>JBMHDH010000072.1:0-93787 GCA_049889495.1 Puniceispirillaceae bacterium (SeqCode) | reverse complement strand
TCGCAGCTGTCATTTTTGAGGCACCTGCTTTGGCTGATTTCCTGCCTGTTTGGCAAGAATTGGTTTATGCTGGGGCGGTTTCAGTTGGTATCGCTTACACATTACAACTTGTGGCCCAACGCCACGCCAATACAACCGCCGCTGCCTTTATTATGTCACTTGAGGCTGTGTTTGCGGTGATTGCGGGCTGGTTATTATTATCACAATCTTTGACATGGCTTGCGATTGTCGGCTGTATCATGATCTTTTTGGCTGTGCTATTGGCTGATGTTATGCCAAAGAGCTGGATTTATCGATTTTTTCCGAAAAGGTCTGATTATTTTCTTGAATAATGGGGATTGGCGGTCCAACGTCACCCTTGAAATCGTATAGCTAGAGAATTGATCAAGTGAGAGGGATGATTTGTCAATGAGCGCAACAATCACAGATGCAGACTTCAAAGCCGCAATGGGGCAATTTTTAACAGGTGTCACCATTGTATCTTGCATCAAAGACGATGGCCGCCCTTATGGATTAACTGTCAATTCTTTCGCGTCTGTGTCTTTGAACCCACGTTTGGTGTTGTGGTCTTTGATCAAAGGCAATTCAAGCGCAGAAGATTTTGCAAACACAAGCTCTTTTTCCATTGCCTTTCTTGGCGCAGATCAAGGCGCGTTATGCACGCGCTTTGCCACAGATCATGAAGACCGCTTTGCCACAGTAGATTGGCAAATAGGCCAAAATGGCGCCCCTCTTATCACGGGCTGTCCTTGTGTTTTGGAATGTCGGCCCTATGCGCAATATGATGGCGGTGACCATATCATCCATGTGGGTGAGGTTTTGGCCATCCATCAACATGAAACAGATACCCCGCCTATGTCTTATTATGCGGGCAAGGTTAATGCGATTTGAATCAAAACCGCTTTTCTCCCACACAATTGCATTTGGTGCTGATCGGTGGTGGTCATGCCCATGTTAATGTGCTGAAATCCTTTGGCATGCGGCCCATTGATGGCCTAACAATTACCCTGATCAGTGATGTGACCAACGCTCCTTATTCTGGCATGTTGCCAGGCTATATTGAGGGGGTATGGGATAAAGATGAGATCCATATTGATTTGGTACGCCTTGCCAGCTTTGCTGGTGCCAATTTTATTCATGATGAAGTCACAGCCATTGATGCAAATGCGCGACAAATTGCGATCAAAAACCACCCCGCGATGCGTTATGATATTATATCCATCAATAGTGGTGCCTTGCCTGACCTCAGCCCGATAAAAGGCGCAGATCGCTATGGAATTGCTGTTAAGCCTATCTCACATTGTGTGTCAAAAATTCCAGATCATCTGCCAAGTACAAATACCGTAAATATCATTGGTGCTGGTGTTGCTGGCATGGAAATGGCATTCGCTTTATCTGTGAGATATAAATCGCAAGCCCCTGATATTAATGTCTTTTCTAGATCAGAATCTATTTTAAAAACATTGCCCAAAAAGGCGGCCAAATTGGTGCGAGACCAGTGTCAATCAGCTGGCATCACCCTTCATGAAGGGGTGGCAATTACCGAAATGACAGATCGCGCCTTGTATGATGCAACAGGAATGCACTATCCGTCTGGCGTGAATTTTGTGGTGACAGGCGTAAAACCCGCAGCCTTTGTCAAATCATTGGCATCAGCGCATAATGATATGCTTGATGATAAGGGCTTTATCAAAGTAGGCCCCACATTACAAAGCCCTGTTCATGACAGCCTATTTGCCGCAGGTGATGTGGCAAGCATAACTCATGCCCCGCGGGAAAAAGCAGGGGTTTTTGCGGTCAGAGCTGGTGCGGTGTTGGCAAAGAATATTCGCCGCTATGTCGATCAAAAACCATTGCAGAGATGGCAACCACAAAAACGCTATCTTGCGCTTATTGGCACAGGAAACGGCAAGGCCATTGCCACAAGAGGGGTGCTTGCTTCCTATGGCCGCTTTTGGTGGTGGCTGAAAAAACGTATCGATAAAGCCTTTATGGATAAATTTTCTATCCTGCCAGAGATGCACCAAGAAGCCATCACGCCCCTGCCCCTTTATCGCAGAAAAAAAGCGGCCTTAAGCGATCCTATTTTTGCGCCTATGCGTTGTGCAGGATGTGCGGCCAAAGCCAGTGCAAGCGCGCTTGATAACGCCATGCAAGATGCCAGAGAATTTGCGATCAATAACGGCGCTAAGCCAGATTTGATGTGCGCTGATGAGACAGCTCGCTCTGCCGAAGATGCCAGCCTAACAGCGGCCATTAATGCCCCTTTACGTCATAGCTTTGACAGCATCTCACAAATGATTCCTGATCCTTTTATATTTGCAAAAATCGCCGTACAGCATGCGTTAAGTGATTTATATGTGGCAGGTGCCATACCAGCCTTTGCCCAAGCGCATGTCACCCTTGAAGAGGCTGATGAAGCGCATCAAACCATGATGGCCACACAATTATTATCTGGTGTCCTATTGGCGTTATCAGATGCCGATACTCAGCTTGTGGGGGGACATACGGCACAGGGTAAATCATCAGCCATTGGCTTGGCAGTCTCTGGTCCCCATAGCTATGATTTTGATGATGCGTCGCCCAGACAAGATTATCACCTTGTGATGACCAAAAAGCTGGGAACAGGTGTGGGTTTGGCGGCGCTGATGCGCAATCAATTATCATCCCATGCCTATGATGCATTACTGGCAGGCATGCTAACCTCAAACCAGCAGGCCGCAAAAGCATGTTTCGAAGCTGGCGCGGTTGCGATGACTGATATTACAGGTTTTGGCCTCGCGCGCCATGCCGCGAATTTATTAGCGCGATTGCCTGAAAAATGGGGCATACGCTTATATTTGGATCAGCTACCTTTACTGAAAGATGTGCAATCTGCGCTTGAAAATGGCATTACATCATCAATGACATTTCAAAACCAACAAGCCACAAATCTGATTATTGCCCCGTCGCTTATGCAAGATTGGCGGCTGCCTTTATTATACGACCCGCAAACCTCTGGCGGTATCCTAGCCGTCATTCCCACAAGCAACAGCGCAGATCTCATAGCAAAATTGGCAGATTACGATGCCAAAGTGATCGGCGCTCTTGTAAAAGATAGCCCTGCCATCATGATTGAGTTACATTAGACTATGCCTGCGCCTATCGAAACTCTGACATCATGGCATGATGCACGCATTGATATGATTATTGATGTGCGTGCACCATCTGAATTTGCAGATGACCACATAGGGGGCGCGATCAATTTGCCTGTGTTATCAGATGAGGAACGCATTCATATTGGCACGCTTTACAAACAACAAAGCCCCTTTGTTGCAAGACGCATAGGTGCGGCCCTTGTTTCAGCCAACATTGCCCGCCATATCCAAACCCATTTAGCAGATAAGCCAGAAAATTGGCGTCCCTTAATCCATTGTTGGCGTGGGGGACAAAGATCGCGCGCCTTTGCTCATATCTGCGGTGAAGTGGGTTGGGCCAGCTTTCTGCTACAAGGGGGGTATAAAACCTATCGTAAATCAGTGCTAGATTCCCTTCAGGACCTGCCGAAAAATCTTGAGATTTGTATTTTATCTGGCCCAACTGGCACGGGAAAAACCAAGATATTGCAGGCTTTATCGGTTCATGGGGCAACGATCATCGATCTTGAAGGGCTGGCCTGTCACAGGGGCTCTTTGCTAGGTCAAATGCCAGACCAAGATCAGCCACCACAACGGCTTTTTGAATCTCGCTTATATGAGGCGATGCGCCAAGCACAACGAACAACAGACACAAATCCCTTAAGCAAACAGAAAATTGGCCACAATTTTGTCTTTGTTGAAGCAGAAAGCAGCCGCATCGGTAATCTTAGCCTACCAAAGGATTTATGGCATGCTATGTCACAAGCCCCTAAGATTGAAATCAAAGCAGATGACGCCACCAGAATTGCGCTGTTAAAAGGCGATTATGCGCATTTAATGGATCGTGGTAATGATAAATTAAGCCATTTGGTGGAAGGCATGCATACCCGCCATGGTTATGAGGTCACACAAAGCTGGCAAAGATTGCTGAATAATGGTGATTTTGACCAATTTATTAGCGCAATTTTGCACGATCATTATGACCCTGCCTATCAAAGGGCTAGCCAAAAACATGATAGAAAATCGCTTGGTTCAGTCACGTTATCTGGCCTTGATCAACCAGCTTTGGATCGCGCCGTTTCAGATATCTTGCATCTATTGCCATCGCCGTGATCAGGCCACAATAAAAGACAAATAAGCATCGGAAAAATAATTTATTTTTACCTGTTTTTCACCGCTTGACCTTCGAAGGTGCTGTTGCTATACAATCTGCACTGAGTGGATAGGCTGTGAATTTCAGTTTAGATAACGCGCCCATCCAAGGTTATTCCCCGGTAGCTCAGCGGTAGAGCAAGCGACTGTTAATCGCTTGGCCGGCGGTTCGAATCCGTCCCGGGGAGCCACTTTTCCGAACTAATTTAAATAACTCTCATGTCTTAGCTATGGCTTTGCTTTCGCTTGAGAAAGCGCAATGAATAAGATCCATTGCACCTGTTATTTATATTTCTTTTTCGTTTGCTAGATGCAATTACCATCAGCATCACGTTGGCAATCCAACTCTGTCTGACCATTTTGTTCAAACGCTTTAACGCGCTCTTCAACCCGTGCGGACACTTCTGCTGCGATTTCTGCTGATACAGCTGATACGATATCGCTACCGATTGAAGCTGCGACTTCTGCTGCCACTTCATTTGTGACATCTCTTGTGATTTTATCAGCCACTTCATCGCCAATCGCCTCACGAGACGCTGATACCGCCTCTTCGGCTGCCACACGCCCCACATCTGAAGCTTCCACATAATTATTTGAGATTTCTTCGCCCAAAATTGCTGTGATTTCATCTTGTGATTTGCCAATCAAATCATTCATATCCAACACAACAGTGTTCGCCCCTGCCGCGACCACTAATGTTTTACCTGTTATGAAATACCCATGTTTGGCGATCATTTTCTTGGCTGTTTCTGTTTCATGTGCTGGGACGGCCTTGCCACCAGAAAGGACCTGACCTTTTTTAATCGTCAAGGCTTGTGCTGTCTGCATCAAACAACCAAGCATTGCCACAAGAATGAAAAAACGCATATTCGGATACCTTCTAATATAGATAACGCGTGTGAAGATAGCGGTTTTACAGCCATGTGCAAACAACATTATCTTGACCCCATTAAGGTGGCGCGATATGCCAGTATGGGTTTCAAAAATTACAGCGTGAAAGAGCAATCATTATGTGTATGGGTTGTGGCACCACATTTTTACAATCACAAGATCGCCCATCACCAGAGGGCTTGGAAATGGGCATTTGGCTGGTTGGCCTTTTCACATGGATCGTGATCTTGCATCATTTCAATGGCCGCTTGTCACTGTCAAAATCATCCAAAAACCACAAATATAGAGGCCTTCAATTATGGAAAAAAGAAAATTAATTTCAATTTTTGAAGTCTCAGGCTCTGTTCTTGCGATCCTTTATGCGCTGTTAATCGCATCCAACACAGGCAACGAAGTATTAGGTTTCGCCCTACTTTTGATATCAGCCTTGTTATTTGCCATATGGGGCATCATAGATAAACGCTGGGCGTTTTTCTCATTACAGCTTTTCTATATTGCTTCAGCGATCATCGGACTGATCAGGTGGAGCTAGCTTATTAGCTGTTCTCCACCTGCATTTTGATATCAATCTTGCGTTGGGTGGCTGACCGCACCACGGCATCTCTGAACACAGATAACATAGGCGGCACAATAAATAAGGTCGCAATGGTTGATAGCGCAAGTCCGCCAAATACCACAGTCCCAATACCGCGATACAGTTCTGAGCCAGCCCCTGGGAATATCACCAAAGGCACAAGCCCAAATAATGATGTCAAAGTGGACATAAAAATAGGACGAATTCGGTTTCTTGTCGCTTCGATAATGGCTTGGTCAACGGCCATGCCCTCTTCTCTGATTTGCAGCACAGTTTGTTCTACCAACAAAATCGCGTTATTCACAACAATCCCTGTTAAGATCACAAAGCCAAGCATGGTCAGCATATCCAACGGCTGGCGGATATAAAGATTGATCAATGATAGGCCGATAATGCCCCCTGCGGCGGCCACTGGTACTGCGGCAATAATCACAAGCGGCAAAACAAATGACCGCAACAAGATCACCAATAATAAGAAAATCACGCCAATTGCGGTTGCGACATTGGCTTGCATTGCCGCCCATGTTTCGGCCAAGGCACTAGCGGCCCCGCTAACAGCCACTGTGACATTTTTATCAGCCGCAAAATCTTTGATTTCAGGCAAAATCGCTGTTTCAATAGTGGCAATCGCATCTTCAAGCGCGATTTCTTCAACAGGACGCAATTGAATGGTCAAGGCTTGTTTGCCGCCTAGACGACGAATGGATTGTTCCGCACTGACAATCGTGATATCCGCGATTTGATCAGCGCGCATCACATCGCCATTGCGTGTAACAATTGGCAAAGCGTTTAAGTCAGCCAAACTTAAATCACCTGCATTGCGCCCTTCTAGCACCAGATCAACCAGCTGGCCTTGGATTGGCACTTCGGTGACAGACATGCCATCATTGAAAATATCAATGGCTGTGGCAAATTCAGATGCTGTCATACCAATTCTGGCAAGCATATCGGCGCGTGGTGCAATTCTGATTTGCGGCGTGCCTGAATCCAATGAGGGGATAATCCGCAATTGGTTCCCATCATCTTGAGGGAATGAGACATCAAGCAATTCCGATAAGCGTTGCGCCACAGGTTGCAAATTTTCAATAGCTGGCCCTGTTAAATTCAAGCGAATTGAACGTGAACCGCCAACAGAGCGACCAAATAAGGAGGCTTGGAAGACAAAAGCACGCGCCCCAGGTTCTGAAAAAATAGGCCGCATTAAGGTTGGTCTTAATTCTGTAACACGCGCAGGATCTGCGGCTGTT
This sequence comes from Puniceispirillaceae bacterium (SeqCode), assembly GCA_049889495.1. GTDB lineage: Bacteria > Pseudomonadota > Alphaproteobacteria > Puniceispirillales > Puniceispirillaceae > UBA685. The sequence continues at coordinate 86,807 of JBMHDH010000072.1, read as the reverse complement.
GCTCCTGCAAAACCGCCACCATTAAAAGCCACAAAGAAAAATTTATCAATCTTCGGCTGTTTATCACCCAAAGTATCTTTTTCCCACAAAGGACGCGCCGCATTTTCCATCTTTGCCGCAATATTGGCTGATTCTTCAACCGAATAGCCTGGTGGCACCAAAATACGCGCCAGCAAGAAATTGGCATTCCCATCAGGCAAATAATCCAGCTTTGGCATAAGGCGCGCTGTCACGCCCACAGATAACGCCAATAATAACGCCACCATCACAACACCGATGGTCTTTGCTTTCACAGCCAATTTTGCGTAATTCACAATGGCAGTTGCAAATTTTGAACCAAGAAAATCAATCACAGGCAAGCGCATTGGTTTGGCAAATCGTTCGGCATCACCACGCAATAAATAAGATGATAAGGCGGGGATCACGGTGACTGAGACAAACACAGAAATCAGCACCGATACCGAAATGGCGATACCGATATCACGGAATAATTGACCAACAGGCAAATCAAGCAAAACAACTGGCACAAACACAATCACAGTGGTCAAGGCAGAGCCTAGGATTGGCGCCCATACCTGCCGCGCACCATGATAAGCAGCTTCTGGGGCTGGCACACCTTGCTGGCGCAATCTAAAGATATTTTCCATCGAAACAATCGAGGCATCAACAACCATGCCAACCGCAAAGGCAAGCCCCGCAAGTGAAATCACATTAATGGACAAGCCCAGCCCTGCAATCGCAACAAAGGTGCCAATAACAGAAACAGGAATTGCCACAAAAATCGCCAAAGTCGGAAAGATAGAGCGCAAGAATAACAGCAAAATCACCAAGGCAAGTGTGCCGCCCACCCAAATATTTTGCTTCACAAGATCAATCGCAGACGCAATATAGCCTGTTTCATCAAAGACAATATTGAGCCTTAAATTATTCGGCGCAAGAACCGTTTCATTTAACTCTGCCACACGATCACGCATCACATCCATCGTTTGCACCACATTGGTGCCCTGCTCGCGCAATGCGTTAATAATCACAGCATCTTGACCGTTAAGACGACGATAGCTCTCGCGCCTTGTGACCTCAAATTCTATCTCTGCCACATCCTTTAACAAGATCGGCACAAATAGCCCATTTTGCGCGGTGGCCGCGCGGATCACAATCTGTTTAGCTGTTTCTGGCGTGTAGGAAATTGCCTCAGCACGCACAACATAAGTCCGCTTGCCTTCATTAATGCGCCCAACGGTGCGCAAAGTGGTGGCATTGCGAAGGGAATTAAAAACATCTTGGGCTGTTAATTGATAAGCTGCCAGCCGATCTTCATCGACAATCACGCGCATTTGGCGCGCCCCGCCCCCATTAAAAGTGATTTCAGCAACACCATTAATGCGGCTTAATGGGTCAACAACCTGAGTGCGCACAAAATTACCAAGCTCTTCGACATCAACCCCTGAATCACTTTGATCATTCAGTGGCACCAATGCCATACGGGCAATTGGGGAATCATCTGAATTTGAGGTGCGCACTTGCGGCGCGCGCGCCTCACTAGGCAGGCCTGTGATGCCAGCCAATTTTGACAACAGCACCGTTAAGGCCTTGTCCATATCAGTGCCAATGCTATAGGTCAGGGTGACTCGCGCTGAACCTGTTGAAGAGGAAGAGGAAATCTCTTCAATCTGGGATAGGTTGCCAAGCTCTTGTTCAAGGCGGCTGACAATCTCTCTATCAACATCTTCTGGTGCCGCCCCTGCCCAAGAGACACGCACTTGGTAAATCGGCTTTTCGATATCTGGTGACATCTGAATGGGGATTGTGGTCAATGCCAAATACCCAAACATCACAATCCCAACAATGAAAGCAAGAACTGCGACAGGCCGTTCAATCGCTGCACGAATAAGCGTAATCATCACTTCACCTTTCCGTTAAAGGCAAATGTCGGTGTTCTGCCATTTGGCAGGCCGCTCAAGGTAATCTCACCAGCCATAGTATCGCCTGTGACCGTGCCAGAAAATGACAAGGTCAAAATGCCAAATGGCAAGACAACTTCTGCATCAAAGGCGATCATATCACCATCGCGGGTAACGCGAATTGGCTCACCATCATAGAGGTTCGCTTTGCTTGATAGCGTCAATTCAGCGGAATTATCACCACGCGGCGTGGTCCATTCCAATAACCAAACCTGCGCATCATCAGCCAATTCGGTTTGCAGAACATCCTCTTGCACAGCGTCCGCCTCTTCACCGCCATCTGTTGGGGCTTTGCGTTTTGGTGGCGTGCCTTCTCTTACGTCTGTGCCGTCACTCAGCCCTTCATTGCCTTTTATGATCACGCGCTCGCCAGCCACCACGCCTGACGTAATGATAACATTCTCGCCAATGGTGCCACCAAGGCGAACGATTTGCCGCACGGCTTTACCCTCATCAAAAACAAACACGACATGACCGCCTGCCACAGGGATAATGGCATCTTGCGGCACAAGTAAAGATGATTGTGCCTCTCTGATTGGCACAGCAATATCGATGCGGGCACCGCTGGCAAATAACGAGCGTGGCAAATCATCATTGACTGTAAATCGTACAGGTCTTGTTGAGGTGCGGCGGTTTTCTTGTGGTAAGGCCGCGCGGAATTTCAATGCAATCTTGGTGCCAGCCCCGTCATCAGCTTCGATTTCATCTGCAGAACGCACAAAGGTCAAATAGGATGATGGTAATTCAGCTTCGACTTCAAAACCACGAAACCCTTGAATGCGCGCTAATTCTTCGCCCTGCCGCGCAAAGCCAGATTGATAGGTTGGCAAGGATAGGATCAAACCATTTTCTGGGGCATTGTAATTCGCATTTGCCATATTACGCTGAAGATCTGCTTTTTGAATGACAAGCCGTGCAATGGTGCGTTCTGTCTCTGATTTTGACGCTTTTTGTCTGTCAATTGACTGTTTGCGCAAAATCACCTGTTGTGTGGCATTTAATTGTGCTGATTGCGCTGTTTCAGCGGCTTCACTTGAAATGGCTTTCTTATTCGCCAATGACACCGCACGCTCTGCTTTTTTGGTCAAAAGATCAAGCTGTGATTGCGCCAAATCCGCAAGCATCATGTCATATTCGATATTGCGCTCAATATCGGCCAATCTGGCTTTCGCATCTGCCTCTTGCAAGTTCAAAAGATCCAATTGTGTTTGCAAATCTTGCACATCTTGTGTGGCAATTTTGGTCCCTTTTCGGACAAAATCACCAATCTGCAAGCCTTCAAGCGTTACTTGTGCCGAGCGCAAAGCTGAAATAACCACCGCAGGCGGTGCAACAACAGCCCCTGGAATAATGGTGGTATCAGCTACGATTTCTTCTTCCACAAACGCCGTTGATACCACAGTACCCTTTCTCGCTTGTGCTTGGACAGCAGATGAAGCAACAGCAACACTGAACGACAGAATCGCCACCATAAGAGGTCTTTGGTAAAACGGCATGAACTAACTCCGCATATATTTGTGATCTTGCGATATAAACACCTAATTTATTTACGCAGATGGGCTGACTAAGGTTTAAATCCTTTCATGATTGCCAAAAAAAAGAGGCACAACACCTCTTTCTTTAAGCAAATTTCAGGATTTTGGCCTGTTATTTCTTGGGATAAAGGGCTGATATCCGATCACCATAAATATCACGAATAATATGGCGTTTTGCTTTTAATGTAGGTGTCATCTGGCCATTTTCAGTGCCAAAAGGTTCATCTGCAATAACAAAGCGTCTAACCTTTTCGATCTGCGATAGGCGGCTATTGGCTCTATCAACGGCATTTTGCACAGCCTCTTTCAGCTTTTTATCATCATTTTTGTACATGCCAGCCAATTCAGCGGATGGCACAATCACAGCCACCAACCAAGGGCGTTTATCCCCGTCAACCATCGCTTGTTCAATTTCAGGTTCGATGGTCAAAAGCGCTTCAACGCGCCCTGGTGCGATATTATCACCGCCTGAATTCACAATAATGTCTTTTTTACGCCCTGTGATAGAGATATAGCCATCATCTGAGATTTCAGCGATATCACCTGTATGCAACCAGCCATCAACCACAGTTGCAGCAGTGGCAGCATCATCTTTCCAATAGCCTTTCATGACGCACTCGCCTCTCGCCAGCAATTCCCCGTCATCAGCAATCTTAACCTCAACCCCCATCACAGCAGGACCAACAGTATCAATTCTGATCTTGCCAGGGCGGTTTGCGGAAATCAGCGGGCTTGCCTCTGTTTGGCCATAGCCTTGCAGAATATTAATACCAAGCCCCAAGAAGAAAAAGCCAATCTCAGGGTTCAAGGCCGCACCACCAGAGACAAAGAATTTCAAATTGCCGCCAAGGCGTCCGCGCACCTTATCACGTACCAATTTATCAAGCACCTTATCTTGCAGGCCTTCGATCAAAGATAACTTTTGGCCTTGTGCTTTTTTCGCGCCGAGATCGGCGGCTTTGAAAAACAGCTTTTCTGATAATCCGCCTTTGGCTTTGACACCGCGTGTGATGCGGTCATGAAGCACCTCATAAAGACGCGGTACGGCTGTCATCAAGCTTGGCTGAACTTCGGTTAAGTTTAACGCAATTTGATCTGGGCTTTCGCAATACCAAACCTCGCTTCCCATCTGGAATGGCAAATGCATGCCCGCGGTATGTTCATAAGAATGGGACAAGGGCAGTAACGATAGGAAACGCGCATTTTTCTTGGCATCTCCTTCATCCAATAATTCAGATGCGGCATCAATATTCGATTGAATAGAACGATGCGTTAACATCACCGCCTTGGGGCGGCCACCTGTACCAGATGTATAGATGAAACAACATGTATCATCTGCCTTTTGGGCATCAATGCGGCTTGGTAAATCACAGCACGGTTCATGCTGTGCCAACATATCCGTGAAATCATGAATTTCAGTACCTTTATCAGATGTCAAATTGGCATCTTTATCAAAGGCAACAATATATTTTACAGCGGCAATTTGCGCAGCAGCCAAAGCCACGCGAGAAGCAACCATACCGCCAGATACAAACGCAAAACAAGCGCCAGAATGTTCAAGGATATAACGATGATCATCTTCGGTGTTGGTGGTATAGGCTGGCACAACAATGGCCCCAATAGACATCACCGCCAAATCACAAATCGCCCATTCAGAACGGTTTTCAGAGGCAATCATGACACGGTCGCCACTTTGCACCCCAAGGGCCAACAAAGCAGATGAAACACGTCTTACTTTATCGGCGATTTCATCCCAATTTTGACCCACCCATTGGCCGTCAATTTTATCATATAAAAAAGCTTTGGTGCTATATGTCGCAACGCTAGCGAAAAAGGCTTTTGGCAGGTTGGCATTATCCCAATTCATTTGACTCACCCTTATTGTAAACTGACCATCATGTTATCCAACTAAGTTAACGTAGCACCTTTTTGCAAACTATGAAGAATTTTCGATGTGTTTTCCGTGATTGCTTGAAAATTTTCCGCATCAAAAGATAAATGCGCCATGGTAGCAGTGGGAAAATGCATCAAATCTGGGGGAATGTGATTATCTGGAATAAGGTTATTTAACAAAATCGCCATGGCAGGGTTATGAGCAATGACCATCACTCTCTCACAGTCAGCTTGCCTAACATGATGCCAGATATAATCGGATGAGGCATGATAAAGCCCATCATCAAAGCGCACATCTCTCGCCCTTAGGCCAGCACCCTGCATCACCTCATAGGTCTGTTGTGTGCGAATTGCCGTGGAACAAATAACCAGATCAGGTTGGGCAAGACCTTGTTCAAACAAACCGCCCAATTTCATAGCATCATTGTGGCCTGCTGGTGTTAAACAACGCAAATGATCTTCTTCGGCAATGGCATCAGCTTTCGCATGTCTTACAAGATATAAATGAGGCATAAGAGATTCAATTTTTTTTCAGATAAAATACGCATCAAGAAACCACAAAGAAAAAGGCTGTGTCAAATGGCCTTTTCTGTGATTTGACATAAAAAACCAAGCTTCTATAAATGAGGGTAGCAAACCTGCCTTTTATCCAAAAAAGAGTTTTCCCTATGACCTCTCTATCTGTTGCACATAATTTTCTTGAAATGGTCGGCAATACGCCGCTCATTCGTCTTAACGCTGTGTCTGATGCCACAGGGTGCGAGATTTATGGCAAGGCAGAATTTGCCAATCCTGGGGGCTCCGTCAAAGACAGAGCTGCCAAGGGGATAATTGAGGCAGCAGAAGCATCTGGCGCGCTGACCAAAGGGGGAATCATCGTCGAAGGTACGGCAGGCAATACGGGCATCAGCCTAACTTTGGCTGGCAATTCACGCGGTTATCAATCTGTGATCGTAATGCCAGAAACCCAAAGCCAAGAGAAAAAGGACGCCTTGCGGTTATGTGGCGCAGATTTGCGGCTTGTGCCAGCTGTGCCTTATCGTGATCCTAATAACTATGTACGCTATTCTGAAACTTTGGCTAACAGCCTAAGAGATAAGCTGGGCGGTGGTGTGATTTGGGCCAATCAATTTGACAATATTGCCAATAGACAAGGTCATATTGACGGCACAGGTCCTGAAATTTGGCAACAAACAAATGGAAAATTAGATGGCTTTATCTGTGCCGTTGGCTCTGGTGGCACATTGGGCGGCATGTCATCTTACTTAAAACAACAAAATCCAGATATTCAAATTGGCCTTGCAGATCCCCTCGGCTCAGCCCTATTTAATCATTATAAAAATGGGGAATTAAAGGCTGAAGGCAATTCAATCTCTGAAGGCATTGGGCAAGGTCGCATCACAGCGAATCTTGAAAATATTATCGTCGACCGCGCTTATCAAATCGCTGATGAAGATGCATTACCGATTATCTATGACCTGATGGCACATGAAGGGCTGTATCTTGGCGGCTCTTCTGCCATTAATATCGCTGGTGCTGTGGAAATGGCAAAAGATATGGGCCCTGGTCATCGCATTGTCACCATTTTATGTGATTCAGGGCAAAGATACCAATCAAAGGTTTGGAATCCTGAATTTTTGGCCTCAAAAAATCTACCAATTCCAAGCTGGTTAGAGGCAAATCAATGAGCCATTTAATCACTGCCACAGATGCGATTGCTGCGCTGAATGATCCTGATACACGCTTTTTTGACGCCACCTTTGTTTTGCCAACGATGAACAGAGATGCCAAAGCGGAATTTGATAGATCGCACATCCCACAAGCGCAGTTTTTTGACATTGACGCGATTGCTGATCCCGCATCTGATTTGCCGCATATGGTGCCAGATACTGCCACTTTCACTCAGATGATGCGTGCCCTTGGCATTTGCAATCATCACCGCATCATCTTTTATGATAATTCACCCTTTTTATCGTCTGCCAGAGGTTGGTGGCTGTTGCGCCTATTTGGCAAGCAAGGTGTTTTTGTTCTTGATGGTGGCTTACCTGCTTATCTTGCAGCTGGGGGAACGGTTGTATCAGGGGCCGCACAAATGCCAGAGGCAGGTGATTTCACACCCGCTGAACCATTGGCTCACATCATGATGTTTGACGCGTTGCGCAACTATATTGAAACAGGCCAAGCCGCACAAATCCTTGATGCGCGCCCTGCCCCACGTTTTACGGGCGAAGCGGCAGAGCCACGCGCTGGTCTGCGTTCTGGCCATATGCCAGATGCGATGAATGTGCCTATTACAACGCTGTTGGATGAAAAAACAGGATGCCTGAAAGACAACGACGCGCTGACAACATTATTTCAAGAGGTGGGATTTGATTTCAACAGACCAGCGATAACAAGCTGTGGGTCTGGCGTTACCGCCGCAGGCTTAACCTTAGCACTCGCACAGCTGGGCAAGGATGACATTGCACTATATGACGGCTCTTGGGCTGAATGGGGCGCCAGTGACGCCCCTATTCAAACAGGTGAATGATCACTAAAATCGGTTTAGTGATCAAGAATTTGGCTAAGGAATAGCTTTGTTCTGTCATTTTCTGGCTTTGTAAAGAATGTCTTTGGATCATTTTGTTCGATGATCTCGCCACCATCCATAAAGATCACGCGGTCAGCGACCTTATTGGCAAAGCCCATTTCATGTGTCACCACAAGCATGGTCATACCCGTATCAGCCAATTCAATCATCACGTCCAAAACTTCTTTGATCATTTCTGGATCAAGCGCAGATGTTGGTTCATCAAATAGCATGATTTTTGGTTGCATGCACAAAGAACGCGCAATCGCTACACGCTGTTGCTGGCCACCTGATAACTGACCTGGATATTTGGCTGCTTGTTCAGGGATCTTCACACGCTCCAGATATTCCATTGCCATGGCTTCGGCCTCTTTCTTTGGCATTTTACGAACCCAAATTGGGGCTAAAGTACAATTTTCCAAAACCGTCAAATGCGGGAACAAGTTAAAGGATTGGAACACCATCCCTACGTCAGAACGGATTTGCTCCAAATTCTTCAGATCAGATGTCAATTCCGTTCCATAAATATTGATGCTGCCTTGCTGGTGCACTTCCAGACGATTGATACAACGGATCAATGTTGATTTCCCTGACCCAGATGGGCCACAAATCACGATACGTTCCCCTTGTGCCACATCAAGATTGATATCTTTCAGCACATGGAATTGCCCGTACCATTTATGCATGTCTGTAATTTTTACAACAATGTCAGACTTTTTTGCTGATTTAGCCATAATGACAACCCTTTATTTATGTTCTGTGCTTAGGCGATTTTCTAGCCAAAGCGAATAACGTGACATCGCAAAACAGCTCACGAAAAAGAACAGTGCGACAAAAATATATGTTTCAGTTGATAAGCCATTCCATTTGGCATCAGCCAAGGCCGCACGCCCAATCCCAAGCGGATCCAACAAGCCAATGACAACCACCAATGTTGTATCTTTATAAAGACCGATAAAGGTGTTCACGATACCAGGAATAGATATCTTCAAAGCCTGTGGCAAAGTCACAAGACGTGTTGTTTGCCAGTAATTCAGCCCCATGGCAGATGCCGCTTCATATTGGCCTTTTGGAATAGCCTGAATCCCGCCACGAATGACCTCTGCGATATAGGCTGCGGCAAAGAATGTCACCATAATCAACACACGAAGAAGCAGGTTAAATGTCGTGCCTGGCGGCAAGAAATAATTCAACATGGTCGATGCCACAAAGAGCAAGGTAATCAATGGCACACCACGCATAAATTCGATAAATGAGATCGAAATCACGCGAACTGATAACAAACGAGATTGCCGTCCAAGCGAAAGCGCAATGCCAAGCGGCAATGATGCCGCAATGCCTGTCACACCTACAATCATGGTCAACATAAAGCCGCCAAATGTATTTGTGCCAACAGGCTCAAGACCCAAGATACCGCCAACCAGCAAGAAATAGGCCACAAATGGATAAGCGGCAGAGAACCAGAGCATTTTGCCTCTAGCAGGTGTATTTGGGTAAAGCAAAGGTGCAACCGCAACAAACAACAAGATAAAGGCTACATTCGGACGCCATCTTTCATCATGCGGATAGAAGCCATAGACAAATTGCCCAATACGCTTGGTAATCACAGCCCAACATGCGCCCGAATCAATCTCGCGGCATTCGGCTCTAGAACTGGCGTCAACCACAGCATCAAGCACAAACCAGCTTGCCACATTGGTAACCAACCAATAAAGGAAAAAGATCGTCACAAGTGACAAGATGGTGTTACCAATGCTTGAAAACAAATTGTGACGTAGCCAGCCAACAACACCGATGGTACCTGGTGGCGGTGGCAAATCTGGATGAGATCCAGGAGCGAATTTTTCAGTATCAGACATCATAAAACTCCTATCGATCTACCAGTTTCACAGAATTATTATACCAATTCATCCCCATAGAAATGGTCAATGAAATGGCAAGATAAATCCCCATAACCATAAGCATTGTCTCAATCTCACGGCCTGTTTGGTTCAATGTAATACCGCCCAAAGTGGCAACCACATCCATATAACCAATGGCAATCGCCAAAGATGAGTTCTTTGTAAGATTCAAATATTGTGAGGTTAATGGCGGAATAATCACACGGCGGGCCTGTGGTAAGATCACCAAGCTCATGACGCGGTTTGGCCGAAGCCCCAAAGCCTGTGCTGCTTCTCTTTGGCCCTTGTGAATGGCAAGAATACCCGCACGGACATTTTCAGCAATAAACGCAGCCGTATAAATGGCCAAGGCAAATGTCAAAGCCACAAATTCTGGCAATAGGTGCATACCACCTTTGAAATTAAAGCCTTTCAAGACAGGATATTCAAAACTGATCGGGCTGCCTGAAAGTAAGAAAGCTGCCACTGGCACTGCAATAATTACGGCAAGATTCACTTTGAATACAGGTAATTGTTTGCCTGTCTCAGCCTGTAATTTACGAGCGTGGCGCGCAAAAAATACGGCAAAAGCAATTGCCGCAACAACCGCAAGATAGACAACAGAAATGCCAACTTCAGCAATCGGCTCTGGCACATAGAATCCACGGTTTGTCAAAAATGACACATCACCAATCGAATAGGCCTTTTTCGGATGCGGCAATGTATTAATGATGATGCCATGCCATAAAAGAATATGAAGCAAGATCGGCACGTTACGCGTAAATTCAATGTACCAATAGGTCACATTTCTAGCCAACCAGTTATTTGACAAGCGAATCACACCAAGGATAACGCCCATAATGGTTGCCAAAACGATACCAAAAATAGCGACAAGGAACGTATTGAGCAAACCAACCATCGCCGCTCTGAAATGAGAAGATCGGTTGGTATATTCGATTAATGTCTGGTTGATATCATAACCAGCAGGCTGGCTAAGGAAATCAAACCCAAAATTCTTATTTAGCGCAGCGAAATTGGTTACAAGGTTACTGATCAGCCACCCAAAAGTCCCAAAAACTGCAAGAATCACAAGGATTTGCACGACAACAGCGCGTGATTCCTCATGTCTCCAGATCCGTGCGAGATAATCCACAATGCACCTATGTTTCGACTGTTAATTTATAAATAAAAATGAGGCGGCTTTCAAAAAAAGCCGCCTCGAGAAGTTCACACAATCAAATTACTTGATTGGTGGGATGTAGTGTAGACCACCATCACGTGCCAATGCGTTCATGCCGCGTGATAGGCCTAGTGGTGTCAAATTACGCTCAAATGATTCAGCATAGTTACCAACCTGTGACAGGATGTTCAGTGCCCAATCGCTTGAAAGACCTGCCTGCTCTGCGCCCTGTAGCGGGTCAACACCTAGCAGACGGTTGATTTCTGGGTTGTCATTCAACTTTGAAGCCAAGTCTTTTGCGTTTGCTGAAGTGATACCTAGTTCTTCACCAGCCATCATTGCCTTCAATGTCCAGCTTACGATATCTGCCCAGTTGTCATCGCCTTCACGAACGACTGGACCTAGTGGCTCTTTTGATACCACTTCTGGCAAGATTACGTGTGCTGATGGATCATCAAATGTGGCGCGTGTTGCAGCTAGGCCTGAACCGTCTGTTGTGTAAACGTCACAACGGCCAGCAAGATAGCTTTCACGAGCTTCTGCATTTGTTTCGATTGGCACTGGCTCATATGACATGCCGTTGCTTGCGAAATATTCAGCTAGGTTCAATTCTGTTGTTGTACCTGTCTGGATACATACTGATGCACCGTCTAGTTCTGATGCTGAGCTTACGCCCAATGCTGCAGGAACCATAAACGCCTGACCATCATAGTAGTTTACACCAATGAATGTCTGGGCCAAGTCAACGTCACGGCTGAATGTCCATGTTGTGTTACGTGACAAGATTTCACCTTCGCCAGCAGCAAGCTTTGTAAAGCGTGTCTTACCTGTTGCTGTAACGAACTCAACTTTTGATGCATCGCCAAGAACTGCGGCTGCAACAGCGCGACAGAATTCGACGTCAAAACCTGTCCAGTTACCAGCATCGTCTGGGCTAGCAAAACCAGTCAAACCTGTGTTAACCACACAATTTAGGTGGCCACGTGCACGAACATCTTCCAATGTACCAGCGCTTGCAGTTGATGCGGCTACCACACCAGCAAGACCAGCCATTGCGATCAAGATTTTTTTCATTGTTTCATTCCCTCAAAGAAGTAATTATTTAGGTAATAGTTATGCGCAATCGCAAAACCCCTAGCCATACTAGTCTATTGTGTAATTTATAACTTGAAAAGCTTAAAATAATTAAAAGTGAATAAGATTTTCCATTTTTTTCTATAATAACTTGGATGATGGGACCATGACAGATCAAAAAGATATTAGAACAACCACTTTACTAGCGACAGCTAGTTTGTCTCCTGATGATAATCATGGCATTCCAAATCCGCCAATCTATCGTGCCTCAACGATATTCTCGCAAACAATGGCGCACTATCGTGGTGAACAGCCAAGTGAATTTGATTATGGCCGCGTGGGCACGCCCACATCGCAAGCTTTTGAGAAAGCTGTTTCAGCCCTTTATGGCGCCGACGATACCATATCAACACCATCTGGCCTTTCGGCAGTGGTCTCTGCTCTGCTTGCTTTCGCAAAATCAGGAGATCATATCCTTTTCCCAGATAGCCTTTATGGCTCATCACGCCGATTTGTGACTAAAATGCTGGCAAATTATGGGATGGAAATCACATTTTATCCTGCCAGAATAAATGGCAATATTGTTGACTTTATCAAAGAAAACACAGCGATCCTATATCTAGAAAGCCCAGGATCATTGACCTTTGAATTACAAGATATCCCACTCATGGCCGATATCGCCAAGAAACGCGCCATCACCACTTTGATTGATAATACTTGGGGCACCGCCCTTCATCATAACGCCTTGGATAAGGGCGTGGATGTGGTAATCGAAGCTGCGACAAAATATATCACAGGACATGCGGATGTGAATTTGGGCATTGCTTGTGCCAGAGGGCATCATGCCAAAATTCTGCGCCAATCTGCCACCATGCTTGGCATTTGTGCAGGGCCAGAAGATCTCTATCTGGGATTGCGCGGCTTGCGCACCATGTCATTGCGCCTGAAACAATCAGAATCAAGCGGCTTGGCATTGGCGCAATTTACCGAGCAACAGGATGAGGTGCTATGCGTGATGCACCCTGCCCTTGAAAGCTCGCCAGATCATGCGCTTTATCAGCGTGATTTTACGGGCTCATGTGGTCTTTTTGGATTTATATTATCGCCATCTCTATCGCAACAAACCATCGATAAGGCAGCCGAATCCTTATCGCTGTTTAACATTGGTGCCAGCTGGGGTGGCTTTGAAAGCTTAATTACCCAAAGTGTGCTTCATAAAGGCGCACGCCAGCACCCCACTGGTTTGCCAGATGGCTATGTGATGCGGCTTTATGCTGGCCTTGAAGATCAACAAGATTTGCTTGACGATCTAGGCCGATTTTTTGCGGCCCTTCGCAGATGATCCAGAGGGACGAGAAGACGATTTGCGTTTTAGGCGGCTATGCGCGGTGGCATCCATCTGCCCTCTTGGGGGCTTGCCTGTATTAGAGCGTCCTGTATTAGAACGTCCTGCATGAGATCTGCCTGCCCCTTCAGATGCACGCTGTCCACCTGCCTCTTGATTGGCGCGTCTTTGGTCTTTTTTCTTCTTTGACCATTTTGGCTTTTTCGTGCCAGTAACTGGCTTACGGCCTTTTGTTGGGCGGGGCTCTCTGATGGCTGGCGTTTCTTGGAAAAAGCTGTCTTCTTTGCCCTCTTTTGCAAAATCTGCTTTGACAGGGCCGCGCTTAAACGGCTTTTTGCCGTCTTTTTCAAAGCGATTTGGCTTATCGCTCTTATTGCGGAAATCCTTTTTGCGATCATCTCTGGCGCGATCATCACGCTTTTTCTCGTCCCTAGGACGATCATCTCTGGAGCGGCTCTGTTTTTTAAAGCTGTCTTTCGATTTGCCATCTTTTTTGAAGGATTTGCCTCCACTTCCTTTAGAGGCCCCACCTTTAGAGCCCCCACCTTTAGAAGACCCACCTCTTGAAGACCCGTTATCGGATGGTGCGCTTTCATCGCTGGCAACACGCTTTAACGGGCGCAAAGACATATCCATCAAAGCTTCAATGTCGCGCAAATACCCTTTTTCAGACCGATCCACCAAAGATACAGCTGTCCCTTTGCGACCTGCGCGGCCCGTACGGCCAATGCGATGCACATAAGATTCAGGAACATTTGGCATATCATAATTGACCACAAGAGAGACATCATCAATGTCAAGACCGCGGCCAGCCAAATCAGTGGCAACCATAATCGGCACTTCACCTGATTTAAATTCTTCGAGAATATGGCGACGATGTCCGAATGATTTATCACCATGCAATGATTGCGCCATAAAACCAGCTTTGATCAATTGCACTTGCACCTTATCTGCCCCTCTTTTGGTGCGGGTAAAGACAAGCACTTTCGACCAGTCATAATGCTCTAGCACCTTGATCAATTCTTGCGCTTTTTGCGGCTTATCAACAAAAAAGATATCTTGTTTGACTGTCTTTGCTGGCTCTGATTCACGGCTAACGGCGATACGAACAGGTTCATTTAACAAATCTTTTGCCAAATTTTCCACAGGCCGCGGCATTGTTGCAGATGTCATAAGAGTTTGGCGATGTTCTGGCACATAGCTCATGATTTGACGCACAGCTGGCACAAAACCCATATCCAGCATTTGATCAGCTTCATCCAAAACAACAAAGCTGACACGCGATAAATCGGCCGCACCACTTTCAAGGTGATCAATCAGCCGCCCTGGGGTTGCCACAATCAAATTGACCCCTTTCGCTAATGCGCGCAACTGACCTTCATACCGTGTCCCGCCCACAATCAATGCAGTGGCGAATTTTAAATGCTTGCCATAAAGACGGGCATTATCAGTGATTTGTGATGCTAATTCTCTGGTGGGCGTTAACACCAAAACATCACATTTGCCTTTGGTTGGTTTGCCTTTAATTTCTGACAGACGGCTCATCAAAGGGAGCAAGAAAGCCGCCGTCTTGCCTGTACCTGTTTGGGCGATGCCAATCGCATCATTGCCCTCAAGTACGGTTGGAATCATTTGCGCTTGAATAGGAGATGGGGTTTCGTAACCCATATCAGAAACGGCACGGACAACTGGCTTGGCAAGGCCAAGATCGTGAAAACTGCTCACTGGAATAAATTCTTTCTATCGTTAGGCAAGATGCCTTATGGTGCCCTCTATTACTGTGAGAGCCCTACGTTTGCGCAGACCTGCTAGTCAGTCTGCCATTTCTTTTTTGCGTCATCATCGCTGGCACGAAAGTCAACCCAAGAGGTGCCAGAGCTGGTTTCCTCAGCTTTCCAAAATGGCGCATCTGTCTTCAGATAATCCATAATGAAATGCACCGCTTCAAGAGATGCTTCTCTATGTGCAGAAGCAGCCGCTACCATAACAATGCTATCTTGTGGCTCAAGCCGGCCCACACGATGAATAACTCGCACCCCCGTTAATTCCCATTTGACCATCGCCAAATCAGCAATTTTCTGGATCTGCGCCTGTGTCATACCCTCATAATGCTCAAGATGCAAAGCAATTAATGTAGAATGATCATCACGAACGCATCCCAAGAAAAAAGAAATCGCTCCTGTTGCCGCTGATTTCAGCAACGAAACTTCTTTTGCAACGTCAATATCTGCCTCGGTTACTTCGATATGACATGGCACGTGAATTGATGCCATTGCCCTACCCTCCTGTTACGGGTGGGAAGAAAGCCACCTCATCATCTGGCGACAAATCTGTTTGCAAAGTGGCAAATTCATGATTCACAGCCACCCGAATGGTCTTCATATCCTGAAACGCGGCCGCATGACCATCTGACACGGTTTTGATATGGCTGATTAATGCGGCAACATCCGTTACATGATCAGGACAAATAATGTCTTCAGATGCGCATTTTGTGTGATCACGCAACCATGCAAAATAGCGAATAATCATAAATCGATCCTGCCTGTTATAACCATGTCCCCTTAAAAGGGAATAAAGCGCAACATATCGCCTTGTTTTATTTGTTGAGATTCAAAGGGCAATTCAGCCAGACCATCTGCCCCTGTCAAAGACGATAGCACGCCTGCCCCTTTGCGACCATAGGGAAGCATGACGGTTTGCCCTTCTTCTGTTAAAGACAGGCTGACACGCATAAATTCCGCACGTTCATTTGCTGGTTTTGAGACAGAAAAGCCAGATGGCACATAAAGCTCAGAGAGCGCAAAAGGCACATTTGCCATTTTCTTTTGCAACACAGGTTCGACAAATAACAAAAAGCACACATAAACCGCAACAGGATTTCCTGGCAAAGAAAATAACGCTGTATCTCCTTTGCGAGCGGCACCAAAAGGTCGGCCAGGCTTGATCGCTACAAAACGCGACAAGGTCTGCGCGCCAATCGCATCAAAAGCGGTTTTGGTATGATCTTCAATGCCATCTGCTGCGCCGCCAGTGATGATCACAACATCACAGATGGCGTAATGATGTTCTAGTGCAGTGCGCAAAGCGTCTGGCTTATCTGGAATGATGCCGCCATCAATTGCCTGACATCCTGCTTTTTCAAGCATTGCCATGACCATAGGGCGGTTGGAATCATATATTTGCCCCACCGCTTTGCCCTCTGATTGCCCTGATGGGACCAGCTCATCCCCTGTTGATAGCACCGCAACTTTTACAGGCGCACACACATTAATGTCGGTGATGCCTGCCGCTGCCAATTGGCCAATATGTGCTGGGGTGATCAACTCACCTTTTGTGATAATCACCTCACCATTTTGCAGATTTTCCCCTGCGGGACGTGCGTTCTTGCCTGCTGAAATCGCCTTACGGAATGTCACATGTCCCTCTGTCTCGTCACAGAATTCTTGCATCATTACGCAATCAATGTCCTCTGGCATGACCGCGCCCGTAAAAATACGAACGGCACTGCCTTTTGGCACCGCGCCTTGAAAAGGATGTCCTGCTTTTGCCATGCCGATAATAGGAAATGGTTTTGTCGGATTTTCTGCTAATTCATTTGCGGCAATGCCATAGCCATCAACGGCCGCATTGACTGTTTCAGGCAAAGTGACCTTGCTTGTGATATCACAGTAGGCGCGGCGTCCAAGGGCCGCATCTATGGCCACTGTCTCAGCTTTGGTTTGTACCGAAAAATTCTGGTCAAGCAAAGCGCGCACATCTTCATATCGTAACGCAGGTGCCATCATGACAAGTCTGCCTTTCCAAGTAAAAACGCAAAAATAGACGCAACATCATCTCTGTTAAAAAAAGGAAGATCACAGCCATCTGGTATCTGTGTGCCCGTCACTGCCATGATATGCGGATCTGTGGCAAATAAGGCGGCCGCATTGACATCTTTTGCATAAATTTCAATTTTTGGAATGGCTGCCGTTTTAAAGCCTTCAACCAGCACCATATCGCAGGGCCCAAGTGCCGTAAGCAGATCATCTAATTGCGGTGTCACGGGCGCCTTGTTTTCCGTAAAGAGAGCGCTTCGATTGGCACTTGCCACAAGCACCTGACGCGCGCCTGCTTGGCGATGACGCCAGCTATCTTTGCCTGAAATATCAGGGTCAAATTTATGATGGGCATGTTTGATTGAGGATATGACAACCCCCTCTTCAGATGCTTTTGCAATGAGTTTCTCTGCTAGGGTGGTTTTGCCAGATCCAGACCAACCAGCTAGTCCAAAAACATAAGGGCCAGAAGCCTGCGGGGCGTTTGTCATATCACCCCCCTGTCACAGACATATGGCGTGCCACGGCAGGGCCAAATCTTGCACGTGAAATTTCGAAATCATGGCCCTTTGGTTTGCGTGAAATGGCCTCAATAATCGCCGCACGCAACGCCTCTTCGCCGCCACTTCGTAACGCAGTCGCCAAATTGGCATTATCATCTTGCCCCAGGCAGAGATACAGCTCTCCTGTGCAGGTCATGCGCACTCGGTTACAGCTTTCACAAAAATTATGGGTCAAAGGTGTAATAAACCCAAGGCGTCCCCCTGTTTCTTTCACATCAAAATAACGGGCAGGACCAGCGGTTCTATGGGCCGATTCCACCAAAGTAAAATCTTGCCCAATAATGTCCCTTACGGTGCTAAGAGGCAAATATTGATCAAGGCGCGATTCATTCCCAATATCCCCCATCGGCATTACCTCGATAATGGTCAGATCAAACCCTTCATCACCACACCATTTTAGCATATCTGTAAATTCGGTATCATTGACACCTTTAAGGGCCACCATATTGATTTTTAATGATAATCCTGCTTTCTTGGCCGCTTGCAAGCCTGTCATAACCTTATCAAGATCCCCCCATCTTGTGATGGTTTTAAATTGCTCAGGATCACGGCTATCAAGCGAGATATTTAAACGACGAACGCCCGCATCATAAAGCTGATCTGCCATTTTATAGAGCTGGCTGCCATTGGTGGTTAATGTCACCTCATCCAAACGGCCTGCCTTCACCTCGTCACCAAGAGTGTTGATCAAATGCATGATATTACGCCGCACCAAAGGCTCGCCGCCAGTCAATCTGATTTTGCGCGTACCAAGTGCGATAAATTGACGTGCAATCTGTGCGAGTTCTTCCAAGGTTAACAGATCTGACTTTGGCAGAAATGTCATATTTTCTGCCATGCAATAGACACAACGAAAGTCGCATCTGTCTGTCACAGAAATCCTGATGTAATCAACCACCCTGCCAAATGGGTCTATCAGCTGATTATCTGCCAATCTGGCCTCCTAAGAGCGAAACGTGATGAAATGCCATGATCATAAAGATCCTATTTGTTTTTTTAAAGATATTTTCTAACAAGTTGCGTTAAACTATGACGGTATTGCTATTATTTGCGACATTTTTGGCAAATATGTGGCTGTGATATAATGAAACAAGCCAATAAGGTTAAAAAAGGCTGTGACAGGATTCTTCAAATGATACAAAAAACCCGATATAGACCCGCGCTCTTATCTTGTTGGGCAATCTTATCCGTTTTTGTTAAAAAACTCATAATGGCAATCAGCCTAAGCGTTATCTTATCACCGATCGGGAGCGCACAAGCAGATCGTTTATTATTGCAATCGACAACCTCGACACAAAATTCAGGTCTCTATGATTTTTTGCTGCCGTTATTCACAGCCGATACAGGCATCACAGTGCATGTGGTTGCCGTTGGCACTGGTAAAGCCTTGAAAAATGGTCGAAATTGTAACGCTGATCTATTGATTATCCATTCAAAATCAGATGAATTGGCGTTTGTGGCTGATGGGTTTGGTCTGTATCGAAAAGATCTGATGTATAATGATTTTGTGATTATAGGCCCAATGTCAGACCCTGCCACTATTGCAAATGACACTGATGTGAAAAATGCCCTCCAGAAAATCGCCTCAAGCAAATCCCCTTTTGCCTCACGCGCCGATGATAGTGGCACAAACAAAAAAGAGATGCTGCTGTGGCAAGAGGCTGGCATTAATCCCCTGCCTGCTAGTGGCACATGGTACCTTGAAACAGGTACGGGGATGGGCGCAACATTGAATTTAGCTGTTGAAAAGCAGGCCTATGCCCTAACAGACCGCGCCACATGGCTGTCTTTTGGCAATCAGCAAACGCATGATATTCTGCTTGAAGGTGATAAACGCTTATTTAACCAATATGGCGTCATTCCTGTCGCAAAATCAGCCTGTCCCGCATCGCGACAAGATTTGGCGGTGATATTTGCCGATTGGCTGACTTCGGAAAAAGGCCAATCTGCCATTGCGTCATTTACAATGGCAGATCAGGATTTATTTACCCCTAACGCTGAATAAATCAGCACCATTATCAGGTTTTTTAGGGTTATTTTGCAAAAGGTATATCGCACACAACGCCTTTATGCGTGCCAACCGTTGACGTGATCGTCAATGTCTGGCCTGTTTCCCAGAAATCTTTATTCAGCATGGCAAAAGCGATATTTTCACCAAAATCAGGAGAATAAGCCGCAGATGTTACAAACCCTGCATCATGGCCGCCCTCGGTGATCTGCCAAGGCATTGTCAAGGGCACGACGGGCGTACCATCAAAGCGAATGCCTCTGATCCGACGTTGCAAGCCAGCATCACGCTGGCGTAAAAGGGCTGATTTGCCAATATAATCGTGATCTGCATCTAGGCTGCAATATTTCTCAAGGCCCATTTCAAGCGGGGTTTCAGATCTCGTCATGTCATTGCCAAAAGAGAATAAGCCACCTTCGATCCGTTCAATCAAATTCGGGCACCCTGCTCTCAGGTTAAATTCTTCACCATGTGCGGCAATCGCATCCCAAAGCGCGTTACCAAGCTTGCCATCTGGCAGGTAAATTTCAAAACCGCCCTGCTTTGACCAACCAGAACGGGCAATGGCCATTTGAACACCTTGGAATTCAAACCATTTATAGCGGAAGAAACGGATGGAACGGACCTCTTCACCAAAAACCTTGGCTAGCAAATCATCTGCCAAAGGCCCTTGGATGGCAAGGGGTGACACATCTGGTTCTGTCACCTCAACATCAAGACCAAGGCCTTGTGCCAGCCCAGCTGCCCAAAACAGCAAATCTGAATCAGCAATGGAAAACCAAAAAACATCTGGCGCGATACACAAAGCCACAGGATCATTTAACATACCGCCATTACCATCTGTTACAGGCGCATAATAACAACGCCCTGGCTCTGCGTTTGACAGATCTCTTGCGCTCATCATCATCGCCAATTTATGCGCATCTGGCCCTTTTAATTGCACCTGTCTTTCAGCCGCCACATCCCAGATTTGAACATATTTTTTTAAGTGGTGATAATCATCTTCTAATGACACAAAAGCTGATGGCAATAACATATGGTTATAAACTGTATAGGCTTTTGCCCCTGCTTGTTCGACACGGTCTGTGAACGGTGTGGGGCGCAATCTGCGTGAAGGGAAAATGGGGGCGCCTGCCATGTTGAAATCTCCTGAATTATATAAAAGCCATCCATTTAAATGGCTTCGAAAATCACTAAGCTCCTAGAACATGAAACGCAACAAAAAAAGACAAGTGCCCTAGCATCACTTAAATGATAAAAAAATGCTTATTTTTGGCAATTTACCTTGGAAAAATGACAAGATTTCTGTAATGCTAAGGCACAAATTTAAGAATAGCAGAGCCGATCAAAAGAGTGGCTGATCGCAAAGCCAGATTAGATCTGTTTCACGCATTACAAAAATGATGAAACATCAAAAAACATCAGGGATAACACGTTATGTCAGGCAATTATAAATTCGATACACTCACCTTGCATGCGGGACAGGTTGCAGACAAAGCCACTGGCGCGCGTGCGGTGCCTATTTATCAAACCACCTCTTATGTGTTTCAAGATACCGAACATGCATCATCTTTGTTCAATATGGAAGTGGGTGGTCACATCTATTCACGCATTTCGAACCCAACCGTTGCCACCTTGGAACAACGCGTTGCCGCGCTTGAAGGCGGGGTTGCTTGCGTGGCAGTATCATCTGGCATGGCCGCTCTGTTTTTGACCATTTTGGCCCTTGCCAGCCAAGGTGATCACATTGTGGCATCTTCCCAGATGTATGGTGCCAATATTAACCTGTTTGAACATACCTTGCCGCGCTATGGCATCACGACCACTTTTGTGGCCCCTAATGATCCAGATGCCATTGCCAAAGCCATTCAGCCAAATACAAAAATGGTGTTTGGCGAGGTGATCGGCAATCCTGGTCTTGATGTGATGGATGTGCCAAGGGTTGCTGAGATCACAAAACAAGCTGGTGTGCCATTGGTTATTGATGGCACCTTTAATACGCCCTATTTGTTCCGTCCGTTAGAACATGGGGCCAATATTGTCGTCCATTCTTTAACAAAATGGATGGGTGGTCATGGTGTGGCAATGGGCGGCGCAATTATTGATGGTGGCAATTTTGATTGGGGTCAAAATGATCGCTTTCCTACGCTGACATCACCGCATTATGCGTTCCAAGGCGTGAATTTATGGGAAGAATTCGGCCCTGCGGCATTCAGCGTGCGGGTGCGTTCAGAAGGCATGTATAATGTGGGCCCTGCTTTGAGCCCGACCAACGCCTTTCATTTGTTACAAGGGCTAGAAACGCTGAATTTGCGGATGGATCGTCATATTGCCAACACGCAAAAGATGCTGGATTTCCTATCAGAGCATGATCAAATTGCATGGGTAAAGCACCCTAGCCTGCCAGATCACAGCGATCATGAGGTAGCCATGCGCCTGATGCCAAAAGGTGTTGGCTCTATTATTTCATGTGGCATTAAAGGCGGCAGAGATGCGGGACGAGCCTTTATTGAATCTGTGCAATTGGCATCGCATCTTGCGAATGTTGGTGACGCCAAAACTTTGGTCATTCACCCTGGCAGCACAACCCATTCACATCTGACGCCAGAGGCAATGGTCAATGCGGGCCTTACAGATGATATGATCCGCATTTCAGTTGGGCTTGAAGATTTTTCTGATTTAAAAGCTGATTTTAATAACGCGCTTCGTCAGGCCAAAAAAGCTGCTGAAAAAGCCGCATCATAAGGGATTGGGCATCATGAGATTATCAGTACACAACACAGATGTGTTTGTTTCAACAGGTGGCCGCGATTTTGATCCCTCTGGCAATGTGTTGCTATTTATTCATGGCAGTGGACAATCCCATTTAACCTTTTTGCAGCAAGGTCGGTTTTTTGCCAATCGTGGCTGGCAGATCTTAAATCCAGACATGCCAGCTCATGGGCATTCGAAAGGCGGTCCTTTATCAACGATTGACGAAATGGCAAAATGGTATCACGCCTTATTACAACAGCTTGATATTGCCAAAGTCACGGTAATTGGGCATTCACAAGGCTGTTTGGTTGGCCTTGAAATAGCGCGTCAATTCCCTGAATTGGTTGAAAAATTATGCCTAATCGCTGGTGCGATGGCCATTCCTGTGAATGATGATCTGTTATCTCTTGCAGATAAAAAGCCTGATGTGGCTTATCAAGCGATGGTCAATTGGGCCCATGGCAATGACAGCCATCTTTATGATCATAGCTGGCCAGGCTTAACCCATATTGATATGGGGCATAAGGTGATGGCAACGAATGATAACAGCGCCCTTTTCGCTGATTTAACAGCTTGCAATAATTATGCGAACGGCGCAGAGGCCGCGGCTGCGGTGACATGCCCAACCTTGGCCTTGCTTGCTGAAAAAGACAAAATGACACCTGCCAAAATGGGTGCCAAAATGGCAGATACGATTTCCAATTGCCAGACAAACCTCATCAAAGAGGCAGGACATTTCTTGCCATCAGAACGCCCCTTTGAAGTGAATCAAGCTTTGCGGTCGTTTTTGCAATAATTAATCTTAAATTCAGAGTGTTATCATGACCTATTCGTTACAAAAAATTGCTGTTATCGGTTCAGGTACAATGGGCAGCGCGATTGCAGGACAAATTGCCAATGCAGGCCATCAGGTCATGTTGCTTGATTTGCCATCCGAGGGCGAGACACCAAATGCCATCTCAGAAGCCGCGATTGACCGCTTGTTACAATCTGACCCGCCTGCTTTGATGCATAAAAAACGCGCTGGCTTGATTACAGCTGGTAATATCAGAGATGATTTTCACGCGCTTGCTGATTATGATTGGATCATTGAAGCGGTCGTGGAACGCCTTGATATCAAAAAACAGCTTTATCAACGTTTGCATGAGACCATCAAGCCAAGCTGTATTGTCACATCAAACACATCCACTATCCCCATTAAATTGCTGGTCGAAGATATGCCAGCCGATTTCCAAGAACGGTTTGCCATTACGCATTATTTTAACCCTGTGCGCTATATGCGTTTGTTGGAATTGGTGCGCGGCACAAAAACCAGACAAGATGTCATTGATGTGTTGGCTGACTATAATGACCGCATTCTTGGCAAAGGGGTTGTGGCCTGTGATGATACACCTGGCTTTTTGGGCAACCGCGTTGGTGTTTATGCGTTGCAAGTTGGCTTAAATGAAGCGGCAAAACATAATCTTGCGATTGAAGATGCGGATGCCTTGATGGGCCGCCCTATGGGCATTCCAAAAACAGGTGTTTTTGGCCTATATGATTTGATTGGTGTGGATTTGATGGCTGATGTGGTTGATACTTTGGCCACGATTTTGCCTGAAAATGATGCGTTTCATGCGGTTGGCCAGACCCATAACCCTGTGCAACCTGTGATCAAAGAGATGATTGCCACAGGCTATACAGGCGATAAAGGTCTTGGCGGGTTTTACCGCCTTGATAAAGATGAAAATGAATTTGCCATTCAACTTGCCACTGGCAAGGTAATGGCACGCAAAACAGATCTATGCCGCAAAGCCAAGATCGCAGCTGATATGCAAGCGGCAAATCAAGACCCTTTGCCAATGTTAATCGCGCGCGATGGTGATGTGTCAGATGATGATAAGGCGCAAACAGATTTTATCAGAGGGGCCTTGGCGCATATCCTTGCTTATGCCGCATCACTGATCCCAGAGGTGACAGGCTCTCCTCAACAAATTGATGATGCGATGAAATTGGGCTTTAACTGGGTCAAAGGGCCGTTTGAGATGATGGATGCCCTCACCCATGCCAT
Organism: Puniceispirillaceae bacterium (SeqCode); assembly: GCA_049889495.1. GTDB lineage: Bacteria > Pseudomonadota > Alphaproteobacteria > Puniceispirillales > Puniceispirillaceae > UBA685. The sequence continues at coordinate 62,180 of JBMHDH010000072.1, read as the reverse complement.
GGTGCGAGACCTGATTGCCGAAGCAGGCTTGTCAGTGCCATCATGCCTTATGGATGATGCACCATTTTATGACGCAAACAAGGATGACTTGATGGTCGCTGCCTTTGATAAATCAGGCAACCGCCTTGCCAATCAGCCTGTGAATTTGCCAGAAGGTACCATTCGTTTCCATATGATGCGTCAGTGTTTAACGCCACTTGCCCAGAATGACTCTGCCAGCTTGTTTGAAATTGGCGATGATTTGCGTCTGATTGAATTTCATTCAAAAGCCAATGCGTTAACAGATGCCTCAATGGCAATTGTTGCGCAAGCCGCTGCCAATCCTGGACGCGGGATCATTGTTCACAATGACGCACAGCATTTCTCAGCTGGTGTTGATTTGAACGCCTTCCGCGCCTTTATCGAAAGCAAGGATTTTGACGGCATTGACGGGTTTTTGGCACGCTTCCAACAAGCTGTAAAAGCATTGAAATATACCGAAGTTCCTGTGATTGGCGCGCCATCAGGTTTGGCCATTGGCGGCGGTTTTGAAGTCTTGGCCCATTGCGATAAGCTGATTGCCCATACAAATTCGGTTCTTGGACTGGTTGAATCTGGCGTTGGCGTTGTGCCAGCAGGTGGCGGTGTTAAAGAAAGCTATTTGCGCTGGTATCAAGCAACAAATGATTGGCGCAAAGCGGCATGGCAAACATGGATGCAGATTGGCTATGGCTTAACAGGCACCTCACCTGAAACAAGCGCGCGTTATCAGTATTTCAGGGATGGTCATGATGACGCTGTAATGAACCGTGATAAATTGATCACCGCCGCCATCACTGAAATGGAGGCGATTATCGCCAAAGGATATACCCCCCCAGCAGAACCCAAAGCAGAATTGGCACCTTTTGATTTGCGTGCAGAAATGGAAGAATTCATGGATAAGGGCATTGCAGATGGTCTGTTTTTCCCACATGACAAAATCGTGGCCATGCAAATCGCAACCATCGTGACAGCTGATGAAGATGAAACAAGTCTCGTTGTTACAGAAGATGATTTATATGACAGAGAAAGACGGGCCTTTATTCGTCTTGCCCAAACATCTTTGACCTATGAGCGCATCTCAACCATGCTGGATAAAGGCACACCTGTCAGGAATTAATACGGCATAAAGAAATGGGAGACAATGTGATGTCCTTCAGCTATAGCACTGATAAATATGACAAATTTGAAAAGCAATCTGCCAATTATGTGCCATTGACACCTCTATCATTTTTGCCGCGAACGGCCTTAATGTTTGGTGATAAGCCATCTGTGATTTATGGCACACGTCATTATACATGGTCACAAACCTATGACAGATGCCGACAATTGGCATCAGCTTTGACAAAGGCTGGTATTGAAAAGCATGATACGGTGGCTGTGATGGCGGCAAATACGCCTGAATTGGTGGAATGTCATTTCGGCGTGGCTATGGCAGGCGGGGTGCTAAACACGATTAATGTCCGCCTTGATGCCCAAACCATTGCCTATATTCTCAATCATGGCGAAGCCAAATTCCTAATTACGGATACAGGTTTTTCTGCAACCGTAAAACAAGCCCTGTCAGACATTGGACGTGATGATATCACGGTGATTGATATTATTGATGATCAGGCTGATGGGAATGGGGAAACCCTTGGTTCGCTTGATTATGAAGGCTTTCTGGCCACAGGTGATGCTGATTTTGACTGGCAGATGCCACATGATGAATGGGATCCGCTATCACTCAATTACACCTCTGGCACATCTGGCAAGCCAAAGGGCGTTGTGTATCATCACCGCGGGTCTTATTTAATGTCGATGGGCACCGTGACCGATTGGAATTTGCCTCGTCATCCCAATTATCTTTATACCGTGCCCATGTTCCATTGCAATGGCTGGGGCCATGCATGGACGATGACCGCGCTGGCAGGGACGATCATTTGTATCAGAACCATCACGGCAGAGGTCATTTATGATCTGCTTCATAAACACAACATCACCCATTTTGGTGGGGCACCGATTGTACTTGGCATGATTGTGAATGCTGATGACAGCGCAAGAAAGCCACTTTCACATCAGGTTGAGGTGATGACAGCAGGCGCACCACCGCCTGCGGCCATTCTAGAAGCTGTGCAAGCGCTCGGCTTTAATGTCACGCAAGTTTACGGCTTAACAGAAACCTATGGTCATACCATTATGTGCAGCTGGAACAGCGATTGGGATGATCTGGATTTTAGCGAAAAAGCCACCATCAAAGCGCGCCAAGGTGCGGCAATGGTTCATACAGATAGTTTGCGCATTGTCAGCCTGGAAACAGGTCAAGATGTGCCTGCAGATGGCGAAACCATGGGTGAAATCTGGATCCGCGGCAATACCATCATGAAAGGCTATCTTAAAGACCCAGATGCCACTGCGGCGACCTTGTCTGACGGCTGGTTGCGGTCAGGTGACCTCGGCGTCATGCATCCTGGTGGCTATATGGAAGTCAAAGATCGCTTAAAAGATATCATTATTTCAGGCGGAGAAAATATTTCATCTGTGGAAATTGAATCTGTGTTACATCGCCACCCTGCCGTGGCCTTGGCGGCGGTTGTTGCCAAAAAAGATGAAAAATGGGGCGAAGTGCCATGCGCCTTTGTCGAATTAAAGGACGGCATGACAGCGACAGAAGATGAAATCATCGCTTTTGCACGTGGCCATCTAGCTGGCTTTAAACGCCCAAAACATGTGGTCTTTGGCACTTTGCCGAAAACCGCCACTGGTAAAATTCAAAAATTTGAATTACGCAACTCATAGGGTTAAAAAAACAGGCAGATGCCTCTCAGCCTCTGCCTGTCATTTCCTTTGGTCGTTATCCAAACCCGCTAGGCGATAAGCGCATCCACTGATAAGCTTTCGACCGCATCACCAGCCAAAGTCACCATTTCGGCATAGCTTGCCACTTGCGGCAATGTAAGCGCGGTGAATAATTTCACACTTGCCAATTTATTATTCAAAAATGCTGTATCTGCGCCCTCTTCTTGCAAGGCTTGCGCGGCATAAACCGCTTGTTTCAGCATTAACCAAGCGCCAGTTAAAGTGCCAAGCATCATCAAATAAGGCACACCAGAAGCGGCGATATCTCTTGGGTTATTATGACGCGCCAATAAGCTGTCAATGGCCGCCTCTGCGGCAGATACCTTTTCAGCTAATGCTTTGGCAAGCCCCTGAACAGCCGCATGATCATGATCCATCGCATCAGCGCATGCAGCTGTGATCTCCGCCATTAATACTTTCGCTTGTGCGCCCTCATCACGGATGGTTTTGCGGAACAGCAAATCATTTGATTGAATGGCAGTGGTACCTTCATAAATCGGCAGAATCCGTGCATCGCGATAATGTTGGGCCGCCCCTGTTTCTTCGATAAAGCCCATGCCGCCATGAATTTGTACATTATGAGAGGTCATCACCAAAGATTGTTCGGTTAACCAGCCTTTTAAAATGGGAATCATAAAATCGGCGCGTTGACGTGTTGCCTCATCGCCTGCTTCTGCTTCGTCAAGCAAGCTGGCGCTATAAAGGGTCATCGCGCGCATCGCTTCACTTTCCGCTTTCATCTGTCCCAAAAGGCGACTGACATCAGGATGATGAATGATGGGGGATTTTGCATCTCTGGCAAGCGGTGTGCCCTGCACTCTTGTTTGCGCATAAATCAGGGCTTGTTGCAACGCGCGGTCACTTAAGGCCAGCCCCTGCAAGCCGACATTAAATCTGGCATGGTTCATCATACCAAACATAATGGCAAGACCTTGATTTTCTTCTCCCACAAGATAGCCAACGGCCCCACCTTGATCACCATATTGCAAAACAGCCGTTGGTGAGCCTTTGATGCCAAGCTTCTTTTCAATAGACACACATGTCACATCATTGGCCGCGCCAAGACTGCCATCGTCATTGACCAGATATTTTGGCACGATAAAAACCGAAATTCCCTTATGACCTTCAGGCGCATCAGGGGTGCGTGCCAAGACAAGATGGACAATATTTTCGGCCATATCATGTTCACCATAGGTGATATAGATTTTTTGACCTGAAATCAGGTAATGATCCCCTTGTTTTACAGCCTTTGTTTTAATCGATGCCAAATCAGTGCCAGCTTGTGGTTCTGTCAGGTTCATTGTGCCTGTCCAACGCCCTTCAACCATCGGTGTGACAAACATCTGTTTTTGCGCCTCACTTGCAGAATGCTGAAGCGCAGAAATCAAACCTTGCGTTAACAAATGGCAAAGAGAAAAGCTCATATTGGCGGCTTGCCACATTTCATTAACGCAAGAGCTAAGGGCCAGAGGCATAGCCTGTCCGCCAAAAGCCTCATCCGCTTCCATAGAGGTCCAGCCCCCTTCTGCCAATTGGGCAAACGCATCCTTGAACCCATCGGGGGTGGTCACAGACCCATCCTCATTGTGACGCGCCCCGCCTGCTTTATCTGCGCTGTGATTTAACGGTGCTAAAACATCACCTGCCAATTTGCCAGCTTCTGTTAAGATCACATCGATCATCTCATCATCTGGCAAGGCATCTGCCAAAGCAACACGTTCTTTTGCTGTCACAGCAAGCGCAAATTTCATATCTGTTAAAGGCGCGTTATACATGCTTATTCCTTTATCACGGCTATTGCAGCTGTTAGTGCAAGCACCGCATTGCCTATTTCGTTTATGGACCTGCCTCTAATATAGCGAAAAAGCGGTGAAAGTCACCTTTTGTGTGCGCGATTTACCGATCAAATTTTGCGCCTTGTGGAACAATTTGACCCTAAAATGCGCTTGGAAATGCGCTTGGAAATGCGCTGGAAAATGCGCTGGGAATTACGTTGGGAATTACGTTGGGAAATGCGCTGGGAAATGCGCTTGTCATTTTTTTCAGAAAATCTAGTTCTCCTGATAGGGAGCCTTTGGCCAACCTACGATTGTTTTTCATAAGGATAGCGGTAGCGTGCAAATTGTTTGGCTGAAAAAAGATTTGCGAGATGCTGATCATGCGCCCTTATATGAAGCCTCGCAATCAGGCCCCTATTTGGTGCTTTATCTCTTTGAGCCAGCGATTTGGGCGAGCCCTGATCACTCTTCGCGTCATTTTGACTATCTTTGCAGTAGCCTTGTCGATTTGCGCCGCAGATTGGCACAAAAAAATATCCCGCTGATCACCAAGGTTGGCGACGCTGTGGCTGTCTTTGATGCCATACACAAATACCAGCCCATCACCCGTATTTTAGCCCATGAAGAATGCGGCAATCATGTCAGTTACTTAAGAGATATCGCAGTTCGCAAATGGTGCCGTGCGCATAATGTAGATTTTGCAGAATATGCGCAATTTGGCTTTGAACGTGGTCCCACATCACGCAAAGGCTGGGCCAATCGGTGGCATCGGAAAATGACGGCTCCGCTTATCCCTGCGCCAAGCCCAAAATATGCGATGGCTGATGAAAGCCTGCCCTTTGTAAGTGATCCAATACCAGAGGCAAAGAGATTTCATTTACCACAGTTAGATAATTCACAAATACAATCAACAGGACGTGATAACGCATTGAAAGATATGGAGGATTTTCTTTATCACCGCGGCAGAACATACCGACGCGATCTGTCCAGTCCCTTAACATCACAAACCAGCGGTTCGCGCTTATCAGCTTATTTAAGCCATGGCGCATTATCAATGAAACAGCTGTATCAACACACCATTACGGCCGCCAATTACGCCAAGGAACAAGGCAAAAGAGATGGGTTTGCCACCTCATTGCGGTCTTTTTCATCACGTTTGCATTGGCATTGTCACTTCATCCAAAAATTGGAAGATGAGCCCGCAATTGAATATCGGAATTTTCATCCTGCTTATGATGGATTGCGCGATGATAACCCGCAATCAGAAGCCTTGCAGCGTTGGCAGGCGGGCATGACGGGCTTTCCCATGATTGACGCTTGTATGCGCTATGTGATGGCAACTGGTTGGCTGAATTTTCGAATGCGCGCTATGTTGGTCAGCTTTGCCAGCTATCATTTAATGCTTGATTGGCGTCTGCCTGCGCGTCATTTGGCGCGCCATTTCACAGATTATGAGCCTGGCATTCATTACAGCCAATTTCAGATGCAATCTGGCACCACAGGCATCAATAGTTTGCGCATTTATAACCCAATCAAGCAATCACAAGATCAAGATCCAGATGGTATTTTTATCAGGCAATGGTGCCCTGAATTAGCTGATATTCCAACCCATATGATCCATACGCCATGGCTGTTGCCTGCGCGCATTGGCACCTATCCTCTGCCGATTGTGGATGAGGTCAAAGCCAGGCGCCATGCCTCAACCTTATTTCACAATCTACGTAAAGACATCACCCATCGGGCAAAGGCCTCGCAAATTGCAGAAAAACATGGCTCTCGCAAGTCTGGATTGCCACAAAATGCGAATAAACCAAGAGGCGCGAAAGGCCGTCATTCGGGCGCGCCAAACCCCCTTATGCCAACACAAGGTGAATTGCCATTATGACAGACAAAGCGATTTTATGGTTTCGACAAGATTTGCGTCTCACAGATAACCCAGCTTTGATAGCGGCTGTGCAAGCTGGCGCGATTTTGCCCATTTACATTCTTGAAGAGGATGCTGGTGCTGATGCAATGGGGGCGGCGTCCAGAACATGGTTACATCATTCCCTTGCCGCCTTGAATAACGCCCTTGGGGGACATTTGCAATTTTTCAAAGGCAAGGCTGAGGCAATCTTAACAGATCTTTGTGATCAAAATGCGATTACGTGCGTGCATTGGAACCGCGCCTATGAGCCATGGCGGATGGCAAGAGATCGTGCCATTAAAGCGGCACTGACAGCCAAAGGCATTGCGGTGGCCAGCCATAAAGCCAATCTTTTATGGGAGCCGTGGGAGGCGTTAAAATCAGATGGCACCCCTTATAAGGTATTTACCCCCTTTTACCGCCGCGGTTGCTTATCAGCCACGCCGCCTCGTCGCCCGCTTGCTGCGCCACAATCTTATGATTTCATTGCGCCAGCAAAACAAAGTATATCCTTGGATGATCTGTGCCTCACCGCACCCTTGCCTTGGTCAGATCAGATTATGGCAGGCTGGCAAGCAGGAGAAGATGGCGCAGTAAAAAGGCTATCTGTCTTTTTGGATGAGGGAATTGATCATTATTCTGAAGGGCGTAATTTGCCAGCAAAAGCCTATGTATCACGCCTCTCCCCGCACCTTCATTTTGGCGAGATTTCCCCCAATAGCTGTTGGTATGCCGCGCTTGACCGTTTTGGCATGGAACATAAAGGATGTGATGTTTTTTTATCAGAATTGGGGTGGCGCGAATTCTCGCATAGCTTGCTCTATTACAATCATGATTTAAAAACGACGCCGTTAAATCAGAAATTTGCCAAATTTCCATGGCGGAAAAGCGAAACTGATCTGCAAAAATGGCAAAAAGGCATAACAGGCTATCCCATTGTCGATGCTGGCATGAGAGAATTATATCAAACAGGCTATATGCATAATCGCGTGCGTATGATTGTTGGCTCTTTCTTGGTGAAAAATTTGCGTCTTCCTTGGCAGGAAGGTGAAAAATGGTTCTGGGATTGTTTATGTGATGCCAGCCATGCCAGCAACACAGCAAGCTGGCAATGGATTGCGGGATGTGGCGCAGATGCGGCGCCTTATTTCCGTGTCTTTAACCCGATTACGCAAGCTGAAAAATTCGACCCTGATGGCAGTTATATCAAAAAATATGTGCCTGAATTACAAGATTTGCCAGCCAAATATATTGGCGCGCCTTTCCAAGCCCCCGAAGAAGTGTTGCAAAAAGCAGGCATTATTCTGGGTAAGACATACCCACACCCGATCGTCGATGCCAAACAATCCCGCCTTGATGCCTTGGCCGCATTTGCAACATTAAAAGAGGTGGCATCATGAGCCGCCTCTTCCTTGTGATGGCAGATCAGCTGACCTTTCATGACAATGCCAAATTGGCATCATTACGAGACGCGGTGCCAGGCCAAGATGTGATTGTGATGGGCGAATTACGCCATGAAGCCACCTTTGTGAAGCATCACAAAAAGAAAATTGCCTTTTTATTCTCAGCCATGCGGCATTTTGCACAAGAAATGCGTGATCATGGCTTTGAGGTGATTTATCGCTCTTATGATGAAACCCACGCCCCTGATAGCTTTGAGTCTTTGATAACGGATGCGGTGGAACAAACTGGCTTTGCCGATATTCATATGACCATGGCATCTGAACATCGTGTGACATCTTGGCAAAGAGATTTTCAATCACGCTTTGACGGCGCTGATGGCGGTTCTGTGACCTTATATGATGATGATCGCTTTATGGCGTCATTTGATGATTTTGCCACATGGGCAAAAGGAAAAAAACAATTACGCATGGAATTCTTTTATCGGGAAATGCGTCGGCGTTATGATTGTTTGATGCAAGATAATGCGCCTGTCGGTAGGCAATGGAATTATGATGCAGAAAACCGCAAACCGCCAAAATCTGGTCTGATTGTGCCAGATAGATCACGATTTGATGCCGATGCGATCACCCAAGATGTGTTGCGTCTTGTAGAGGCGTATTTTCCAGATCATTTTGGCGTGCTAGATGGCTTTGATATGGCTGTGACAAGAGCGCAGGCGATCGAAGTATTTGAACGGTTCTTAACAGAACGTCTGCCAAATTTTGGCCATTACCAAGATGCGATGGTCAGTGATGAGCCCTTTATGTATCACGCCCATATCGGCTTTTATCTCAATGCTGGGTTATTATCCCCTGCAGAGGTGATCCGTGCCGCAGAACAAGCCTATCACAGCCAGCAAGCCCCCTTAAATGCGGTGGAAGGCTTTATCAGGCAAATTTTGGGCTGGCGCGAATATATCAGAGGGATTTATTGGCATTTCATGCCTGATTATGCCGCGATGAATGCCCTAGCAGCAAACCGCCCTCTGCCCTCCTTTTTTTGGCATGGCAAGACAGAGATGAATTGCTTGGCAAAAAGCATAGGGCAAACGATTGATTATGCCTATGCCCATCATATCCAACGATTGATGGTCATTGGCAATTTCAGCCTATTGGCTGGCCTATCCCCGCCTGACGTCAATGAATGGTTTTTGGTTGTTTATGCAGATGCTTTTGAATGGGTAGAGATGCCCAATGTGTCTGGCATGGTGTTATTTGCAGATGATGGCATTGTCGCATCGAAACCCTATGCGGCTGGCGGGGCCTATATTGATCGGATGTCTGATTATTGCAAATCCTGCCGATTCAAGGTCAAAGAGAAAAATGGCAAGGATGCTTGTCCGTTTAATTATCTATATTGGGATTTTCTGTTGCGTCATGAAGACAAGCTGCGTTCTAATCCCCGCCTCGGCATGATTTATCGCACCGCTGATAAGATGAGTGGTGAGAAAAAACAGATGATCCGCGACGATGCACGCGATTTCCTGAATACTCTTACTTAAGACCTTGCCCACAATATCATGATCGGATCACCTGATCTGACGTCATAAGTGATGAATTGTGTTTTTTCAAAAAGCCTTTTCATGATAAGACCACAAAGTTGATATGTGATATGTCGTCTTTTTATCGCCTTTACAGGATTTTAATCACTTATGTTTCAGTCATTAAAAGCACATCCTTTTTTCGGATTGGCCTTAGCAGGCTTTGGCGCACTTACCTTAACGCCTGATAGTCTATTTATACGTCTATCTGGCATGAGTGGCTTTGACATGCTTGTTTGGCGCGGCATTCAAATGGGCATTGTGATGCTAAGCTTATCCTATCTTATGGATCGGGCGAATTTCGGTCATACGCTTAAATTGACCTATTCCAAAAGAGGCCTTTTGGTGGCGATGTGCCAATTTGTAAGCACAGGGTGCTTTGTGATCGGTATCGCAGAAACATCTGTATCGGTGATCTTATTTGCGCTTGCCACTTCACCGATTTTTGCAGCTTTCTTTTCACGGCTCTTTCTTGGGGAACGCACCCATATTTCAACATGGCTTGCCACCTTATTTACACTAGGTGGGATCCTATTAACTGTTGCAGATGCTGGTGCGGCGCATAATGCGCCTGAAGGCTCTGTGATATTTGGGGCTATTTGCGGGCTAACAGCCTCTGCTGCGATTGGTTTGAATTTCGTGCTATTCCGCAAATATAGCGATTTGCCAGTTGCCGCAGTAACAGGCAATGGCTCTTTATTATGTGGTTTGATTGCGCTCGCTTATATTGGCACAGATACGCTATTTGTTGGCAATATCTGGATGATCTCTGTTTGTGGATTGTTGATCTTGCCAGTGTCTTTCTTTTGCCTGACATCAGCCGCACGTTACACAGCCGCCGCGAATATTGGCTTGTTAATGTTGCTAGAAACCATTTTAGGGCCTGTTTGGGTTTGGTTAGGTGTCGGCGAAAGCGCTACAATCCAGATGATCATTGGCGGTGTGATTGTGATTATCACCCTTGCCACTTATGTCATCTATACCTCTATGCGCTTAACAAGGGCATGAATTGCGGTCGCTGGCCTTTTGTTAAAAGGCGATATCTTCGCCTGTTTCAAGCCACGGTTTGTATTTTTTCATAATCATATCAAACCGTTCACTTGCCAAAAAGCTTTGTAGCCAATGATGAAGATGGGGCCAATCTTGGCGATCAAACCAGTCAGGGTTTGCAATCCGAAATTGGCGCACAAAGGGCAAGGTGGCATAATCCAAAAAGCCAAGCTTTTCACCAGATAATGCCCCTGTTTGACCAAGCGTCTTGTTCCATTTATCAAGAAACACAACACCTTTATCACGATGCTCGCTCTCATCCACCCCCTCATAACGTGTGGCATATTTATAGCGATCAAGATGGTGCTTAAACTCGTCATCAAGACTGTGTAGATGCGCGCGGCTCCCCTCTTCATCGGTATAAAAAGGCACCATCCAATCTTCAGGATCAGCGCCCTCTAGAGCCCAAAACATCACATCTAGGGATTCATCAATAACTGTACCATCTGGCAGAACAAGCACAGGCACAGTGCCTTTTTCTGAAGCCTCTAGAAAAGGGGCTGGTTTGTCTCTTAATAAAATCTCGCGCAAAAGCACATTGCGGCCACTTGATTTAATCGCAAGGCGTGCGCGCATCGCATAAGGGCAACGACGAAAGCTCCATAAAATTGGCAAAGCTATAGGATTGGTAGATTGTGTCATTATGAGGATGTCAGCTGTTCGGTAATGGTAAATTGTGGGCCTTGCACCTGATAGGCTGAGGCAAAGCCAGTGACAATCACCCCTGTTGTGGGGATGATATGGAAAAGATGAAAATCAGAAAATTGTTTAATCAGTGACATGATATTACCAAAATGGGATTCTAGGTGATCAATCACAGGGCCAAAACGGGCATCATTACGGGGAATCATGTGAATATCCGCGTCAAATTTCAACCGCACCCTTGCCCAAATATTCTGAGATTGGCTTTCATCTGCAATGATTTGAAATGAGGCGTCATGCCCTGCCAGCAAGCCTTTGACATGGCTTCCTAACGCGCTGCTATAGATGTAAAAACTGCCATCTTCATTGCGAAAAAACGGCGACACCCCAATCGCAGGGCCCCTTTCAGGCATTGATACCGCAATCGTTAACGTTCTGGCATTGGCAAGAAGCGCGCTTTTTTCAGTTTCACATTTTTCAAGATCTGACATGATGCTTCATTTCTGTTTTTGGTATATGATCATAGCATAGGCCTGCATCATGAAAAAGGAAGAGCCACATGCCGAATGTTACAATCGATATTTATTCAGATATCATCTGCCCTTGGTGTTATATCGGCAAAAAACGCTTAGAAGAAGCGCTAGAAATGCGGCCTGATTTAAAAGCAGATATCAGATGGCGGGCTTATCTCTTAAACCCCACCATGCCACGTGGTGGCATTGACAGACAGCTTTATTTAAAACAGAAATTTGGGGAAGCTGCCAACGCCGTTTATGACCGTATTGGGATAGCTGGCAAAGAGGCTGGCATTTCGTTTCGCTTTGATGCCATTGGCAAAACACCAGAGACATCAGCCATCCATACTTTGTTAATTGCCGCAGGTAAATCGAGCTTTTCCCTATCAGAACGGTTTTTTCAGGCCTATTTCCTTGAAGGTAGGGATATCAGCGATGCTGAGGTGCAAACCCAATTAATCGAGGATGAAGGCTGTCATAGCGCCTATACCAAAGAGAATTTACAATCAGCCGCCAATCAAATTAATGAAGATCTGCAATTTGGCAGTCAGCTTGGCATTGATGGCGTGCCTTTTTTTGTGTTTAACAACCAATTTTCCCTAGCAGGCGCGCACCCCCCGCATGTCCTATTAAGCGCGATTGATGCCGCAATCGCCTAGCGTTTCCCTTTTGTCATCTGAAATGTTTAAGGCACCAGACCACTAAGCCGCTGGTGGCTCAGCTTCGGCTAGATCAGCTAAGGCGGCAAGCAGGCTCTTCGCCTTTCCCGCACGCCCAGAGATAAGCTTTAAATCCGCCATCACCACAAGCTTATGATCTCCTTTTAGCTGAACTTGGCCTTTTTGCCCTGCAATCCAGCCGACCAAACCATGTGGATTGGCGAATTTATTATCCTTGAAAATCACCGAGAATCCCTTGTCACCCGCATCAATTTTCAAGACATTGGCACGGCGGCATAATTGTTTTAATTCAACGACTTGTAGCAAGTTGTGAACAGATTCTGGAATGCGGCCAAAACGATCAACCAGCTCTGTCATCATCTGGTTCATATCATCTTCTGTTTGCAAAGAGGCAATACGCCGATAAATCGATAAACGGCTGGTCAAATCAGGGATATAATCTTCGGGAATCAATACCGTTGTGCCAAGCGAGATTTGCGGGGCGTAATCAGTCGTATCATCAGCTTGGCTTTTTTGTTTTTTCTGGCGTGCCAATTCCACAGCCTGGCGCAACATATCTTGGTATAATTCAACCCCGACCTCTTTAACATGGCCTGATTGCTCATCTCCCAGCAGGTTCCCTGCCCCTCTGATATCCAAATCATGAGATGCGAGTGTAAAGCCAGCCCCTAATTTATCCAAAGTTTGCATGACTTCGAGGCGTCGTTTGGCATTATCAGTCATCATCTTATGTTTATCGATGGTCAAATAGGCATAAGCACGCAATTTTGAGCGACCAACACGGCCACGCAATTGATAAAGCTGTGATAGACCAAACATATCAGCGCGGTGGATAATGATGGTGTTGGCAGATGGGATATCAATGCCAGATTCCACAATGTTAGTGGAAATCAAAATATCAGCTTTACCTTCGCCAAAATCAGTCATCACCTTGTCTAACTCGGTTGGAGACATGCGCCCATGAGCCGATAAGATTTTGGCATCTGGCACCAATTTTACCACTTTTTCATATAAGCGTGGCATATCTTCAATACGCGGACATACAACAAAGCTCTGACCACCTCTGAAGCGTTCGCGCAAGATCGCTTCACGTAATACAACATTATCCCATGTCCCGATAAAGGTGCGTACCGCCAGACGATCAACAGGCGGTGTGGCTATGATTGACATTTGCCGCACCCCAGATAGTGCCATTTGCAATGTGCGTGGGATAGGTGTTGCGGTTAAGGTTAAGACATGAATATCGCCTTTTAATTCTTTAAGACGTTCTTTTTGGGCGACACCAAAGCTTTGTTCTTCATCAACAATCAACATCCCCAAATTATTGAATGAGATTGATTTTGCCAAAAGCGCATGGGTCCCAATGACGATTTGCGCAGAACCATCTGTTATACCTTCTTTGATGGCCTTTGCCTCTGCGGTCGTTGTCATGCGTGATAAGACGCTGACATTGATCGGAAAGCCTTTAAATCTCTCTTTGAAGACATTGCCATGTTGACGCGCCAATAAGGTGGTGGGGGTCACCAATGCCACCTGATAGCCTGCCATTGCGGCAACAAAGGCCGCGCGCAAAGCCACCTCTGTTTTGCCAAACCCAACATCACCACAAATCAGCCTGTCTGTGGCTTTGCCAGATGCCAAATCATCCAACACATCTCCAATGGCATCAAGCTGATCTTCGGTTTCAGCAAATCCAAATCTAGCGCAAAATTCAGCAAAGCCCCCTTCAGGTGCAAGCAATGGTTCGGTATGGGCCACAGCACGATTGGCAGCAATCCTGATCAGTTGTTCTGCCATGATTTTAATGCGCTCTTTGATTTTGGCTTTGCGTGCTTGCCATGCAACACCGCCAAGCTTATCAAGCACCACATCAGATGAATCCTTGCCATAGCGTGAAAGGGTGTCAATATTTTCAACAGGCAAATAAAGCTTGTCACCGCCTTGATAAAGCAACATCAAACAATCATGATCTGAGCCACCAGAGCGGATGGTTTCAAGCTTTTCATAACGCCCGATGCCATGTTCCACATGCACAACCAAATCACCTTGCGATAAGGAAGATACCTCAGTTAGGAAATTTTCCGCGCGTCTCTTGCCAGCTGGTCTTGTCAGCCGTGTCCCAAATAAATCTTGTTCAGATATCACCTGCAAATTGCCAAGCTGAAACCCTTTTTCAAGCGGCCAATAAGCCGCGCTGACAGGGTGGCCCATGGCCTCTTTCAGGTCTGATACAATCGGGATATGCCTGTCTGATGCGTGACCCAATAATTCGGCACTTCTTGTGGCCGCCCCTTCGCTGGTGGCCGCAAGAATGGTAATGGTTTTATCAGGCGCATTGGCAATATGATCTGCCATTTGCTGCATTTTTGAACCTTCAGCCGCCGCGCCAAGCCCAATGGCCGCTCTACCACCCGCATCAAAGGCATCGCCTGTTGTGCGATCTTGGCTAAAGGATGATAAAAATTGCGTATTTGGCTGTGCAAGGCGCGCGGTGACCTCATCTGCTTGGCGGTAATGCCAATGCGGTGCCAAAGGGAAATAAATCTCATCTCCCTCCGTTTCTGGCATGTGCCGCGCTTCATAAAATTCTTGAATTTGGTCAAGGCGCGCATTGATTGCCGCTTCGGCCTCTTCATCACAAATCAGATGCGCCCCATCAAGGTAATCTTCAATCACTGCCATTTCGGGATGAAGTAAAGCTGACCAATGCTCTAGCCCTGCCATCATGCGCCCAGCAGAAACCGATTCATAGAGAACCGATTTGGTACCTTTGCCGCCAAACATCTCGCGAAACCGACTGCGAAACGCACTGATGGCTGTATCATCCATTAAAAATTCTGAAGCAGGTTGCAAAATCAATTCTGATAATGTGGTGAGCGAGCGTTGGCTTAAAGAATCAAAGGATTTGATGGTTTCAATCTCATCGCCAAAGAAATCCAATCTGACAGGCTGGCCAGCCGCATCGCTGAAAATATCCAAAATACCGCCGCGCACCGCGAATTCCCCATATTCACGAACGGTATCTGTGCGGTGAAACCCATTTTGCGCCAAAAATTGCACCACATCATCTATGGCGATCTCTTGTCCCACCGAAAGCGCAAGGCTGGCATTCGCGAAAAAAGACGGTGGCGGTACACGTTGCAACCACCCATTCACGGTGGTGACAACCAATAAACGTTCTTTAGGCTGCCCTGCAAGTGATGACAGACTTGCCAATCTTGTGGAGGTAACCGCGCTATGTGGCGACACCCTGTCATAAGGCAAACAATCCCAAGCTGGCAGTTGTAAAATCTGACAATCAGGATTCACAAAGGAAAAACCATCGCAAAATTGCGTTAATCTGGCATCATCACGCAAGATGATAATCTGTCTTTTTTGTTGTGATGACAAAGCATCAACCAACAAGTGATCAACGCCTTGCGGCGCGCCATCAAGATATCTTGAATCAGGTATTTTATTAAATAAATTCATTATTTTATTTGGATAATTTAAAGTCTTTAATTAATGCGAATACATCATTATCAAATTGGGGTGGAATGGCTTCGTCACCTCTGACCCATGCAAAAATAGACGGATCACCTGCATCAAGCAATTCTTCAAATCGTTGTAATTGCGCTCTGTCCAAATGGGGCAAATGTTGTTTGGCAAATTGCCCCAACAACAGATCTGTCTCTTTCATGCCCGTATAGCTGGCCCGATAAATCAGGCGACGCATCATATCATTTGTGCTTTCATGTGCCTTATCTGAGGTGCCATTTGTGCCATTTGCCATGATGATCTCTTTCTTGCTTCTTGTTATGCGCCTTGCTATCACACAGCTGATGAAAGCATGTCACGTCTCTACCATTGCAACATAGCGCATTTCCAGAGAAATTCTTCACTTTGACATCACTAATGAAGTGGTTTTTTATAGACTTATGTCATTTTTTTAAATTTTGCGCCAAACCATCATGCATTTATCCAGACCTGCTTCTTTATTTCCGCTTTTTGCAAGTGTCACAAGCTTGCCTGGGATTGGCACGCGCCTGGCTTCGATCATGGAAAAGCGCATTGGCACAACGGTGCTGGATTTGCTTCGTCATGCCCCTGTGGGATTGATTGACCGCACCGCACGCCCTGCCATCCCCGATATTGTAGCAGGCCAGCTTGTCACAATTGAGGTATTAATCACCAAACATGATATTGCCCCGCGCCATATTTCGCGTCCAACAAAGATCACAGCTGAAAATGAAACAGGCGATGTGGAATTGGTCTTTTTCAAAGCAGATCCTAATTACATCAAAAGAAGCCTGCCTGTTGGGGAAAGACGCATCATTTCTGGGACAGCTGAATTATTTCAAGGGCGGGTGCAGATCTCGCATCCTGATTATGTGTTATCTCCCGCTGATAAGGCGCAATTACCGCTGTTAGAGCCTATCTATCCCTTATCTGCTGGCTTGAAAGGCAAAACCATCCGCAAAGCGATTTCGGCCGCGCTCCCAAAGGTGCCACATTTGCCAGAATGGGTTGCTGCTTCGATGATTGCCCAACAGAAATGGCCCGATTTTGCAACCGCGATGGCCTTGCTTCATGCGCCAGAAAAGCTGGCTGATTTATCACCTGATGCCCCGCATCGCATCCGCCTTGCCTATGATGAATTACTCGCGAACCAGCTGGCTTTGGCCTTGATCCGAAAAGACACCATCCAAGCGGTGAAGGGCAAATCTGTGGCAGGAGACGGGCATTTACGTGGTGCTTTGCGAGACGCCTTGCCCTTTTCATTAACAGCGGCGCAAGATCGCGTGTTGGATGAGATCGCAAGTGACCAAGCAAGCACAAGCCGCATGTTACGCCTTGTGCAAGGGGATGTGGGCTCTGGCAAGACCTTGGTGGCTTTGATGGCCATGTTAAATGCGTTTGAAGCTGGCAGGCAGGCTGTTATGATTGCGCCAACTGAAATCTTGGCAAAACAGCATTACAAAACCATTTCTGATTTGATTTCACGCCTATCAGATCACGCTGATATCTCTGTGTCTTTGTTGATTGGCGGTGCAAAAACAAAGGCAAAGCAAGCGGTGCTGGATGATATGGCAGATGGCACAACCAATATCGTGATTGGCACACATGCTCTTTTAACTGATGATGTTATTTTTGCGGATTTGGGCTTGGCGGTGGTTGATGAACAACATCGTTTTGGCGTCAAACAACGCATGGCGTTAAGCGCAAAGGGAGATGATTGTGATGTGGTGGTCATGACAGCGACCCCTATTCCGCGCACCTTGTCAATGACCGCCTATGGCGATTTGCAATCAAGCATCATTGATGAAAAACCAGCTGGTCGAAAGCCTATTGATACCGCCCTTGTCAGCCTTGAACGTATCGCTGAGATTGTGGAAAAATTACGGTCCCGATTATCACCTGATTTCAGGGCCTATTGGATTTGCCCCTTGGTCGAAGATAGCGATAAATCAGATATTACAGCCGCTGAAAATCGATATGATATTTTGAAAAATCTGTTGCCTGATGCCAACCCGACATTGGTGCATGGCAGAATGAAAGCTGATGAAAAACAGGCTGTTATGGAACAATTTCAATCTGGCGCATCACAACTTCTTGTGGCCACTACTGTGATTGAAGTGGGCGTTGATGTGCCAGAGGCTGGCATTATGATCATTGAACATGCCGAACGCTTTGGTCTGGCACAATTGCACCAATTGCGCGGGCGTGTTGGCCGAGGGGCGGTGCAATCAGCGTGCCTGTTGGCCTATCAAGGCCCGTTAAGTGAAACCGCTACAGCGCGTTTAAAAATCATGCGAGATTCAAATGATGGGTTCCGTCTTGCCGAAGAAGATTTACGCTTGCGCGGCCCTGGTGAGGTTTTGGGACAACGACAATCGGGCATGCCAGAATTCGCGCTTGTTGATTTGGCACATCATGGCGATATGATTGGCCGCGCGAGAGACGAGGCTGATCGCATTATCGCTGCTGATCCTGATCTAACCTCTGAGGCAGGCCAAGCCTATCGTCTTTTGCTCAGCCTGTTTGAAAGAGATAATGCCATTAAATTTTTGGCATCTGGTTAGGCCGTTTTATCTTCGATCTTGTTCGCTTCTGCACCATGTGGCGGTGTTACAATTCCGCCAGATACCACCAATTTCACAGCGTCATCAACACTCATATCAAGATATTTCAGCTCACTTTTGGGACAAAATAGCAAAAAGCCTGAAGTCGGGTTTGGTGTGGTCGGCACAAATACATTGGCTGTTTCTTCTTCGATTTCTGATTGCACCTCGCCTTTGGTGGTGCCAGTCACAAAGCCGATGACCCACACATTTTTACGGGGATATTCCAATAGAACAACATCACGAAACGCATCTGATTGCGATGCCATAACCGTTTCAAGAATTTGTTTGCTGGCGCCGTAAATCGTGCCAATCACTGGCATTCTGTTTAACAGACGCTCGCCCAATGAAATGATCCATCTGCCGAAAAAACCAGCCGCCAAGGCCCCAAAAACCGTAATTGCAACACCGCCAATGACAAGACCGATACCTGGAATTGAATTGTAAATGGTATCACGAAAGGCTGGTGGCATTAAATCAGTCACCCAGCCATCAATGATATCAACAAATAACCATGTGATATAGATGGTCAGCAAAATCGGCGCTGAGACAAGTAGCCCTGTCAGAAACCAGCCACGCACGCGGGCAAGAAATGTTGGTTTTTGTGGTTGCTCACTCATAAGCTTTCCTCATAATGCGAAGGTGGGATGGTTTTGGTATCATGCCCTTATTAAGACAATGGTGCAAGATACCAGACTTGCAACAGGTGATCATAAAAAAGATAAATATTTCTTTACCAGATAGATAGGATCGGGCCGTGACAGATCAAAAAGACAACCAAAATCATAATGATTTACAAACAGAAATCACGCGCCTTCATGATATTATGCAAGCCTTGCGTGACCCAAAGACAGGCTGTCCATGGGATGTCGAACAAGATTTCACAACCATCGCCCCTTATACAATCGAAGAAGCCTATGAGGTCGCAGATGCCATTGCTCATGATGATATGCCAGCTTTGCGTGATGAATTGGGGGATTTGTTGTTGCAAGTCGTCTTTCACGCCCAAATGGCGCGTGAGGCAGGCCATTTCACCTTAACAGATGTGATCACAAGCATTTGTGACAAGATGATCCGCCGCCATCCTCATGTGTTTGGTGATGAAGGCGCACGCAATGCCACGGCTCAAAAAGACGCTTGGGAAGAGTTAAAAGCCATTGAGCGCGCTGAAAAATCAGATAAAGAGCCTTCTGTGCTAGAAGATGTGGCGACCACATTACCAGCGATGGTGCGTGCGGCAAAATTACAAAAAAGAGCGGCACGTGTTGGGTTTGACTGGCCAGATATGCATGAGGTTATCGAAAAAATGCATGAAGAGACAGGCGAGTTGCTGGCTGAATGGAACAAGCCTGTTAAAGATGACGCCAAGATCAAAGATGAAATCGGTGATATCTTATTTGTGGCCTCAAATATAGCGCGCAAGGCAGGCGTTGATCCCGAAACAGCATTATTGGGGTGCAACCGCAAATTTGAAACACGCTTTCGCTATGTTGAAAGTGCTTTAAAAGCGGAAGGACGCGATATCAAAGATGCCTCACTGGCGGAGATGGAAGCGCTTTGGCAAGAGGCGAAAAGCACAACATAATCTTTTTTGCGTAATCAGCCCTTGTGATAATATCCCATCTTTATGATACCCTATCTTTATGATACCCCATCTGGCATGGTCACAGGATCTGGCCAAATGTGATTTGCCAAGGCGCGCCAGCTTGCATGATCTGGTGCAATCAATAACGCATCATCACAATTTGGCGAATAGCCCTCGCCTGTTGGCAAATTATAAGATACCGCCCCAATTTCACGCGCAATTAAATCCACAGGCGTATGGTCCCAAGCCGTTGTTTTCGAATGCATCAAGAAATCATGCTCACCTAATGCAATTAGGGCGGCTTCGCACCCTGCACTGCCAATTAATTTGCGCCCTTTCAAAGCGCGCAATTGGGCTTTGACTTCTTCTCTTTTGCCGCCAGATAGGCCCTTAATGCCGCCTGTGCCGTTCATATCAGATAGGCTGGTGCGATCAAAAACGCGTGAAATCTCTTGCCAGTTGGTCAAATTATGGCTGTCATCAAGCTTCATATGATGCACACCTTCATCATGCACAGCGACCAAGATATCTTGATCAAGCGGACGATAGACCCATGCCACCAAGGGCTGGTTTTGATCAATCAAGGAAATCATCGAACAAAAATGACGTGACCCATTCACAAAATTTCTTGTGCCATCAATGGGATCAATAACAAAGCTAAGCCCTTTGCCAATTTTCTTTGCCAAAGCTGGCGTATCAGAGATGGATTCTTCCCCCACCACAAACACATCATCCAATAAAGCTTCAAGGCGGGGTATCAGCCAGAATTCAGCCTCTCTGTCTGCGATGGTCACAAAGTCGGTATCTGATGATTTTGTTGCAACATCTTCAGGGGCTAAATTATCAAATAAGGGCATTATGATCGTTTGACCTGCCTCAACCATCAAGGCAGCAACTTGGTCAATCAGACCCATCTCTTGATCAGACATAATAGATTCAATACCCTTAATCGCTTGAATAAGCGCTGATATCAACCTGATTGACAGGCATGATAGTGGAAATGGCATGTTTGTAGACAAGCTGGATATGACCATCACGCTTTAACAACATGGAATAATTGTCAAACCATGTGATTATGCCTTGCAATTTGACGCCATTAATCAAAAAAATCGTCACAGCCTCATGCTGTTTGCGCATTTGATTTAAAAATACATCTTGTAGATTTTGCGCTTTATCCATAGCAAATCTCCTTAGTGATTATTGTTATTATTTGCTAATTTTGACAGGATTTTACCATATCATCAGTGCAATTATGCCTGCGTTACGCATCTCCTACCACGGTATCAATATAGGCTTTTCTGAGGCGATTGGCCACTGGTCCCGCGATACCACCTGCGATCTTTTGCCCATCTACATGCCCAATGGCTGTGACATGTGAGGAGGCTGAGGTCACAAAGGCTTCTTTAGCGGCGAGCAACTCATCCTTATCAAAGGGGCGTTCAATTACACTCATTTGCAAGGTTTCTGCCACTTTTGCAACCGCGCGTCTTGTGATGCCGTTAAGGATTTTTTCAGTGGCTGGGCGCGTGATAATTTCATTGTCATTTGTTACAATCCACACATTTGAGCTAGAACCTTCTGTGATTGTGCCATCTTTTTCGATCAAAATTGCCTCATAGGCCCCTGCTTCATAGGCTTTTTGTTTGGCAAGGCAATTTGGCAAAAGCTGGATGGTTTTAATATCACGCCTTTCCCATCTTTCATCAGGCACCGTGATAACATTCACTGCCTTGACCTCTTTTGGCACATCCGAAGCTGTGTTTTTCGCGGTAACGATCACAGAGGGACGAAGTGGCTTTGTCCATTTATGGTCACGGCGTGCCACACCTCTGGTGATTTGCACATAGACAAGGCCTGTTTTCACACCATTCATGCGAATGACACGCGCCATGATCATTTGCAGGGCGGCACGGCTGATCGGAAGTGACATAGCCATTTCCCCAAGAGACCGTTCCAGGCGATCAAGATGCATCTGCTCATCTGCCATATGACCATTAATCAAAAAGACCACCTCATACACACCATCTCCGAATTGATACCCTCTATCATCAATCGAAACAGCGGCGTCATCATGCGGCACATAAGCGCCATTCACATAGGCAATACGAGACATGTTGCGTTTAATACCCTTTGGTTAAAAATCGCTTGAAAGCAAGGCTTCTGCTTTGGCAGCGCGCCCCTGCTTAGCAAATAAGATAATCAAATCATTGGCTTCGATAATTGTCTCACCACGCGCGGCAATAACAACACCTTGCCTGACAAGTGCACCAATCGTTAGCCCCTTTGGAATGCGCGCATGACGCAGATCTTGCCCTACCAATTCAGAGCTTGGCATAATTTCAGCCTCTAGCACTTCCCCGTGACCTTCCAATACAGAATGCACATCACGGATACGCCCACGCCTGACATGTTCCAAAATAGAAGACACGGTGATTTGCGGTGGATTTACCACAGCATCGATCCCCAATGTGGACATTAGCGGCACAAAGCCTGGGTTGTTGACCAAAGCAACCGTATGAGATGCGCCCATTCGCTTGGCCAACAAGGCAGATAGCATATTCACTTCATCATCATTTGACACCGATAAAAAAGTGCCTGTTGTCTCAACACCAGCTTCTTCAAGAATATCAGCATCAAGCGTATCACCGCACACCACCGTAATTTCAGATAAATCTTCGGCAATTTTGCGGGCTTGTGTTTTATCAATTTCAATGATGGTGGCTTTGGCGTTGTTTTCATTATTGTTAATTTTACGCGCTAATAAGATGCCGATATTACCCCCGCCTGCGATCACCGCCTTGGCAGCTTCTGTTTCGGTATGACCAAAAGCGGCCATGGCGCGTTGTGTATGATCGACATCACAGACAAAATAAACGCGGTCGCCTTCTTGCAATTCATCACGGCCATCTCTTGGCACAATCACAGACGTGCCTCTGACAATGGCAACAATGGTCATTTTCAATTCTGGAAATAAGCTTGTTAAATGACGAAGCGGCGTTGATAAAATCGGACAATTTGACTTGGCAATAACCCCAATCAGCTGGACCTTGCCATCTGCCATATCTTTGACATCAAAGGCACCTGGCAAGCGCAATTGGCGTTCCACAGCCGAAGACACTTCTTCTTCTGGCGAGATGATATGATCAATCGGCATATGATCTGAGCCATAAAGATCCCGAAATTCAGGGTTCAAATAAGCCCAAGAGCGAATACGGGCAATGCGTGTTGGCGTATGAAAAATCGTATGCGCCACTTGCGTGGCAACCATATTAATTTCATCAGATTCTGTCACAGCGATCAGCAGCTGAGCATCAGCTAGGCCTGCTTCAGCAAGGATATCTGGGTGCGACGCAACGCCCACAACGCCGCGCACATCCGCATGTTCTACAACACGCTGAATTTTTTCGGCATCTGCGTCAATGACAGTCACGTCATTTTGTTCAGCAGCCAAATGATTTGCAATGGCGCTTCCGACAAGGCCAGCCCCACAAATAACAATTCTCATAATTTGCCTCAGTACCTCATTTGGTATCTTTTGCTATGACTTGCAAAAGGAGCAATCATATCTCTGCTTCATTATTTCAAGTCATGCTATTGCATATTTAACGATTTTAGCTTGCGATGCAAAGCGGAACGTTCCATGCCAATGGATTTTGCCACCTTTGATATATTGCCATCAAAACGGTTTAACTGTTCTTGCAGATAATGGGCTTCGAAAATTTCACGCGCTTCACGCAAAGGCAAGGCATAAATATCCTGCGAAAAGCCAATTGCGCCTGATGACGGGTTATTTTGCTCTTCTGCCAATAAGCCACTGGGTAAATCAGCCACGCTCAACACATCATCTTCTTTGTCTTTGGCCATAATCAGCAAGGATTCAATGACGTTGCGCATTTGCCGAACCGAACCTGGCCATGCATAAGAACGGAATAAATTCAGCAAATCATCTCCTAATTTCAGAGGTGATTTACCAAATTGCACGGCTCCGACCTTCATAAAATATTTTGCCAGCAACGGGATATCTTCGCGCCGCTCTGCCAAAGATGGCACCATCAGAGATACCACAGCCAAACGGTAATACAAATCTTCACGTAATTTGCCAGCCGCAATGGCGGCTGATAAATCTTGTGACGAAGCAGAGACGATGCGCACATTCACCACAACTTCAGCCGCACCGCCGACACGCCTGAATTTTTGTTCTGCCACAGCGCGGACAAGCTTGGCTTGTGTATTCAAAGGCAAATCACAAATTTCATCAAAATAGAGGGTACCAAGATGCGCTTGTTCAAACAGGCCAACCACCCGTCTGCCATCTTGGATGGATTCTGACCCAAATAATTCAAGCTCTGCTTTTTCAGCTGTTAATTTTGCGCAATTCGCAACTACAAATTTGTGATTGCCTCTTTCTGAATTGCTATGAATTTTGCGCGCAATCAGCTCTTTGCCTGTCCCAGATCCCCCTTGAATCATCACGCGGCTAGCAGTGGTAGACAGCTTTTCAATTGATGATTTGATATTTTTTATTGCCTGTGATTGCCCAATCACCTCAATATCTGACAGATCTTGATTACGGGTACGCAATTCTCTGTTTTCCCGCTCAAGCTTCGCTGTTTGAATGGCGCGATTGACTGTCAATAACAAACGCTCTGCCTTAAAGGGTTTTTCAATGAAATCATAAGCCCCTATGCGCAAGGCATGAACCGCTGTTTCAATGGTGCCATGCCCTGAGATCATCACCACAGGCAAATCAGGATATAAAGACCGACACCAAGACAGCAATTCCAGCCCATCCATATCTGAATCACGCATCCAAATATCCAAAATCAAACAGCTTGGCGGGCGCGAAACAAGGCTTTCACGCGCTTGTGCGGCATTTGAGGCTTCAATTGTTGTAAAGCCCTCATCAGACAAGGTTGCGCTGATCAGCAAGCGAATATCATGTTCATCATCAACAATCAGAATTTCGCCGCTCATGTATCAGACCCTCTATCTAATGGCAAAGTCACAGTGACAATGGCGCCTGCTGGCATAGTATCATCTGGATTTGCGTTGTCTTTTTCGAATTGGCGGTTTGACAATTCGATCTGCCCACCATGATCTTCGATAATCTTTTGCACAATCGCAAGACCAAGCCCTGTGCCACTATCTCTTGTGGTCATGTAGGGTTCAAATAACTTGCTAAAATCAACATTTGGCAAGCCTGGCCCATTGTCAGTAATGGTCAAAGTCATTGTGGCATCATCATTGGATAATTCTGCTGTGATTTTAGGGGCTGGCACTTTACTTTCTCGCAAGGCATTCATCGCATTTTGCAACAAATTCGTGACCACCTGCCTGATCAAACCTTGGTCTAATGGCAAGCTATCTGGCAAATCAGGGCTGGTGATGATGTCAAATGTAATGCCATCTTCATTATCTTGATAAAGGGCAATTTGCCCTGCCACCAATTGTAACAAATTCGCAGCCTCAAAGCGCGGGGCTGGCATTCTGGCAAAGGCCGAAAATTCATCTACCATCCGACCAATATCAGATACCTGCCTGCTAATAATATTAATATATTCCTGATAGTTAACTGCTTCTTCTTCAGATTTTGGTTTAAACTTTTTTGCCAGACGATCTGCTGCCAATTCAATGGGGGTAAGCGGGTTTTTAATCTCATGGGCAATACGGCGCGCCACATCTGACCAAGCGGCCTTTCTTTGCGCCGCAAGCAACGCTGAGATATCATCAAATGTCACCACATAACCAATAATGCGCTTTTCGACATATTCAGCCGATATACGCGCACGCAACACCACCCGCCTGCCTGCCACATATAAGGTGATCTGCTCTTCTTGTTTTGCCTTGCCTTTTTTCTTGATGATCGCGGTTAGGCTGGCAAATTCAGGTACCAATTCTGATAATTTTCCATCTAACAATTCAGACGGCTTCTTACCAAGCAAATGACATGCCATTTGATTTGGTAAAGTAATCATCCCGTTGGTATTCAAACCAATGACACCAGATGACACACCACCCAACACGGTTTCGGTAAATTCACGCCTTTGATCTAGCTGTTCATTGGCCGCGACAAGTTGCTGGCGCGAACGCATCAATTCATCAAGCATATTATCAATTGAGGTGCCAAGGCGGTGGATTTCGTCAAACCCTTGATTATCGCCAACACGTGGCTTTAGATTGCCAAGCCTTACCTCATCAACAACTGAAATCACCTGTGATAATGGCCCAACAATGGCAGTCGCCAAATTCAGACCAATCCAAAGAGCCGAGAGCAATAATAATAATGTCACAGCAAAAAACAGCACAGCAAAGCTGATTTGCAAATCAAATTGACGGAAAGATAAAGATTGATAATCAGAGGCTGCCAATTTGGTTTGTGCCACTGCCTCTAGCACTGAATTATCAATAAAGCGCCCGACCAATAAATAGGCATCGACATAGGAGTTCAGCTTGACCACAGCGCGCAATTTGCTGCCTTGGCCTGTGTTAAATACCACCACTTCCCCAGACCGCGCTCTTTCCACCCATCTGTCATCTAGATTTGAAAATGTTAAGGCAAAAGCAAATTGCGATTTGGCCAAAATTTGCCCTGTGCCATCAACAATGACAGCTTCAGATAAATTACGAAGCAAAATTTGATTATTTAAATATTCTTCAAGAAGCGTTTGATTGCCAGATAGCACAGTGGCTTCACGGTTCACATCATTGGCCATGGCCAAAATCTGGCCACGAACGGAACGTGAATGTTCTTCATAATAAGCATCTGCAACCAACACAGATTGTTCAATCGCGGTTGAAATACGTTGGGCAAACCAACCACGCAATGAAAAATCCAAAACAGAGATCGCAAATAAGGCAACAATGATGGCTGGTAATGTTGTGATTCCGCCAAAAAGCAATGCCAGACGCCAATGCAATTGCGAACCAGCCATCCTTTGACGGCGTTCCACCCAAATACGCCAAATTTGCCGCCCCACAAAGATCAATAAAATGGCCAAAGCCACGGTGGCCGCTACAAATAACAATTGCAAGGTTTCTGAGCTGTCAGATAAATAATCCATTCTTGCAAACAGCGCGATGGTCCCGCCACCAAGAAACAAGGTCATCAAAATCACCAAATAGGCAAGCCGATCTTCACGCAAGCCTCTGCGCTGATTTTTCTGATTTTGATCTTTTTGTGCCGCGTTCATGATGAAGTCCGATAATCTTTTTTATCTTTTGAGATATGAAGCCATTCTATTTTTTTTCGCAATGTATTTCGGTTCAATCCCAGTATTTGCGCTGCTTTTATTTGATTGCCCTTGGTTAAGTGTAAGGTGCGAATGATTAAAGGCCGCTCCACTTCCTGCATAATTCGGTCATAAAGCCCTGTATGGGGTATGTTATCACCCAAAGCATCAAAATAATGCCGAATATGCCGATCGGCTGCATCTGATAGAGAATTTTGTGACTGATCATCATCCAAAGCCGTTTGCTTTAAGGACGTAATTTCTGACAGCACGTCATCAGCCTCGATTGTTTCGCGATCTGAGGCAATGATAAGTTTGCGCAAAATAAATGCCAGCTCGCGAATATTGCCTGGCCAATCATATTCCTGCAAGGCAGATATAGCTGATAATGACAGGCCACGTATGACTGACAGCTCTTCACTCACCTGTTCACAAAAATGATTTGCAAGGGCTGGAATATCTGATTTTCGGTAACGCAAGGCTGGTAATTTTAGCGGGGCAACAGAAATGGCAAAGAACAGATCTTCTCTGAAATCATCAGAAGCAACCGCAGATCGCAAATCAGACACTGTGCCAAGCAATAACCGTTTGGGCCATCCCCCTCCTTCACCCTCTTGCTTTTCAAGTGCCGCCACCAAGTGCAATTGCGCATCAGAATGCAGTGCATCAATATGATTGATAAATAAGGTTCCATCGGCGGCTTTGGCAAAGGCGCCCTCTTGCGAAAACAAATTGGCTTGATGTGCGCTTTTTGGTATTTGTGCGCAATTCATTTCAATAAAGGGTTTGTCTTGTGTGCCGCCCATATCATGTAACGCTTTGGCAACATCCACTTTGCTAGACCCTAGCTCTGCTTCGATCAGAACAGGCATAGTTTGAACAGATAATTTGGCCAAGGCCTTATAAACCTCTTGCATCTGAGCAGATCTGCCGAGCAAAGCAGGATAAGTGGTTTGCGGCGTGTCAATCTCGCTAAGCGGTGCGCGCATACTGCCATTGGCAAAAGCCCGCGCTGTGGTATCAATCAGCTGTTTTAATTCAAATGGTTTTGGCAAATAATCAACAACGCCCTGCTGTTGCGATTTTACCGCTGTCAAAAGATTTGCTCTGGCACTCATGACAATCACTTTTAAATCAGGGCAACGTGATACCAGGCGCGGCAGCATATCAAGCGCATCACCATCAGGAAAGCCAACATCTGTTATCAGCAATTGACCACGATTGCCAACTGACATATCCCACATACCTGCGGCTGTGGCAGTTGTATGAACAACATAACCTTGCTTTTTCAGGGCTTGCGCAATCACCAGACGAACTGATTTATCATCATCAGCGACAATGACGGATTTTGCGCGATCAGCATAGCTCATGATGGCACCTCATTAGATGAGGCTGAAGATGGGGCTGGAGATGGGGCTGGTTCATTGATTTGGGTCATAGGCAATAAAATCTGAAAATGGGTTCTGCCGCTTCGAGAATCCACGCTCACCACCCCTTGATGATCAGCGATAGCAGAAGCAACCACCGCCAAACCAAGACCGCTGCCATCCGATTTATCAGAGATAAATGGTTCAAATAAAATATCACGCAGATGATCTGGTATGCCTTTGCCATTATCAATAATATCAATCTGCAATGGCAAATAAGCCTCTTTGTTTTTGGCAGATGATGATGAAATGGTTTTTAAAGAATAAGAGGTGATAACCTCGATCACCCCTGCCTCATCACAAGCTTCACATGCATTTTTCAAAAGATTCATAACCGCTTGAATTAACAATGATTTATCAGCCATAACAGATGGTAAAGATGGGTCAAATTGCCGATTTATGGTGACATGCCTGCCAAAGGAAGCTTGGGTCACTGTGATCACATGTTGCAAAATTTCATGAACATTGACAGACGTAAAATTTAGCTTGCCAGATCCTGCGACATTTTCAATACGGTCAAGCAATTCAGCAATACGATCAACTTCTTCCACAATCACCTGTGCCAGCTCTTCTTGTTCATCATTGGCGTCAAGCTCGATTAATTGGGCAGCGCCTTTAATGCCAGCTAGCGGGTTTTTGATCTCATGCGCTAATAAGCTTGTCATTTTGCTCATCGATAAGGCGGCGCCGCGTGATAAGGATTGCCCACGCAATTGGTCGGCCATCTCGCGCATTTGCACAGATATAATAAAGCCACTATTGCCAGCTGGTTTTGCGACTTGCAAATTCACAAGCTTTTTTCCAATTCTGGGGCTTACCAAAGATAATTCTTGATCGCCGACCGATTGCATACCATGCGATAGACGGCGTAATAAGGCAAAAATAGGGCTGTCTTCTAGGAAAAATTCTGTCAGCTTTGTTTTTAACAAGAAATGACGAGAGCGTTCAAAAAACACCTCTGCGGCATAATTCACAAAGACAAACTCATAATCATCAGACAAGCCAAAAACAGGATAAGGCAAAGCTTCAAGCCATTCATCTTTAGGAGATGCCATCATTGTTTCTTCTTTGATCTGCGCCATTTTATGCGGCCTCATGGGCTGATAGCTTGCGCTCATAATCACCAAGCGCATGATAGACATCTTGGCTTGTACTTGACGAGGTTAAGCTTGTGCGCAAGTCATCTGAGAATGGCAAATGATCACAATAGGCTGCAAAATGTTTGCGCATTTGTCGCAAGCCCCTCTCCCCCATCACCGTTAAGGTCTGATCTGTATGCGTCCTGATAATCGCCAAACGCTGAGGGATGGGGGGATCTGAGCGCACAGGCAAGCCTGCCAAATGATCAGCCACTTGACCAATAAACCACGGGCGGCCCATCGCGCCCCTGCCAATCAGCAAACCATTGGCACCAGACGCGGTTATGGCCTGTTTGGCATCATCAAGGCTTGTAATATCGCCATTGGCACAAACAGGGATTGAGACAGCCGATACGCTTTCAGCAATCAAATCCCAATCCGCTTCGCCCTTATACATTTGGGTTCGGGTGCGGCCGTGAATGGCCAACATTTGAATACCAGCCTCTTGGGCAATGCGCGCAATCGTTGGGGCATTTTTATGATCATCATCCCAGCCAAGACGTGTTTTTAAGGTAACAGGCACTGAGACCGCCTTGACAACCGCCTCGCATATCGCCCCAGCGGCTTTTTCATCTTGCATTAAAGCCGAACCAGATAACCGATTTGTCACCTTTTTGGCAGGGCAGCCCATATTAATATCAACAATTTGCGCACCACTCATCTCAGCTAGCTTTGCCGCTTCTGCCATCATTTGCGGATCCCAACCTGCTATTTGGATTGATAAAGGCGCTTCATCATGCGCAGCCCCTTTTAATTTTTGCAATTCAATCCATACATTTTGCAAAAACGCATGAGACGCAATCATTTCAGACACAACCAAGCCGCCCCCATTGGCGCGCACAACATGCCGAAAGGGCTTATCAGTGATGCCAGACATGGGCGCCAATATCACATTATGGGCCAGCTGGCATGGGCCGATGGACAAAGAATGATGCTTCATGGTGATGCCGCGCACTTGCCTTATAAATAATCACATTAAAAAGTGACAGATCATTGATCTGCCTAATATTTAAGCAAAATAACATGAAGATCGCAAAAAATCATCGTATTTTATCGGAAATAAAAGAGATCATAGAGGCTGGCTCTCACAACTCTGGTGTTTCATCATAGACAGGCTGGCCTGTTCTCGGCTAAAAATCAGACTAAGGGCTAAGCAATAGTTAAGTATGCGAAATGAAAAGCAAACTCATGACATATGATGTGATTATTCTGGCAGCGGGTGCCTCACGACGTATGGCAGGGGCGCTTGGCCAAAAAAAGCAATTTGCTACGATTGATGATATACCTGTTTATCACCACGCCATTGATAGCTTTGCTGATCATAGCGCGAGTGGCCATATCATTCTTGTGGCACCAGAATCTGATCTAGCTGATTTGCAAAATCGTCATCCAGATATCACCATTGTGGCTGGCGGGGCAGAACGCCATTTATCGGTTCAGCAAGGCTTAAATGCGCTTAAATCCATGGAAAATACCGCGCCTTTCATCGCCATTCATGATGCCGCACGTCCCTTTGTGCCACATGATGTGATTGACAGATCACTTGCGGCATTGCGGGGTGGTCATGTTGCTGTTGTACCTGTCTTGCCAGTTCCAGATACCATCAAACAAGTCTCAGATACTGATCAAGATCTGGTTGGCAAAACCCTTGATCGATCGGCCCTACGCCGCATTCAAACACCGCAATTTTTTGCGGCAGATCTTATTCATAACTTGCACCAAGACGTGGCAGATGATGTCCCTGCTCTGCTTGATGATGCGTATCTTGCTGAACAAGCTGATATTGATGTGGCAATGATCACAGGTGATGAAGGCTTGGCCAAGCTGACTGTTATTGAAGATTTCGCACAATATCAAAAACCCACAGGAGATCAGATGATCCCCCATCATTACCGCACTGGCACAGGCTTTGATGTGCATCGCTTTACCCAAATTCCCCCAGAAAATGGCACCATTATGATTTGTGGCCTCGCGGTACCACATGATGTTGGGCTTGATGCGCATTCAGATGGTGATGTTGGCATTCATGCCTTATGTGATGCGATATTTGGCGCGCTTTGTGACGGGGATATCGGATCGCATTTCCCACCAAGCGATATGAAATGGAAAGATGCCGCATCTGATCAATTTTTGAGATATGCTACAGAGCTTGTGCAGAAAAAAGGTGCTAGGCTTATTCATGTTGATGTCACATTATTATGTGAAAGGCCTAAAATTGGTCCGCTTCGTGAGGATATGCGTGCGATACTTGCCAATTTATGTGGTTTGCCAATTGACGCGGTGTCTGTGAAAGCCACAACAACAGAACAGCTTGGCTTTACAGGCCGAAAAGAAGGCATCGCCGCACAAGCTGCTGCAACCATCCTATACCCAGCCTGATAAAAGGCCCCCTAAATGAAAGACCTTATGCAATGAAAAATCTGGCTCTGTTTATCGCTACCCTAGGCCCAATTGGGAAATCATTCCCTGCCCCTGGCACAGTCGGATCAGCGATCGCTGTGTTTTTCGGGTATTTCATCTTGCAAGCTGGCTTTTTTGCCATGGCAGCGGCGACTTTGATCGTCGTAATTGTTGGGGTATGGGCCGCGAATATCTATGAAGCAGAATCTGGCAAAAAAGATGCCTCTGAAGTCATTATTGATGAGGTGGCAGGCCAATGGTCAGTGCTTTTGATCACACCGCTATCCCCGATCGGTTTTTTGGCCGCCTTTTTATTATTCCGATTATTTGACATTACCAAACCGTTTCCTGTGAAGCAGGTGGAGAGCTTGCCTGGCGGTTTTGGCGTTATGGCAGATGACATTGCCGCTGGTTTTATCGCTGGCTTTGTGATGATTTTATTAATGGCTAATGGCGTGATTGCCACATGAAAGATGCGATGATGGACACAAGCGCATTAATTAACAAGCTAAAGCAAGAAGCGCTGGCAATCACAACGGCAGAAAGCTGTACAGGTGGCATGATCATGGCAGAATTGACCTCGGTTTCTGGGGCATCAGACGTGATAGATCAAGGATTTGTAACTTATGCCAACGAAGCCAAGGAAACTTTACTTGGTGTTCATGGCGATACGCTTGCCACCTATGGGGCGGTGTCAGGCGAGACGGCCTTTGAGATGGTTACAGGGGCCTTATCGGCGGCCAAGCGCGCCTCAGCGGCCATTGCTGTGACAGGGGTTGCGGGACCATCAGGCGGCAGCAAAGACAAGCCTGTTGGCACCGTTTGGATTGCCACGGCCATCACAGGGCATGCGCCATTGGTCAAACATTATCTGTTTGACGGGGACAGAAACCAGATACGTCAACAAGTCGTGCATCATGCCATTGATCAGATGCTTAACCAGTTTTCGTCAATTTCGGGGTAAATAACGTATCGGCTCTGGCCTCAAATGCGCCAACCATTCTTTTGACCGCTTCGGTAAATAAGCTTTCAATGACGGTTTGTAAAATCCGCGAATTAAATTCAAAATCCACATAGAAATCAATTTCGCATCCAGAAGGATGTTCGATAAAACGCCATGTGTTCTTTAGATATTTAAAGGGCCCTTCGGCATATTCCACATGAATTTCCATGGCCTGATTATCAAGACGCACATGCGAGGTAAAACGCTCTTTGAACATCTGAAATCCAATAATCAAATCAGCGACCATCTTATCATCTGACTGAGAGCGAATACGCGATGCCAAACACCATGGCAAGAATTCAGGATAGCGGGCGACATCTGCCACTAAGTGAAACATATCTTCGCGGCGATGGGCAAGAATTCGTTTTTCAGCATGTTGTGTCATTATTCACCACCACTAATCTGGCTTGCCCTTGCCGCGCGCAATTTCACAAAATCAGCATCAGCATGGTAAGAGGATCGTGTCAAAGGCGTAGATGACATCATCAAAAAGCCTTTTGCCTTACCTTTGGTGGCATAATCAGCAAATTGTTCTGGCGTCACAAACCGATCAACCGCGGCATGTTTTGGGGTTGGTTGCAAATATTGCCCAATGGTCATGAAATCCACATCAGCAGATCGCAAATCATCCATCAATTGACCAACCTCGCTATCATCTTCGCCAAGACCCACCATAATCCCTGATTTGGTAAAAATAGAAGGATCTAGACGTTTGACATCCGATAAAAGCGACAAAGAATGAAAATAACGCGCCCCTGGACGGATGGACGGGTAAAGACGTGGCACGGTTTCAAGATTATGGTTAAAAACATCAGGACGCGCCTCGACCACCACCTCTAATGCGCCCTCTTTTTTCAAAAAATCAGGTGTTAGAATTTCAATTGTGGTGGCAGGAGACGCTTTGCGAATGGCGGTGATGGTTTGCGCAAAATGAAGCGCGCCCCCATCATCAAGATCATCACGATCAACAGATGTAATTACCACATGCGTTAAATCAAGCTTGGCAACCGCCTCTGCCACATTGTCTGGCTCATGCGGGTCAAGCAAATCAGGACGTCCTGTTGCGACATTGCAAAAGGCACAAGCTCTGGTGCAAACAGAGCCCAAAATCATCATTGTGGCATGTTTATTGGCCCAGCATTCGCCAATATTGGGACATGCCGCCTCTTCACACACCGTTACCAGATTCAAATCACGCATTAACTCGCGCGTTTCTTGATAAGCCGCTGAGGTTGGGGCTTTCACACGCAACCAATCAGGGCGCGTTGGTTGCGGTCTGTCTGGATTGCGTCTTTTTTCTGGGTGACGTGCGGCACCTGTTTTCACATTTGGTGATGGCATATTGGCCTTCTGGCTAGTTTGTTTACATGCTTATCTTAGAAATGGATGGCCCTGTCAAACGCGTCAAGCACTGATTCATGCATGGCTTCAGACAAAGTCGGATGTGGGAAGATGGTTTGCATCAATTCAGCTTCGGTGGTTTCCAATGATCTGGCAATGGCATAGCCTTGGATCATCTCTGTCACTTCTGGGCCAATCATATGCGCGCCAAGCAATTCGCCTGTTTTGGCATCAAAGATGGTTTTGATCATTCCTTCATCATCGCCAAGCGCAATGGCTTTGCCATTTGCCATAAAGGGGAATTTCCCAACTTTGATCTTATGGCCTGCCTGTTTGGCTTTTTCTTCGGTCAGACCAACAGAAGCAATTTGTGGCCGACAATAAGTACAGCCTGGCACAGTATTCTCGCCAATGGCGTGTACATCTTTCGCACCAGCAATTTTTTCAACACAAATAATGCCTTCATGGCTGGCTTTATGGGCGAGCCAAGGGGCACCTGTGACATCGCCAATGGCATAAATGCCTGCTTCGGCTGTTGCACCATAAGCATCTGTTTCAATATGACCGCGGTCAATTTTAACCTTGGTGGCTTCCAGACCAAGATTTTCAGAATTGCCAACAATACCAATGGCCATAATCACACGTTCTGCTTCTAGCGTGGTGGTTTTACCAGCCACTTCAACACTGGCGACCACCTTATCTTTTTGCTTTTCCAACTTTTGCAATTTCGCAGAAGTCATTATGGTCATGCCGCGTTTTTCAAACGCTTTATGTGCCATCGCTGAAATTTCAGCATCTTCGGCATTTAAAATGCGATCCATGGCTTCGATCACAGTGACCTCAACACCCATATCACGATAGAAACTGGCAAATTCAATACCAATTGCCCCTGAGCCCACAACAATCAAAGATTTTGGCATATCAGCTGGCACCATTGCCTCACGATACGTCACAATCTGCTTACCATCTGCTTCGAGGTTTGGAATTTGCCTTGCTCTTGCGCCTGTGGCGATAATGACATGTTTGGCAGTCAGGGTGGCAGGGCTTTTCCCGCTCACAATCACAGACCGCTTATCACCGCTTTTTGGACCAATTTTGGCCACCCCATCGATTACAGTCACTTTATTTTTCTTCAAAAGATGCGCCACGCCGCCAGATAGCCGTGCCGCAACACCACGCGAACGTTCAACAACTTTTTGCAAATTGACTTTGACTTCGCCTGTCACTTCTATGCCGAAATCAGCCATATGTGCCAAATTATGGCGCATTTCTGCGGCGCGCAGTAACGCTTTGGTTGGGATACAACCCCAATTCAAACAAATGCCACCAAGATGTTCTTTTTCCACCACAGCGGCTTTCATACCAAGCTGTGCGGCGCGAATGGCGGCAACATAGCCCCCAGGTCCGCCCCCAATAACAATGATATCAAATGCTGTTTGGGAGGATGTTTTTGGCGTAGTCATAATATGAAGTTCCTTTATGCGCGCTACGGCTTACACAAGCATCAAAACAGGGTTTTCAATAACAGATTTAAAAACCTGTAACCATCTGGCACCCAAGGCGCCATCCACAATGCGGTGATCCGCTGATAAGGTCACGCTCATCACAGTTGCCACGGCCAATTGCCCGTCTTTCACGACAGGGCGTTGCTCCCCTGCGCCAACAGCCAAAATGGCACCTTGCGGCGGGTTAATGACAGCGGCAAATTCCCGCACACCAAACATCCCCAAATTCGAGATGGTAAAACTGCCACCTGCATAGGCACTTGGCGGCAATGTGCCATCACGCGCTTGGCTGGCTAATTCTTTGCTGATGGCCGAAATCTCTGCCAGACCTTTGGTCTGCGCGGCAGGGATCACTGGCGTAACCAGCCCGCCATCAAGCGCAACAGCGATACAGATATCCGCGTTGGCAAAATAACGGCATCCCTCTTCTTCATAGGCACCATTGACATCTGGCACCTTCATCAAGGCATGCGCGGCGGCACGTACAATCATATCATTCACAGATATTTTGCCCCCCTCTCCTGCGGCATCGTTAATCTGTTTGCGCGCGGCCAAGAGCGTGTCAATTTCACAATCCACCGTTAAATAGAAATGCGGCGCTGTTTGTTTTGATTCTGTTAATCTTGCCGCAATGGTGCGACGCATGGCGCTATGTGGCACAAAACGGTCATCTGCGGATTTATGAGGCTCTGCCATAGCAGTTGCCGCTTGCACTGGCTGAGTCAATGCTTGTTCCACATCGACTTTGATGATGCGGCCATTGGGACCTGTGCCTGTGATACCAGAAAGTGACAGATTATTTTGTGTCGCAATACGTTTGGCCAAGGGGCTAGCAAAAATACGCTGTGTTGCGGCAGATGCGGCAGAAATTGGCGCATTTTGGGCAGGCGAAGCGACAGGCGAAGCGGCGGGCGCGGGCTCAGTTGCGGTCTCTGGTACTGCTTCGACTTGAGTGGCATCCGTGGCTTGCGGCTGATCAACCGTGACAGATGATGCCTCTTCTCCTTCTTCAGCCAACAAGGCGATGACCTCATTCACAGGAACATTTTGCGCGCCTTCGGGGATTAAAATCTTTGCCATGATGCCTTCATCAACAGCTTCGACTTCCATAGTGGCTTTATCAGTTTCAATCTCGGCGATCACATCACCAGACACCACTTGATCGCCTTCTTTAACCAGCCAACGCGCAAGGGTGCCATCTGTCATCGTGGGAGAAAGAGCAGGCATTTTAATTGCAATAGCCATTATGATGCACCTCCTTGGCGGTAACAAGCTTTGTGAACAGCCTTTAGGATGTCATCAATCTGTGGCAAAGCGAGCTTTTCTAGATTTTCAGCATAAGGCATCGGAACATCTTTGCCTGTGACACGCTCAACAGGCGCATCCAGATAATCAAAACAATGTTCCATAATCTGCATGGCAATCTCTGAACTGACACCTGCAAAAGGGAAGCCTTCTTCGGTGCAGACCAGATGGTTGGTTTTCTGAACAGATCGCGAAATCGTTTCAATATCAAGCGGGCGAATGGTCCGCAAATCAATGACTTCGGCAGAAATGCCCTGCTCTGCTAGCGCATCAGCCGCTTCAAGGGCGCGCCCCACCATGATCGAAAAAGCGGTGATTGTAACATCGCTTCCTTCTCTGACGATTTTGGCCTTGCCAATTGGCACTGTCCAATCATCATGTTGTGGCACTTCAAATGACTGGCCATACATCACTTCATTTTCAAGGAAAATCACAGGGTTTGGATCACGAATTGCGGATTTTAACAAACCCTTCGCATCAGCGGCAGACCACGGTGAGACAACTTTCAAACCTGGGCAATGCGCAAACCAGCTGGCATAGCATTGAGAATGTTGCGCCGCGACACGGCTGGCCGCGCCATTTGGTCCCCGAAAGACAATCGGGCACCCCATTTGACCGCCTGACATATATAAAGTTTTGGCGGCTGAATTGATGATATGATCAATCGCCTGCATCGAAAAATTAAAAGTCATAAATTCAATAATGGGACGCAAATCGCCAAAGGCGGCCCCGACACCAAGACCAGCAAAGCCATGTTCAGTAATCGGGGTATCAATCACGCGTTTATCTGAGAATTCATCAAGCAACCCTTGGGTCACTTTATAAGCCCCCTGATATTCAGCGACTTCTTCACCCATCACGAAAATCCGCTCATCTTGTCGCATTTCTTCGGCCATCGCATCACGCAACGCCTCTCTGACAGTCATGGTGGTGGTTGGTCCATCCCAATCAAGCTCTTCAGCAATCACAGCAGTTTTTGGCGCAGCTGGTGCGGCTGGTGCGGCCTCAGCAACAGATAATACAGCGGGTTGGGGAGCAGCAGGTTGCGGTGCGTCTTCCCCCGCCTCGCTTTCATCAGATAGTAAGGTGGCAATCACGGTACCAACCGCCACATTATCTGTGCCTTCTGCGACAAGCAGATCACCAACAACGCCATCATCCACTGATTCCACTTCCATGGTGGCTTTGTCAGTTTCAATCTCGGCGATCAAATCACCAGAGGCAATTTCATCTCCTTTTTTAACCAACCAACGCGCCAAACGCCCTTCGGTCATTGTTGGGGATAGAGCTGGCATTTTAATTTCTATAGCCATGATAAAATCATCCAATCTTTTACGATTTCTGCGAATATCAGACGCCTTTGTTAAAAAGGCGCATTATGCAATCAAAAATTGCTAGTTACGCATCCACCAAAATATCTGTGTAAAGTTCATCTGCCGCTGGCAAAGGTGATGTCAGGGCAAAATCTGTGGCATCTGTCACCACTTTTTTCACATCCTTATCAATTTGTTTCAGCGTGGCTTCATCCAACCCTTCGCGCACCAGCAATTCTTTTAACTGGTCAATTGGATCATGCTGTTTGCGCATTGAATCCACTTCTTCTCTGGTACGGTATTTCGCAGGATCAGACATAGAATGACCACGATAACGATAAGTTTTCATCTCTAGGATATACGGGCCCTTGCCAGAGCGGCAATGGGCCAAAGCCACCTCGCCAGCCGCGCGCACAGCCAACACATCCATGCCATCGACCTGCATGCCAGGAATGCCATAGGCTTTGCCTCTGTCACAAAGATCCTGACCTGCTGCTGCTCTTGTCACTGAGGTTCCCATGCCATATTGATTGTTTTCAATGACGAAAATCACAGGTAATTGCCATAAAGCCGCCATGTTAAAGGTCTCATAAACCTGACCCTGATTAACCGCGCCATCACCCAAATAGGCCATATTGACCTTGCCATCATTTTTATATTTATGCGCAAAAGCAAGACCCGCACCAATGGGCACTTGCGCGGCTACAATGCCATGACCACCATAGAAATTCTTCTCGCGGCTAAACATATGCATCGAGCCACCCTTGCCTTTGGAATAGCCACCTTCGCGCCCTGTTAATTCAGCCATCACACCTGCCGCTTCCATACCGCAAGCCAACATATGACCATGGTCACGATAAGAGGTTACAATGGAATCCCCATCTTCAGCGACAGATTGCAAACCAACCACAACCGCCTCTTGTCCGATATAAAGGTGACAAAAACCACCAATTTCGCCCATGCCATAAAGTTGACCTGCCTTTTCTTCAAAACGGCGGATCAATAGCATATCTTGATACATGGCCTTCAGCGCATCCGTATCAGGCAATTCATTTTTCAGAACTTTTGGAGGACGACCACGTTTTTTGCCTGCTTTTGAGGC
The DNA here is from genome assembly GCA_049889495.1 of Puniceispirillaceae bacterium (SeqCode). Taxonomy (GTDB): domain Bacteria; phylum Pseudomonadota; class Alphaproteobacteria; order Puniceispirillales; family Puniceispirillaceae; genus UBA685. Next base: position 22,320 of record JBMHDH010000072.1, on the reverse strand, counting down.
GGCGATGGCGGCAGTCTTAGAAGTGTTTTCATTCATAACCATATTCCAGTTAATAATAAAAATGAGGGCAGAAATCTTCTACCTATCATCATGTTACTGACAAGAATATAGTTTTTGCAATATATTTATCTTATTGTTTTTATTGAATTTTTTAATTTAAACCAATATTTAGTTAATTTTGATTTGTATTAAAATTTCAATTTTGAGATATCTATTGTAACAATGACATCATCTGGTGCATATAGCCCCAATTCAGCTCGCGCCGTTTCGCTTAAAATATCGCTATCAACTTGACCAGAGCGCATTAAGTCAATGCGACGAGTCAAAAACGCATTTTGTTTTTGCAACAAAGCCAGTTCTTCTTTGGCAAATAAGATCTGTCTGTCCAGTTCACCACGCGCCAAAAGACCACGTTCACCTGCAAAAGTATGAAACACAAAGAACAACGCAATCATCCCAACGATGAAAACCCCGCCCCCATAGGCTGTCGCATCACGCACGCTTTTGAACATAGCACACCTTTTTCTTCAATAGGTTGACGTACCCCATTGAATCAAAGGTGATTCGCACCGTCAAGTGTTCTTTGTGCGAATCGCCTATTTTTCTTGATTTTTTTAATTTTTTAGAGCGATTTAGCGTAAAATACGACGCCCAGCATAGTCAGCAGATCTACCCAGCTCTTCTTCAATGCGCAATAGCTGGTTGTATTTTGCCAAACGATCAGAGCGTGACAAAGCCCCTGTTTTGATCTGGCCAGCATTCGTTGCCACTGCCAAATCAGCGATAAAGCTGTCTTCTGTTTCACCAGAACGGTGCGAGATGATAACCCCAAACCCGGCTTTTTGCGCCATAGAGATCGCTTGCATGGTTTCTGTTAACGTCCCGATTTGATTGACCTTGATCAAAATAGCATTACCAGCAGCCTCAGAAATACCTCTGGCTAGGCGAGCGGGATTGGTAACATATAAATCATCACCAACAATTTGCACATCACCACCCACTGATTTGGTCAAAGAGGCAAAGCCGCCCCAATCATCTTCATCCAAGGGATCTTCAATCGATTTAATCGGGTAACGTTGACACAAATCAGCCCACATGGCCTGCATCTCTTCAGAAGACAAGGTGCGCCCCTCTCCTGCAAGATGATAAGCATTATCTTTGCAAAACTCTGTTGCGGCAGCATCCATCGCAATCACCACATCATTACCAAGCTTATAGCCTTTGGCTTCGACCGCTTTTGCGACATAACCAAGCGCATCATCTGTGCTTCCCATGGCTGGCGCAAAACCGCCCTCATCCCCAACAGCTGTTGACAGGCCCGCCTCTGATAATAAGCGTTTTAATTGATGGAAAATTTCTGTGCCCATGCGCAAACCTTCGGAAAAATTCGCTGCGCCGACAGGCATCACCATAAATTCCTGAATATCAAGGGCGTTATCAGCATGTGCGCCGCCATTTAAAATATTCATCATCGGCACAGGCAATTGATGCGCATGAACACCGCCCAGATAACGCCAAAGCGGCAACTCAACAGAAGCAGCGGCCGCTCTCGCTGTCGCCAAGCTAACGCCCAAAATGGCATTGGCCCCAAGACGCCCTTTATTCTCTGTGCCATCAAGCGCAATCAAATCACGATCAACGCCATCTTGATCAAGCGCATCTGCACCAGACAGGGCATCAAAAATCTCTTGATTAACAGCATCGACAGCACCTTGCACAGATTTACCATCATAGACATCCTTATCGCCGTCGCGACGCTCTACCGCTTCATAAGCCCCTGTTGAGGCCCCAGATGGCACTGCGGCACGCCCCATGGCCCCATCAGCAAGCACCACATCCACTTCGACGGTTGGATTACCTCTTGAATCAAGGATTTGACGTGCATGAATATCAAGAATAGATGACATAATGGAACTCCTATTTTGCAAAAGAGATAACGAGCCGACTTACTTAGCTGTCGTTATAGAATTATAAGGGGCCTTAAGCCCCATTTGTGGCCTAATGTGCGGCCTTGGCAATCGCCGATAGAGATGACAACAACGCACCAAGCTCTGGTAACGGCACCATATTAGGCCCATCAGATGGTGCATTGTCAGGATCTTCATGTGTTTCAATAAATAAGCCAGCCACCCCAACAGCCACAGCCGCGCGCGCCAAAACAGGCACAAATTCGCGTTGGCCACCAGATGCACCACCCAGTCCACCAGGTTGTTGTACGGAATGTGTAGCATCAAAAATCACAGGATAGCCTGTTTGTGCCATTTGCGGCAAGCTGCGCATATCAGACACAAGGGTATTATAGCCAAAAGAGGTGCCACGTTCAGTCAGCAAAATGCGATCATTGCCAGCACCTGCGATTTTAGCCGCCACATGGGTCATGTCCCATGGTGCCAAAAACTGGCCTTTTTTGACATTCACAACCGCGCCTGTTGCTGCGGCCGCCAAAAGCAAATCTGTCTGGCGACATAAAAAGGCAGGGATTTGCAGGATATCAACAGCCTCTGCAACAGGGGCACATTGCGCCTCATTATGAATATCTGTTAACACAGGACAGCCAAATTCAGCCTTAACGCGTGCTAAGATTTCAATCCCTTCATCAAGACCCACACCGCGTGCAGCCCCTGCAGATGTGCGGTTTGCCTTATCAAAAGATGATTTATAAATGGCTTTCATTCCTGCTTTATCAGCTGCCTTCATGATGCCATCTGCATGACGAAGCGCATGATCAAGTCCTTCAATCTGACAAGGGCCAGCAATCAAGGCCAAGTGATCCTTAGCACCAATGGAGATATCGCCAACAGTGACCTGTTTCATTTTCCTGCCCCTATGTTGTTTTTATCTTTTTAATCACGCAACGTGATACCACAGCGCGAGCGCGATGACATTACACCAAGCGTGAACGCTGTTTTGCCGCATGAATAAAGCCTGAAAATAACGGATGCGGATCAAACGGGCGTGATTTCAATTCTGGGTGGAATTGCACAGCGATAAAAAACGGATGATCTGGTCGTTCTACAATTTCAGGCAATCTGCCATCTGGTGATACCCCAGATAACACCATGCCAGCTGATTCTAACTGTTCGCGATAGGTGATATTCACTTCATAACGATGGCGGTGACGTTCTGAAATCTCACGATTGCCATAAAGTTGTGCCGCAAGGCTTCCTTCGGAAAGCACACAATCATAGGCCCCAAGACGCATCGTGCCACCTAAATCATCATCAGCATCTCTGACTTGCGTCTCATTACCAAGGTTCCATTCAGTCATTAAACCGACAATGGGCTCTGCTGTTTGGCCAAATTCCGTTGAGCTAGCCTCACGCAAACCTGCCAAATTACGCGCTGTTTCAAGCACAGCCATTTGCATCCCAAAACAGATACCAAAATAAGGCACTTGCTTTTCTCGTGCAAATTGAATGGCTCTGATTTTACCAAGCGATCCCCGCTCGCCAAAGCCACCAGGCACCAAAATTGCATCAGCATTGCTTAGATGGCTGGCAATCACACCTTCATCATCTGTTTCCAAAAGCTCTGAATCAAGCCACGTCATATTGACCTTTTGACGATTGGCGATGCCGCCATGTGTCAAAGCTTCGGTTAATGATTTATAGCTGTCTTGCAAAGAGACATATTTGCCCACAATCGTAACATTTACCTCACCTTCAGGATTGGTGATGGCATGGTTAATATCTTCCCATCTTGTCAGATCTGGCACTTCATAATCGAGGCCAAAATGGCGGCAAATCTGCTTATCTAGCCCTTGTTGGTGATAGGCAAGCGGCACTTCATAGATATTTGAGACATCATTTGCCAAAATAACCGCTTCTTCACGCACATTACAGAACAGACCAATTTTACCACGCTGTTCATCTGGCATATCATGTTCGGTGCGGCACATCAGAATATCTGGCTGAATACCAACAGATTGCAATTCTTTCACAGAATGCTGCGTTGGCTTTGTTTTTAACTCACCAGCCGCCTTGATATAAGGGACCAAAGTCACATGCACAAAACAGCTTTTCTCGCGCCCAAGCTCATTACCTAATTGGCGGATCGCCTCAAGAAAGGGTAGTGATTCAATATCGCCAACAGTCCCGCCGATTTCGCATAAGACAAAATCTTCACCTTGCAAATTGGCTTTGACAAAATTTTTGATGGCATCTGTGACATGCGGGATGACCTGAATGGTGGCACCAAGATAATCACCGCGGCGTTCTTTGGCCAACACATCAGAATAAATCCGACCTGTTGTCACATTATCGGTACGCCGATTTTCCACACCTGTGAAACGTTCATAATGCCCAAGATCAAGGTCTGTTTCTGCGCCATCATCTGTGACAAACACTTCCCCATGTTGGGTTGGCGACATGGTACCAGGATCAACATTCAAATAAGGATCAAGTTTGCGCAAACGAACAGAGTAACCGCGCGCTTGAAGCAATGCCGCAATCGCGGCAGACCCTAAGCCTTTACCAAGAGAAGAAACCACACCACCTGTGATAAAGATAAAACGGGTCACTGGCACCGCCCCCATTTTGTGAAGTCGATGTCTGTTAACCGAAAATCTGTCATCTTAATTTCCTGTCGGAACAGCTGGCTTAGATGGCTCGCTTGAAACAGCAGGCGTTGCGTTTAGCACTTCATCCACGATAGATGTTTGCTTTGTCCCTGCGCCAGCCAAAATGGCAAGACCAATAGATGAAAGAAAAAAGCAAGTGGCAAGAGCCGCAGTTGCTTTGGTCAAAAGATTAGCTGCGCCGCGCGCGGTCATAAAACCGCCACCTGCGCCGCCACCGCCGCCAATGCCAAGTCCGCCGCCTTCACTACGCTGAAGCAAAACAAGCCCAACAAGTGCAAGGGCGATGAGGGTATGGATGGTTAGCAGTACCGTTTGCATGATAAACCTTTAAACCGAACGAATGATGCGTGCCTTTTCTAGCCGATTTTTCACCGCATGGACAAGTAAAAAAATGATCATCACGCTGAAAAGCGATAACCCACCATGTCTGAAAACCAATAACAGGACCTCTAGCACCGCAACGCCAAAAGCGATCGTCAAAGTCAAAGACAAGGTCAGCTTATGATAATCCAGCTTTCACACTGGCGTCTATAATTGCCGAAAAGGTCTCAATTTTTAGGCTGGCACCACCAACAAGTGCGCCAGATACATGCGGCAACGCTAAAATATCTGTGGCATTATCAGCATTCACCGAGCCCCCATACAGGACAGGTGGCGCTTTTTTCAGATGAAAATGGGATGTGCAAAATTCGGAAATAGCCTGATGCATCGCTTGAATATCGGATAATTCTGGTACTTTGCCAGTGCCAATGGCCCATATTGGCTCATAAGCAATGACAATTGACTCCCAAGCAATCGCCCCTGAGAGCGCAGCCGCTATTTGCGCGGTGACGATTTGTTCCGCCTGCCCTGCCTCTCTTTGCGCCAAGCTTTCCCCAACACAAAGCATGATCTGAAGACCTGCCGTGGTGGCAGAACTGATTTGCAACGCGATCTCTTCATCGCTTTCACCATGATCACTTCGTCTTTCAGAATGACCAACCAATTGCCAATCAGCCCCCATTGAAGCAAACATTTTGGCTGAAATATCACCTGTATGCGCCCCTGCTTCTGCGCTGTGGCAGGATTGCCCACCCCACGCCAAAGAGGATCTGTTGGCCGCATGAGATGCTAGATCTGCATAAAGCGCTGGGGGAAATAAAATCACGGATAGGGCTGACGCATCTGCCGCATGTTGCTTATCTATCGCATTTGCTAAATTTTCATAGCCTGCCATTAAGGCTTGTGCTTGCTCATAGGTTAAATTCATTTTCCAATTAGCGGCGATCAGCATCACATCCTACCTTTTGTGAGATAAATTTCTGTATTTTTTTCATTATCATGAAATTTTTGAACTTTATAGTCACCTTAATCATTGAATAATACAGATTTAGCCTTGTATAATACGGGCTATGTTTCATGATGGCCAGCAAGGCCGTTGAGTTTACGGCTTTACAGCCAGCAATAAGATAGAAGAGTGACAACCATGTTACAATCGATGCGTTCCGGTGCCAAATCCCCGATTATGAAGGCCTTTTTGATATTTCTTGCAGGCGGCTTCGCATTGTGGGGTATCGGTGACATCACGTCTGGCTCATTTGGCAGTGATAAAGCAGTTGAGGCAGGCGATAAAAGCTATAGCACACAAGAGGCCGCGGTTGAATTTGACCGCGCCCGCCGCAATTTGGGTGTTGGTTTAACCATCGGTGAAGCCCTGCAAACTCCGTTATTGAATGAAGTGATGGGCTCTTTGGGCCGTAAAGTGTTGTTTTCGGCTGAGGCAGATCGTCTTGGGTTAACAGTCACACGCACCATGCAAACCGAAGCGATCCGAGAAGAACGCGCTTTTAAGGATGAATTTGGTGATTTTGCAGAAGGTCGTTTCCTGCAGACATTGAGCCAAATTGGGTTGTCTGAGCAAGAATATCTCACACGCCTTACTGAAACATTGGAACGTGATCAAATTATTGGTGCGGTCGCCGCTGGTGCGGTCTATCCAAAAGCCGCATCTGACACATTGGCGAAATTCCAACTAGAAGAACGCGCGATCAGCTATATCGGTTTTGCGGTTAGCCCAGATGCGATCGCTGATCCAACAGACGGCGAATTATCTGCTTGGTATGATGAAAATCAAGCGAGCTATGATGCGCCTATTTTGCGTCAATTTGATGCCATTATTTTGGACCCTGCCATGCTCGAAGCAAGCATCACCATCACAGATGATGCGGTAGCCGAAGCCTTTGATTTGCGCCGTGATGAATTCATCACGCCAGAAACACGTCAATTGTCACAAATGGTATTTGAAACAGTGGATGAGGCCACGGCCGCTCTTAGCGATATTCAAGAAGGTGGTGCATTCCAAGATGTGGCGCAAAGCCGCCTGAATTGGACACAAGATGACACAAATCTTGGCACCTTGACGCGTGATGCTTTTGATCCTGCCTTGGCAGACGTTGCGTTTGCAGGTGCACAAGGTGATGTGGTTGGCCCTGTTGAAACAGCTTTTGGGTTCCACCTTATTCAAATCGAAGCCATTAATGCAGGTGGTGAAGCGACGCTAGATGATGTGCGTGATCAGCTGGTTGCACGTTTGAAAGCCGAACAAGCCCTTGATCTTGTCTATGAACGCGCCAATGAGCTAGAAGATATTTTGGGCAGTGGCTCATCATTACAAGATGCAGCATCTGCGATTTCCATGTCTGTCACCTCGCTACCTGCGGTTGACGTCAATGGATTTGATATTGATGGGCAATCATCAGATAGCACCATCACATCTGACAGTAATTTCTTAAGCCTAGGCTGGGAGCTGGAAGAAGGTGATATCTCTGTTTTGGGTGAAACAGGCGAAGCCACATTCTTTGTTGTCGAATTGGTCTCAGAAACTGACGCCACATCACGCCCCCTAGCAGATGTCAAAGACCGCGCAGTGGCAGATTATAAGCTTGCCAAAGCGGTTGAAGCCGCAAAGAGAGAAGCTGATTCATCTGTAGGTGATACAGCCGCCTTTAGCACAGCATCAGATGCCACAATCAAACGCACTGGTGCAGGCCTTGACCACCCTGCCGCCAGCTTGATTGCACAAAAAGCCTTCGAATTGCCAGCCGATGGGGTTGGTATTGTCGAAACAGGTGATGAAGCCATTTTGGTGCGCACAAATGAAATTCTAGCCGCTGATAGCGAGCTTGTTCGCGCGCAATCAGAACAAATTTCACTGACCCTTGCACAAACGGTTCGCACCGATTGGACAGCGGCACTGGCATTGACATTGTCAGAGGATTTTGACCTTAGCTTAAATCAAGAAGCGGTTCGTCTTCTGCTTGTTCAGGCTGCGCAATAAATTGTCTTTCGTGACACGCCAAGGACAGGATAGCCATCATGACTGATCTTTCTGATGCAGATAATCAAAGCCCCTTAGAGCATGATTTGGCGCATGATGATGAAACACTTTGCGCCAGCCATTATCAGGCTGGTCGCAATCAAATCATCTATAAAAGCTATGTGGCAGATACAGAAACCGCTGTTGGTGCGATGATGAAATTATCGCGGGATATGCCTTATGCCTGTCTGCTGGAATCTGTCGAAGGCGGCGAAGTGCGTGGGCGTTATTCGATCATTGCGATTGCCCCTGATGTGATCTGGCGTTCCAAAGGAAATAAAGTTGAAATTAACCGCAATGCCAGTAATGATTTAACATCGTTTGAAGAAGTTGATGATGCGCCATTGCCATCGTTGCGCGCATTGATTGCCGAAGGGGCAATGCCAGATACAGCCCCTCTTCCGTCTATGTCAGCAGGCCTGTTTGGGTATTTTGGCTATGATATGATCCGCCATTCAGAAGCCATTCCAGATGCCAATCCTGTGGCATTGGATAATTATGATTCTGTCTGGATGCGACCGACCATTGTTGCGATTTTTGATCGGCTAAAAGATACGGTCACGCTTGCCACACAAATCAGACCACAAGCTGATATCAGCGCCGAACAAGCCTATCAGCGTGCGCATCAACGCTTGGCCTTTGCCAAAACAAAATTAAGCGAAGCCTTGCCAAGCACACCAGATGGCATGACTGATCACACAGAAACAGAACCACGCCGCAATATTACCCCTGATGGCTATAAGGCCATGGTCGCAAAGGCCAAAGATTACATTGCCAAAGGCGATATTTTCCAAGTGGTGTTATCTCAGCGTTTCAGCATTGATTTTGCCTTGCCGCCAATGTCCTTATATCGGTCATTGCGGCGGCTTAACCCCTCGCCTTTTTTGTTCTATTTCGCGATGGATCATGTCTCTGTGGTTGGGTCTAGTCCTGAAATTTTGGTTCGTCTTCGTGATGGCGAGCTAACGATCCGTCCTATCGCAGGCACCCGCAAAAGAGGCGCAACAGCTGAAGAAGATGCCGCCAATGCTGCGGATTTGCTGGCTGATACGAAAGAACGCGCAGAACATCTGATGCTTCTTGATTTAGGGCGCAATGATGTGGGACGCGTTGCACAACCTGGAAGCGTTCGCGTGGTATCTGATTATGTGGTGGAATATTACAGCCATGTGATGCATATCGCATCTGAAGTGCGTGGTCAGATCAGAGAGGGTTTCGATGGCATTGATGCGATGCTGGCTGGTTTTCCTGCAGGCACCGTATCTGGTTCACCAAAAATCAGAGCCATGGAAATCATTGATGAATTAGAGCCTGATAAGCGCGGTATCTATGCAGGGGCGATTGGTTATATTGGGGCCAATGGTGATATTGACACCTGTATTGCCTTGCGGACGGCTGTGATCCAAGATGGTCAGATGCATATCCAAGCTGGGGCTGGTATTGTTTATGATTCGATTGATCAAAATGAACAAGAAGAATGCGAAAATAAGGCAAGAGCCTTAATCAGAGCTGCTCATGATGCGCTTCGTTTTGGCCATTAAACGGGCCAGATATTTCACAATGCTACCAAAGCTATCTATTTTGGCTTTGACAAGTTTTATTGCCTTATCAGTGACAAGCGTGCGATCTGAAATCCGTATCGCAGATCTCGGCGGACAATCCACAATGGCTGAACAAGGGGCGATTTGCGCTAGCTTTGCGGCATTGATGGAAAACCAATATCTGATCAATCCAGATTTAGGGGCCTTGTGGTCAGAAAGACGGAAATTCTCAGGGGCGGTTATAAGGCGTGCTGTGGAATTATCTGGCGGTGCGACACCTGCATCAGAAGACATAGACCATCTTATTAACGAATATCATGAATGGTTGTTGTTGAATCTGACCACCCAAGACACAGCGCAAGGGATCACAGATTATCAGACTGATATCCAAAATTTAATTTCGACGAATTGCGTTAGCCTGTTTACCCAAGCCGATAAAGCAATTGTAAACCGTTTCCCAAATCTGGTGTATTTGGCTGATCCGAATTTTGACAAGCGCCCTGCGCCCCAACAGACCGATAACGCGGTCGATCATGCGCAAATTGAAAGCCTGTTGAAAAAAAATAATGAGCTAAATGCGCAAATCTTGGCATTGAAAGCCGCAAATACTGAATTACAAGTGAAAAATGCGCTGAATGCACAACAAGTGGCAAGCGCATCAGAAACGAGTCAAAAAGATAAGGGCCAAAAAGATACGGACCAGTCGGCAAAAATCGTAACACAAACAGCAAAAAAACCTTTGCCAAAGCCACCTGCCCCACGGCCCGAAAGAGCCAAAGCTGAAAAACAACAAGTTGCTAAACCATCAGCCGTTCAGACCATTTCAGATCAAAACCGTTTTTTCGCACAGCTCGGCTCCTATTCCAGTGAAGAGATCGCAAACAGCGCCATTTCAGAATTAAAAGACCGTTATGCAGGGCTATTTTCTGATCTAGATTTAACGGTGCAGTCGCATAAATTTTCATCTGGAAAGATATTTTATCGTGTCAAAACAAGCGGGGCATCACGCCAACGTATCACCGCGATTTGTGATACCTTATGGGAAGCACGCTTGGGCTGTTTGATCAAAACAAACAGCTGATCACCTTTTGTCCCCCCCTTATCAGCCAAAAACATAAAGTTTTGATTGGAATCTGCCATCATCAATGGCTATGGTGGGAAAGTATTGTATTTTCATAAGGTTTTTATCTGCCAGATTGCGGTGGTGTTAAGGCCTTGACGTTCATTTATGAGGTCTCATTATGAAACGGTTATTTGCTATTATGTTATTCGTATTGGCTGTACCATTTTCAGCTATGGCAGAAGAAGACAAAGGCTTTTGGGCATCACTTGTGCCTGATAATTCTTCAGCAATCGAATTTGTGGAATCAAGCAAGAGCTTTTTTGGCCAATTATTTAAAGACACAAAAGATACAGGATCTGATCTGATTGAAGGTGGCAAAAACATCATCGAATCCACAGGTGATAAAGTGAAATCTTTAACTGGCAACGACGAATAACGCCGCCTTTTCTTTCATCTCTATTTTCTTTTGAGGCAGCTATGGATTGGTCAACAATCATATCCTTGACGGTTTTTGCCCATGTGGCCGCCTTTACGCCAGGACCGAATAACGTGATGTTGGCGGCATCAGGGGCCAATTATGGCATGCGTGCTACCTATGCGCATATTGCAGGCGTCAATATCGGCTTTTTGTCACTTGTGACCGCCGCTGGCCTTGGTCTGTCTGGCTTGTTCCTTGCCATCCCCCAGCTTTATGACATTATGCGCGTGGCATCTTTTGGGTTTTTAATCTATCTCGCTTGGAAAATTGCGAATGCAGGTCCGATTGAGGATGCGAAGAAAACCAAACCACTTTCTTTTCAAGCATCCTTTGCCTTTCAATGGATCAATCCAAAAGCTGTGACAGTCACAATCAGTACCATCACAGCTTATACATCTGGCCTTGATTCTGTCTATCAAAGCCTTGCCATTATTTTGATTGTCTTTGGCATCGCAACCTTTGGCAGCACCATTGCATGGACCTATGCTGGGCAAGTGATTGGCCGTTTTTTAAAAGAAGATCGCACCAGACGCTTATTTAACCGTTTGATGGCTGCCTTGCTTGTAATCTGCTTATTGCCTGTAATCATCTCTATCTAGCTTTTTGATAGCTCGCCCTATCCTCACCTCCTTATTTTGCCCAAAAGGTTAATGCTGATACTTTTTTCGTTTCCTGACAGCTTAAATGAGGAGACGAAATTGTTTTTACGATGCTTTTTCCTATCTGCAACCCTTGCGATGCTCACAGCGTGCATATCCTTTGAACGCCATCTGGATTTTGCGCCAAATGATCAAATAACATATGAAAACAAAACGACTTATCAAAAGGAGGCGGAAGCTGAATTACGTCATTTTTTTAACGACAGTTATCCCTGTAATAATCGACGTGAGACAGGTGCAAGCTTTTCCTGTTTAGACAAATTCATCACCTCTTTTGAAGAAGGTACATTCAACAACGGCCATTTTACACCAGCTGATGCTTTTTTAGATGAGGCATCAAAAAAAGATGGTTTTCCTGTATCAATCGTCAAACTTGATGAAAACAAGCTGCTCGTTACAATTGATCTCTTGCATTTTATCAATGGGCCCGCAATGGAATTTGAAAATGTGAAAGCCAAGTTCAAAGAGTTGTTAGAGGCTGATAAAAAAAACTTAAGTGACCAACAGAAAGCTTTGCAAAAGATTTTGCAGGAATTCGTTGCTGATGGTTATTTGTCTTGGCGTATCTCTGGGCATGAAATCATTGAGACAAATGGCACGCTGTTATCGCCGCAAAGTGCCGAATTTAAGGTTGCTATCCATAATATATTTTATGGCCCTTCTTCTTCTGAGTTGCTTAAAACGACCCTTCGGTATAAGTAATCATCAGTGATTCAAAAAAAGATGGTGTTTGTTTATGTGTCTCTCTCATTCTAGGCGGCAATTTACCTTATTAGCCGCAAGTGTTGCTTTGTTTCCCCATGCTGGCTTTGCAACAGATAACAGCGCTGTGCGTGCGCTTCATGGCAAATTAGATATTGAAAAATTGAAAAACAAACAACGTTTGAAATCACAATCCGACCAAGCGGTATTTCGTCTCGGCGGTGATGCCTTTTTGGTCGATGATGAATTTGAAGCAGAGGTCACAACAGATGAGGCAGGTATTCTTACTGATATCGCTGTTTTATCAGGTCAAGCACTAGCGGTGATCGCGCCCCTGCCAAACAGAAACACGCATTTGCTTTTGCCAAATGCCACAGGATCTATCAGAGGCACAGGATTTTATGTCAATTGCCAGAAAGATGTGCCTCATGATTATATTTGTTGTTGTTATGGGCATATCCAGTTTGCCAATGCGCCAGATGGCAGAGCGCAAGAGCTAAAAAATACCTATCATAATGCCACCATCATTGATGAGAATGGCCAATTCCAACCCTCACCTTATGATGTGCCCTTTGGCCATTTTGATGACGAGCTTGTTATGCTGGAAAGCCAAGTGAATAGACAACCACATTGGCAATTACCAGATGGCAAGATGCACTTTATCTCCCCACGCCCCTTGCCTCTATAAAAGTCAGTTAAAACCATAAATTTGAAATTTGTTATTCTTTGCCAAATCATATTAGATAAAACTATGGTGATAGTCAGCATTGCAAAGATGCAGTTGGCAAAAGGGGTTTTGGATATGAAATATTTTGGGATGCTAGTGACATTGGCTGTTATCAGCCTAACCGTTCCCTCACATGCGCTGACCTTGAAAAAAGGACAGGTCATTGGCGGTGATGGCGGTGTCTATGATGGGGCATCACCACAAGCCAAGAAAGCTTTGATGAAACAGGCCGTTGATAGCGGCAAATCATCAGGCATCACAGGCAATAATTTATTTGTCGTTGTCGAAGGCACTGTGACCTTTATCCCCTTATCAGAATTAAGCGGCAAAAGTGAACAAGGCATTGAAGATCTTGTGGTTGGTAAAGTCACAGAAACCATGATGAGCGAATTTGATATTGATCTCGCAGCTGAAGAGCTGGAAGCTGCCTCAGATGAAGAGATTAACGCAGCCTTTGCCCGTATCGCCGATGCGGATGTGGCAGGTGTTGCGGCGGCGAATGTGGCAGAATTAACCAAAGATGCATGGAAAAATATTTCGCGCGAAGATTTGGCAGAAGCCACAGCCTATGCCGCTGAATTTGCCGCAAGAGAAGCGGCAAGCATTGCCGCATCAGAAGCGTTGGCAGATGGTCTGCTAGATGATCTGGAAAATGGTGATATCTCGCTTGAACAAGCGATTGAACAAGCTAGCCAAGATCCCAATTATGATGGCCATTGTTACGATAATTGTTAACGGTGCCCACCATCTTAATCTGCCAATCATAGGCATAAAAAAAGGCCCGCATAAACGGGCCTTTTTGTTTTGTTGAGATATTAATTCTCAAACACTTTGATGCTGACATAAGGCACGCCTGGATAAGAGACACCACCAAGGCAGATGTGACCATCAGCTGTTGAAAAATCAATCTGAACCTGCGGCAATGAGCCTGCCTTAGAAATCGTTAAAGCACGATTTAATTCATAAAGATGAATCAAATCAGAGCCTGAAACAGATAAGTTAAAGTCAGAGTTAGCAGCGGATTGCAAAGCTGTGGTGATGCCAGTGATGGCCGTTACATTTTGCGATGTGCCAGCCGAAACGGCAGAACAAGCGCCAGTCGCAGAAGCTCCATAGCTGATAGAGCCATCAATTGTTGTACGAACATGTGTGTAAACACCAGCTGCCACACCATCTAGATCTGCATAATTGCCAACCGCCGCACCAGCAGATGAGGCCGCAATGTCAAATTCAGATGATGAAGATGCCACCACAACAGGGTTGGCACATGAGCTTGATTTACAAAATTCCACTTTTTCAATGGTGATTTCATATGAGGTTGCCGCACCACAAGTGTTTGACCCCAAATTCACACATTCAGCCTGTGCTGTTGCCATATGTGCCAAAGATAAGGGCATCGCAACAGGCAAAGCTAACAATAATGAAGCAAATAATCTTTTAACCATTAGTCTGCTCTCCCAATCACAACGCCACCTTTGGTCTGAACAACAACATTGTTGTTTCTAACAACCTTATCAAGTGTATGGTTTGTCAAATCTCGTTCTGTTGCGATCGCATCGGATAATGCGCCATCAGCCAATGTCGCTGTCACGCCATTTGTTGGCACGCCAGCAAGGCTATATTGCACTTTTACAAAAGCATCTGTGCCATTGTAATTATTATCATCTGCACCAACTTCAAAGCTGACATGCTGGTTTAGATTACCAATCACAGCTAATTTGCTGCCTGACACATCTTTGAAATCTTTCAAAGCTGACCATTTATAGCTGGTGGCTTGCAAACGCATCCACGGTGTATATGGCACAGGCATATCAACGGACATATCATAGCCATCAAGCGCAGATTGATAAGTTGTTACAGACCCTTTGGTCTTTTTCTTTTCTTTGCTGAAGGCTGAATAAAAATTCGCTCTGGCTGTGAACGTCTTACCAATCGCTTCTAGGCCCAAGCTGCCACGGCGGTGGCTATACTCGGTTGTTGCATCATAAAAGGCATTCACCCCCAAAAGAAGCGTTTGAGCCGCGTTCAAATTACGATACCCAAGGCCGATATTGATGGTTTCATCATCTTTAACTTTTGCCACACGACCCTGTACAAAAACAGTATGTGTCTTTGTGTCTGGTGTCTGCATTAACGGCTGGATAGTCTCAAATTCAAATTGAACATCATTATCTTCTGATTCAGAAATTGAAAATGATGTCCGCTCTAGCCATGCAGGCTTTGCTTCATCAGCCACAGCGTATGTGGCGTGAAGCACCCCTGCCAACGCCAAAAGCGTCATTTTCTTCATGGCAAGCTCTCCCACTAAGATAATCTACAGTATATTATATATATCTTATGTATCGAAAAACTTGGCGAGCTTCAACAGTCATTAGTGGCTGATGCGCAAATAAGATAGGGTTTGTAATTTGTAGGAACAGCCTTTGGCTTTTCCCTACCAAGGCGGGGTAGATTCACAGAAACCATCTGCCATCATCGGCGCGGCGCGCATCGCACCTGAAATTTGCCGCATGCGACCTGTCTTTTTATCAAGTAAATAGGCGGTAAATGGGTTAGTCACATAATCAGGATTTATTTCAGATGTTCTGAGTTGCAGAAACTGGTCTGTTTCAAGCGTATCCCATTGATAGCCATCTTTTGAGGTAAAATCAGCATCAGTTTGAGCACGGCTAAACTCTTTGATGCCAACCCCTTTAAAATCGCATGTCAAAATGTGATCTGCCCTTGCCGAAGATGAGATCCAGATTGTTGAGATCAAGATCACGGTAGGGACCATAAAATTTTGCAACAGTTTCATAATCGCCCTATCACACAAGCATCACAACAACAATCACCGCAATCACAGACAGGCCAATGCTAAAGCCAAATTGCCGAATAATACGCCAATCTTCTGCGTTAAATTTTTCGCGCATGAGACTTATTCTTGCGCCATTTTGTGGCAATAGCCTGAAAAGGTGCGCAAATCACCAGAATAGACCACACGGAATTTGAATTTTGCAAATTCATCAGCTAGGGAATCAATCAAATAGGTTGTGCCAGCTTCTTGATAAACCAAGGTGCTGCCTTCCTTTGGCGGCATCAATGAAAACACAATATCAGTTGATAAAACAGACGCCACACCAAAACCTTGACCTGTCTCATCAAATTGAAACACCTGAGATTGGGTGCATTCATAATTGCCTGTTGGCAAAGCCATTGCCTGAAATGCAAATAAGTTGCAAAGCATGGCAAAAACGCCATGTGAAATGAGACGAAGCATAAAAGCTCTCCTTTTTAATTAGGGCTACAGAATGGCCCTTTTTGCGCTTGCCAGACAAGTCCAAAAAACAAAAATCCAACAATTTTTTCATTGATCACCATCCGTGTTTCAAACTGGCATTGCCCTCCAAAATTAGATAAATTGATCATAGCAAGATAGGTCTAACAACAGATCATTAGGGAGGGGGAAATAAATGGGACAAGCACTTTGCCAAAGTTGTGGCATGCCGATGAAAAAAGATCCAAAAGGCGGCGCAAGCCTTGCCGATGGCAGTCTTTCTGATATCTATTGCTCATTATGTATGACAGATGGTGAATTTCATTATCAAGGCCAAGATGTCAAAGAATATCAGCGTTTGGTTGTTAATGAAATGACCAAAAACGGATGGTGGCGTCCGCTCGCTTGGCTTGCAACACGTCCCATCCCAAAGTTACAGCGATGGCAGTCTTAAGTCAGCCTGAGTGCGCATAAAACTTAATAACGGAAGGGATTACGAGAGCGCATCTCTTCCCATTTCTTGCCACCTTTCAAATCAAAACGCTTAAGCAATTTATTGATCAGCCAATGTAATGAAATGGCAATCACGGGCGCGCCTAGCCCTAATAAGGCGGCGATTAAATAATCACCTTGTTTGATCAGCTCATAGCTGACCATAAGAAATACCAGTGCCACAAAATATAACATGGCCACAAAACCTTGGCGAAATAGTGTCACATAGGCCCGAATAAGCTCTTTCATCACATTCCCTCTTCTTAAAAATTACACATCACATGATTTAGATGCGACACCGCTAGCTTATGATTTTGCTGCTAACCTTGCCAATTTTTGTTCACGAACCCAGCCATAAAGACCTGCACCAACCACAATGGCACTGCCGATATAGGTCGATAGATCAACCTGTTCGCCAAAGACCACAATACCAGTCGCAATGCCAAATACCACTCTGATATAACGAAAGGGGCTGATGGCTGATACATCACCTAATCTCATAGAAGTTGAGACGGCTAATGTGCCCAACGCCGTTGCAATTATTAATCCAAAACTATAGCCCAGCCCAATCTTATTTAGCCCTATCGCGGTGAATTGGTGCCATTCTTGTTGCCATGTCATCATGCCAAGACCTGTGGCAATAATGGCAACCGACCCCCAAAATGATAAGGCAACTGTTGAAATTTCTTTTGGCATAAGACGCGTGCCAAAATCACGAATGGCCATGCCCAACACACCAATCAATGTCACACTGGCAAAGGCATTAAATCCCTCTAGACCAGGGCGAATGATGATCAAAACTCCAAGCAACCCCATGGTCAAAGCCGCTATTCTATGTGGGCCCACTTTTTCCTTTAAAAATAAGGCCCCCATCAAAGTCAGCACCAACGGCAAAGATTGCATAATCGCGGTCACTGTTGATAAGGGCGAGAAAGCGACCGCAACAATCACCCCTATGATCCCGATCGCCTCACCCAAGCAACGCATCGCCATTGGCCAAGTGACATAGGCTAGACGAAAAATAGGATCTTGTGCTTTTGCCATCATCACGGCGAAAAACGCTGTCATCCCTATTCCCAGAACGAAAACAACCATGCCAAGTGGCAAATGACCGCTTGCCAATTTTAAAAATGTGTCGCCTGTCATGAAAAAGAACATGCCGACAACCATTAAAATAATGGCACGCAAACTATCGGGAAGATGGCCGATCATCTCAACTAAGCCTATTGCAATCGGTGATTATAATTGATTGTCAGCAAGCAATTTTTTCAAATCAGAATTACCACCAACCAGCTTTTGATCAACAAATATCATCGGAAAGGTTGGGAACCCTGTCCACATTTTCAGCGCCAGTCTTTTGTACCACCCTTTTGTGTAGCTGCCATATTCTAAATAAGCGAAATCAAGCCCTGCTTTTTCCAGATTTTTTCGCGCTTTGCCGACTGATGTATTATAGCGCATACCGACGACCACGATGCGGTTATCTGTCACGGCTTGTTCGACTTCTGATACAATGTTGGTGTGAAATTCTGACACCTTTTGTTGAATAGCAGGATGTAATTGCGCCTTTGTTAATGTCTTTCGCATAAGAATGATGCCCTTTAATTTTCAAAAAACCTTCATTATGGCGATAATCCCACCTCGCATGAAGTTGGCGCACCATATCGCAAATGATCATCAGCAAACAAGCCTTTGAATCATAAATTGACAGGCTGTTATGATCTTTGTCTTTGCAAAATTATGAGCAGAATCATGAGCGGAATTATGAATTGATAAATTCGCGCAAATAATCTGCTTCTTGTTTGGTTTTTTCAGACAAGCGGCGTACCACATCTGTGATGGAAACAATGCCAAGCAATTTGCCATATTCCACAATGGGGATATGCCGAATTTTTTTTGCACTCATCATATCCATAATGGTTGTCGAATTTTCATCTGGACTGATGAAAAAGACATCTTTTGTCATGATATCTTTGGCTGATAAATCAGCTAAGTCTTTGCGGTTGGCAATCGCGCGAATGATATCTCTTTCAGAGACAATGCCAACGACATCTTCATCTTCACAGATAATAATTGTTCCAATTTTTTTGCTGGTTAAGGTTTCCGCGATATGTTGCAATGACATGTTTGAGGTGCCAGTAATGCACCCCCGCGCAACCAATTTTTGAAGAAATGGGGTCATATCATTTCACTCCTTTCATAACGCTTTGGCGAGATAGTGACCAAATCTGTTTTTTGAGTAGGAAAGGATAGTAAAGCAGGGATTGCCCCTTAAAAACAAGCACAAAAAAGGGCCAGCATCGTGACACTGGACCCTTAGAATTACGTCTTATATTTTTACACAAGCTTAGCTTGCTGCTTTTTTGGCCTCTTGCTTAGCTTCCCATTGTGCCTTTTTTTCAGCATATTGGTCTTCTGTCAGATTATGCCAGCCACAGCATTTGCCAGTTGGGCTACGACCGCAACCACATGAATTTGCTTCACTCATAATAGGATCCTATTAAAAATCTAAAAAACCAGCCCCTTTTATCTTACGAAAAGATATCGAAGCGGATTATAAAAAGAGATGCTAAGATCGAAGATAAAGAAAAAAGAGCGTCTTATCTTGCGGCATCACTTTAAACAGGGATAATCGAAAATGTTATTTTCAGCTAATTTAGGCCTGCTTTATCGTGATCGCCCATTGATTGACGCTATCGTTGCAGCGAAAAACGCTGGGTTTGATGCGGTGGAATGCCATTGGCCCTATGATGTGCCTGCTGATCAGGTAAAACAAGCCTTGGATGAAGCAGGTTTATCAATGATCAGCTTAAACGCACATCGCGGCGATCATTTGGCTGGTGAGAATGGCCTATCGGCTTTGCCAGCAAGGCAAAAAGAGGCGCGCGATGCCATTGATCAGGCGATTGATTATGCTAGTGACATTGGCTGTCAAAAAATCCACGTGATGGCTGGTGTGACATTTGATGCCGATGCGGAAATAACTTTTATCGAAAATCTGATCTACGCTTGTGATCGCGCGGCCCCCCATAACATCACCATTTTGATTGAGCCGTTAAACGGGAAAGATGCGCCAGGCTATTTTCTGAATGATATATCACTAGCTACCAAGATTATCAGACAGGTGAATAAAGCCAATTTGAAAGTGATGTTTGATTGTTATCATATCCAAATCCTGCATGGTGATGTGTTACGCCAGCTTCATAAGGTTTTTGATATGATTGGTCATATTCAATTTGCCGCTGTGCCAGATAGAGGCGCGCCTGACCATGGGGATGTGAATTATAAGGCCCTTTTCACCGCCATAGATGCGCTTGGCTATGACGGGCCATTGGGGGCAGAATATCACCCTGCAAATGGTGATACCGATGTCTCACTTGGCTGGCTAAATTCGTTTAAAAACAAATAAATCATTGGCCAAAAAGAAACTGTTTAAAGTCGTTACTATTAGAAGGCAATCTCTGTTATTGTTTTGTGTCTCTGTCAGCGCAGATTATCTGTGCTGATTACTTTTTTTGTGTATTCTGGTACCCCACGACATCATGACAAAACAAACGCTTTATCAATTGCTTTTAGGTTTATATGTCTTCTTCGCATTGTGCTTGGCGCACGTACCTGCGAGAGCTTGTGCCACTAATTGCGGTACAGTTTCAGATTTAAAAGATATCGGCTTTGTTATCCAATCTGAGAATGCTTCACCACTCACAAAGGTAAATTACGGTTTTTTGCCATCCTCTAAGATTAAAAATCCCGAAAATGCGACAGTCATAATTTGGCTACATGGGCAAACAAATCCCAGAAAAAGGCAAGCTTGCTCAGCGCGACATAATCAACCACCCCCTTCTGTCTTGCAACTTGGAAAAGAGAAAAATACCTTTATTCATTATCATTGCTCTTCTGTCATAGATAAAAAAATCATTTTCGAAAAAGACAACGTCCCTGATGACGGCATTCATTACACCCGCGGTTATGCTATGGGATATTATACATTGGGGCGGCGTGATGAACTGGAAGATGTAATAGATGATTTTCTGAAGATGGGCGTTCAACCGTCAAACATAACGATCTCAGGTCATTCGGCAGGTGGTTGGACAGCCTTGTTGGCCGCAGCATCCTATCCAGAAAAATTCCACGCTGTCATAGCCTTTGCGCCTGCCTTTGCTGGCCCCCGTCACGAAGTTACGTCCTATCCGTGGTGGCGTAAAATCGTGCGGCCTGAGCAAATAGCGATGATCACACAACCCAATGACGTCCCCAAACTTGTATTTGCCTATGAAGATGATGCGTTTAATCGGCCAAGTGATCTCACCTTCTTGACGCAAGCCTTTCCTGTATCAGCAAAGCTCATTGGTCAAAATTGCGGCAGAGGCCACGGCACACATAGAAATGACTGCCAATTAGACAACACTGTTTCGTTAATGAAAGACGTAATTTTCGGAAAAAAGAGACAGAGGCAAACCAAAGCCTTAGCCAAAGAAGGCATGCTAAGCTCTCTTACATCCTTGATTTATGATGCGACAGGCTATGATCTTGGTAAAATGTTAGAAAATTTAAGTATCGTGGATTTAGACCACCTTACAATCGTGAAATTCTTGCGAGATCTTTGGCAGGATATCAGTGAATTTTTCAAAAAAGTTATGAGTTAGTATGGCCGTTTAGTGTTCCAGCGTTAAACAGCAATGCGCAAGGAGGATAGCGCGTAACCGCGCTCTACCTTTTTTATAAGGTGGCACCATACCAGCTAGAAGATCGCCCTAGCATTTACCAACAATCATGTACAATTAATGAATTTCCTATTGTTCTTATAATGGCCGTCTGGCAAGTGAGAAAACTTGGCCTGTGGGTCCGCCAATGGGATAGGATGCCAATTGCAGAGCCAATGTCGCCACTTCATCTGGGTGCTTTACACGTTCCCACGCCGGCAAGCCTGCGGGCGGCTCATGGGTAAATTTGTCCAAAATCGCCTCTGTTGTGACGCCTGAACGAGGGTCTTGCTGACTTAATGTTGTGGTCGCAGTTGGACCTGGAATAACTGTATTCACGTCAATTTTTTGTTGCCAAAGTTCATTTGCCAAGGCCTCAGTAAACATTTTAAGCGCCGCCTTTGAAACATGATAAGAGCTACTATTTTGGCCTGCGCTATACCCTTTTCCAGAATTCATATTGATGATTTTGGCGCCTTCTGGCATTGCTGACACAAGATGGCGTGTCATCAAATACGGTCCACGAACATTGACCTCAATTGTGCGCCACCATTCATTTCCATCAGATTGGGCAAAGGTACCTCTGTCCTGATACGCGCCTGCATTATTCACCAAAACATCTACCTTGCCGTAACGTGAGACCACATCGTCACAAAAATGCTTAACAGCCTCTGAATCAGAAACATCTAAAGGCATGGAGACACAAGCCTGCCCAATGGCTTCAACCTGCTTTTTAACCTCGTCCAAGGCATCAGATGAACGTGC
>JBMHDH010000071.1:0-76817 GCA_049889495.1 Puniceispirillaceae bacterium (SeqCode) | reverse complement strand
TTTTTCATAAATCCCTGTAACAAGGTGAGAGCTACCTTGATAGCGGCTATAATGAGCAGCAAGCGCATCTGAGACTTCGCCAACTGTGGCACGTGCGCGCATGGCTTCGACTGATAAGGCCAATAAATTGCCTTCGCCTGTTTTGGCAGCATCGCTCAAGGCTGCAAGCGCGCTTTGGACAGCGTCATTATCGCGTGATTTTTTAATCTCTGCTAGCTGGCTGATTTGTGCCTCGCGCACGGCCTGATTATCAATTTCCAAGACATCAATATCGGTGGGTGCCTCTGGTTTGAATTTATTAACGCCGACAATGACCTGCTCGCCAGAATCGATATGCGCCTGACGCGCTGTTGCGACTTTTTCAATCTCTGCCTTGGGAAAACCTGATTGAACCGCTTGTGTCATGCCGCCCATCTCTTCGATTTGCCTGATAAGCGCATCTGCTTTTTCAATCAGCTCATTCGTTAAATTTTCAACATAATATGAGCCAGCAAGCGGGTCGACTGTATCGGTAATCCCTGCTTCATTTTGAAGGATAAGCTGTGTATTGCGGGCAATGCGCGCTGAAAATTCAGTCGGCAAAGCGATTGCTTCATCGAATGAATTTGTATGCAGTGACTGTGTGCCGCCAAGCGCAGCGGCTAGCGCCTCAATGGTTGTGCGGATGATATTATTATAAGGGTCTTGCTCTTGCAAAGATGCGCCTGATGTTTGGCAATGGGTGCGCAACATAAGCGAGCGCTGATCTTGCGGCTGGAAAAGCGCTGTCATCCATTTTGCCCATAAGGTGCGCGCAGCGCGTAACTTGGCAGCTTCCATGAAAAAATTCATACCAATGGCAAAAAAGAAAGATAGGCGCGGTGCAAAACTATCAACAGCCATGCCGCGATTGGTCGCTGTGCGCACATATTCAAGACCATCTGCCAAGGTAAAAGCAAGTTCTTGAACCAAATTCGCCCCTGCTTCTTGCATATGATAGCCAGAAATAGAGATAGAGTTGAATTTTGGCATATGCTCAGCGGTATAGCCGATAATATCCGCAATAATACGCATTGAAGGCTCAGGCGGATAGATATAGGTGTTACGCACCATAAATTCTTTTAAAATATCATTTTGGATAGTGCCAGATAAGGCAGATTTATCAACGCCTTGCTCTTCGCCAGCGACAATAAACCCTGCCAAAACAGGCAAAACCGCGCCATTCATCGTCATAGAGACAGACATATCTGCAAGTGGAATGCCGTCAAATAAGGTCTTCATATCCTCAACGGTATCGATAGCAACACCTGCTTTGCCAACATCGCCGACAACACGGTCATGATCTGAATCATAGCCACGATGCGTGGCCAAATCAAAGGCAACCGATAAGCCTTTTTGTCCGCCAGCAAGCGCTTGGCGATAAAAATGATTGGATTCTTTGGCCGTTGAAAAGCCAGCATATTGACGAATGGTCCAAGGTCGCCCCACATACATGGAGGCGCGCGGCCCTCTGGTAAAGGGGGCTTGGCCAGGTAAATTATCAAGATGGGATATGCCCTCTAGATCCGCCGCGCTATAAAGCGGTTTGATGGTGATGCCTTCTAAGGTCGATGAGCTGGCATCATCTGATGATTTTTTCAGTTCTTTTTCAGCTTGTTTCTGCCATGTATCAAAATTAGATGTGTTTGTCATTTTGATGTTCCAGCCTGCTTTGTCCCAAAATATCACGTGGTGCAAATACTATTCCATTGTGCAGAAACAGTCCAGAGTCATGTTGCGATGCCCCTTAGGCTAGGATAATCTGTGGGCCATTGTTCTGGTATTAAATATTGCTGTAACTGGCACTACACTAATAAGGTTAGGTCAGGCAGTAACAATGAAGCTTAGTTTTAGATAAAAAGGCCCTGCCACTTATCGCACGGCTTTTTTTGATTTTATTTAATCGTCATGCGGGAGGATTATTTCCATGAAAATGACAACAGAAGAAGCTTTTGTAAAAGTGCTTCAAATGCATGGGATTGAGCATGCATTCGGGATTATCGGGTCAGCTATGATGCCGATTTCTGATTTGTTTCCACAAGCTGGTATTACATTTTGGGATGCCGCGCATGAATGTAACGCAGGTATGATGGCTGATGGCTTTACGCGCGCTTCTGGCAAGATGTCAATGATGGTCGCGCAAAACGGCCCTGGCATTACCAATTTCGTGACACCTGTGAAAACAGCCTATTGGAACCACACACCGTTATTGCTTGTGACACCGCAAGCTGCCAATAAAACAATTGGTCAAGGTGGTTTCCAAGAAGTGGAACAGATGGCTTTGTTCAAAGATATGGTTGCCTATCAAGAAGAAGTGAGAGACCCAACACGTATTGCAGAAGTGCTAAACCGTGTGATATTGCAAGCCAAGCGTGCGTCAGCCCCAGCACAAATTAATGTGCCGCGTGATTTCTGGACACAAGTGGTTGATATTGACTTGCCAGCGATTGTGGAATTTGAACGCCCTGGTGGCGGTGAAGATGCGCTTCAGCAAGCCGCAGATTTGCTAAGCAATGCGAAATTCCCTGTGATGCTAAATGGCGCTGGTGTTGTTATTGGTGGTGCGATTGAAGCGTCCATGAAATTGGCAGAACGTCTAGATGCGCCTGTATGTTGTGGCTATCAGCATAATGACGCTTTCCCAGGTTCACACCCGCTATTTGCTGGTCCATTGGGCTATAATGGGTCAAAAGCAGGCATGGAATTGATTGCAAAGGCTGATGTTGTGTTGGCATTGGGTACACGTTTGAACCCATTTTCAACCTTGCCAGGGTATGGCATTGATTACTGGCCAAAAGATGCAAAAATCATTCAGGTCGATATCAACCCAGATCGCATTGGTCTGACAAAGCCTGTGTCTGTTGGTATTGTGGGTGATGCGAAGAAAGTCGCAAGCTCATTGCTTGAAAAGCTTGGTGATGCCGCTGGTGATACTGGCCGTGCAGATCGTAAAGCTTTGATCGCTCAGACAAAATCATCATGGGCACAGGAATTGACCTCGCTTGATCATGAAGATGATGATCCTGGTACAACATGGAATGAACGCGCCCGTGACAGAGAGCCACAGAAAATGTCACCTCGTATGGCATGGCGTGCGATCACATCAGCTTTGCCAAAAGAAGCGATTATCTCTTCAGATATCGGCAATAACTGTGCGATTGGTAACGCTTACCCAACATTTGAAGCTGGTCGTAAATATCTAGCACCTGGTCTATTTGGCCCTTGTGGTTATGGCTTGCCAGCGATCATGGGTGCGAAAATTGGCCGTCCAGATGTGCCTGTTGTGGGCTTTGCTGGTGATGGTGCTTTTGGTATTTCAATGAATGAAATGACAGCGATTGGCCGTAATGAATGGCCGCCAATCACAATGATCATCTTCCGTAACTATCAGTGGGGCGCGGAAAAGCGTAACACAACTTTGTGGTTCGACGATAACTTTGTTGGCACAGAGCTGGACACAGATGTGCGCTATGCTGGCATTGCTGAAGCATGTGGTGTCACAGGTGTTCAGGTATCATCCATGGATGATCTGTCTGATGCGTTGGATAAGGCGATTGATGATCAGATGAATAACGGCAAGACAACCTTTATCGAAGTGTTGTTGAACCAGGAATTGGGTGAACCATTCCGCCGTGATGCGATGAAAAAGCCTGTGGCTGTTGCTGGCATTAGCAAAAGCGATATGCGTCCTCAGCAAGGGGCATAAGCGGCAAGAACATCTTGCCTTGTGAATTTTTAAGCGCGTCTGGTGTTATGCCAGACGTGTTTTTTTTGGCGTGTTTTTTTGGTCTTTTTATATGCGTAATTTTATCAAAGCGCTTTTGCGTGGGAAAATTTTCTAGCGTATAGGATGAAAGGTAAAAAATCTGTTTATCGGCCTGATAACGGCCTTGTATCTGCCTAAAACCCTGTAATTCTCTTGGCTTCACGTCATAAGAGGAAGGGCAGGCAGATGAAACAATTTCCGATTTTTTTAAACACATCTGGCAAGCGGATTTGTTTAATTGGTGATGGTGAGGATATTGTTGCCAAAGCGCGGCTTGTGGCCAAATCAGATGCGCATATTGAAATCTATGCCAATGCGCCTGATGATGCCTTAGCCGCTTTTATCGCGGAGAATGCGGCGGCTGAACCCAAAGGCCGCTTTGCCATTTACCATCGCGCATTTGTGAAAGCCGATCTAGAAGATGGGGCACGCCCGCCCGTGATCTTTGCCTATCTGAGCGCGGAAGCGCATCAGGCGGAGGCTATTCTGAGCGCGGCAAATCTGCCTTATTGTGTGATTGATAATTTAGCGCGCAGCCAATTTACCACCCCTGCCATTGTGGATCGTGCGCCCTTGACCATTGCCATTGGCACCGAAGGCACCGCGCCTGTTTTAGCCCGCAAGATCAAAGCTGAGTTAGAAGAACGCTTGCCCCAATCAATTGGCAGCTTGGCAAGGCTGGCAGGTCACATGCGTGAGATGGTTGGTGCCAAGCTTGCCCCGTCATTACGGCGTCATTTTTGGGCACGTTTTTTTGACGATAGCGCATTGCTTGCTGAGACAAATCATGAGGCGTTAGCAAAGCGCGCTGATGAGTTAGTGCGTGATGTCCAAGATGCGTTTGACAAAAAACAGCATGATGTGTGGTTTGTCAGTGCTGGTCCTGGCAATCCTGATTTATTGACAATGCAAGCGCGCCGCCTGTTGGCAGATGCCGATGTGATTTTGCATGACAGGCTTGTGCCAGCTGAGATTTTGGAATTGGCACGGCGCGAAGCTGAGGTGATTGAGGTTGGCAAAACAGGCTTTGGGGCAAGTTGGCGTCAAGATGATATTAATCAGCTGATGGTAACAAAAGCGCGGCAAGGTCATAAGCTGGTGCGGCTGAAATCTGGGGATGCGACCATTTTTGGACGTCTTGATGAAGAAATTGCAGCCCTTGAAAAGGAAGATATCGCGTTTCGTGTTGCCGCGGGCATTACATCAGCAAGCGCAGGAGCAGCAACCGCTGCAGCATCTTTAACCAAGCGGGGGCGCAACCGCTCGTTACGCTTTATGACAGGTCATGATCAGGCAGGCTATGCGGATTATGATTGGCGCGCTTTGGCGCAGGGGCTGAATGCGGGTGAAGAGATCATTGCGCTTTATATGGCGCGTAAAGTGGCCCCTTATTTTTCAGGGCGGTTATTGATGCATGGCATTTCGACTGATCTGCCTGTGACAGTGGCACAAAATATCTCGCAAAAAGAAGAAAGCTGGTGCGTGACAAACCTGTCTGATTTGCCATCTGTGATGCGCGAGATGAGTGGCCCTGCGATTTTATATTTGGGATTGGTGCCGCATCACAGCCAGCTTGCCCATTTGCCATCTTGGAATGCTGGCAAGGTGCAAATGCCTGTGCGCCAAAGATTAGGACAGGGAGGCTGTTATGCGTCTGAGTAAATCTGAGGCCCGTTATTATGCCGTTACCGCCAATGATTTAATGACAGGTGAGGCGGTGTTTTTGCAATCAGATCATAGCTGGTCATCTGCGATCGGGGATTTATGGATAAGCCGCGATAAAGCAGAGGCAGAAGCCAAGGCCGCCCTCATTAATCAGCAATCAGCCCATCTTGTGGTTGGGGCCTATATGATCGCGTGTGATGCAGATGGCAGGCCTGTTGTGGTGCGCGAACAATTGCGCACAACTGGCCCCACCAATTACCACCATGGCAAACAAGAAATCACAGCTTCCAACAGCTAAAGAGGTAGAGATGAGATGTATCGTTACGAAGAATTTGACAAAGCGTTTGTAAAAGATCGTGTGGCAGAATTTAAAGCTGCAACACAGCGTCGTATTGACGGGGTCATCAGCGAAGATGACTATAAGCCATTGCGTCTGCAAAATGGGCTATATCTTCAATTACATGCCTATATGCTTCGTGTTGCGATCCCTTATGGCACGCTGTCCTCAGCTCAGATGATGACGCTTGCTGATATTGCGGAACGCTGGGATAAAGGCTATGGCCATTTCACAACACGCCAGAATATCCAATTTAATTGGATGAAATTACAAGATGTGGGTGATGTTCTTGACGCGCTTGCTGATGCGGATATGCATGCCATCCAAACCTCTGGCAATTGTATTCGCAATGTCACAGCAGATCATTTTGCTGGTGCGGCCAAAGATGAGGTCGAAGATCCGCGGATCACAGCTGAATTATTACGTCAATGGTCCACTGGCCATCCTGAATTTGCCTTTTTGCCACGCAAATTTAAGATCGCTGTGACAGGGGCAGAAGATGACAGGGCGGTGATTGCTTTTCATGATATTGGTATCCAAATCGTGCGCAATGATGACGGCGCGGTGGGATATCGCGTGCTGATTGGCGGTGGGCTTGGCAGAACACCTGTGATTGGGAAAGAGATTGCGTCTTTTGTGCCAAAATCAGATCTCTTGCCTTATTTAGAAGCGGTGCTTCATATTTATAACCGCTATGGCCGCCGTGATAATAAATATAAAGCGCGCATCAAAATTTTGGTGCAAGAAACAGGGCTTGAGGCGATCAAGGCGCAGATCATGTTGGCATTTCACCAAATCAAAAAACGGTTTATCACTGTTTCAGATGAGGTGCTTGAAAAGCTAGCAGATGACTTTGCCGCCCCTGATTTTTCATCAGCGCAAGATTATGATCTTTCACATGATTATAATCTGTCATCCGCATTTGCGAATTGGGCATCGCAATCTGTATCAGAGCATAAAGATAACCGTCATGTCTGTGTGACCATCTCGTTGAAAAAACAAGGCCAGACACCAGGGGATGCCACAGCAGATCAAATGCGATTAATGGCACAATTGGCAAAAGAGTTTGCTTATGATGAGTTACGTGTCAGCCATGAGCAGAACATCATCTTGCCCCATGTGCCAAAGGCGCATCTTTTGCAGATCTATCAAAGCCTATCAGAACAAGGTCTTGCCACAGCCAATATTGGATTGGTGTCAGATATTATTGCTTGCCCTGGCCTTGATTATTGCGGTTTGGCAACAGCGCGTTCTATTCCCGTCGCACAAGCGATTGCGACTCATTTTGAAAAACGACAGGCTGAATGGGATATTGGTCCGTTAAAGATCAAGATTTCAGGTTGTATCAATGCGTGCGGCCATCATCATGTGGGCCATATTGGCTTGCTTGGCCTTGATCGGGCAGGGGTCGAAAATTATCAAATCACCTTAGGCGGGGATGGCAGTCAAGATGCCGCCATTGGCACAAGAACAGGTCCTGGTTTTTCCTATGAGGCCATCTTGCCAGCGATTGATGCGATTATCTGTCATTATCTTGCAGAACGTCATAACAGAGAGGAAAGCTTTTTGGATTATTATAAACGTGTCGGCATCACCCCTTTTAAAGAGGTGCTATATGGCGGGGCTGATGCTGTGGCAAGAGGTGCATGATGAGCAAGGACATTATTTTGAAAGAGGCGTTGCCACAGATTCTTGTCACAGATGCAGGCTTTGCTGAGGTTGAAAGTGAAAGCCTGTCTTATCATGTGGTGCGCACCGATGATAATCCTGAAGAGTTAGATGAAGCAGGCCACCATCATGATCTGATCATCATTGATTTTCCATCGATGGCAGATGGCAGGGGCTTTTCATTGGCAAGATTGCTTCGTGAAAAGGGCTATCGAGGCACGCTTTATGCCGCTGGCGCGTTAATTTGTGATCAATATCGCCATGCCAGACAATCAGGCTTTGACGGGGTTTTGTTAACAAAAGATCAAGCAAACAGAATGCCAGAGCACCATTGGCGAGAGCAGGTGGCACGTGTAGCGGTATCTTACCGAAACAGATTATCTGAAAAACGTCCCCTATCTTAACAAGGGGTCATTATGCGGCGTAGAAATACCAGCCATAAGCCAGCAATAAGGCTGGCAGGGTGGAATATAATGTCGCCACAATAGCGGCCTTTGGGGCAAGCGCAATAGCAGGGAATAACGCATCACCATCATTGCTGATGGCATTGCCAATTTGCGCTGATAGCGGCACCACGCCTGTCAAATAAAGGGTTGTCACAATCACTTGTGGTCCGCACCCTGGCAACAGGCCAATGGCAACCGCCATCAAAGGCACCCAAATGGCAAGGCCGTCAAATAAGCTGGCAAGTTCAAAGCCTGTGACAAATAATGAGACTTCAAACATCAAAAAGGCAATAATAACCCAGCCTGTAACGAAATTGGTATCAGCGATGGTTTTGCTGATGATGCTTGTCTGGTTGCCGTTGGTTTTGGATGATTGTGGCATAAAGCGCGGCAATAACCACATCACAAAACATAAGACACCAGCCAAAAATCCAAATAAGGTGACAGGCTCTTCGATCATGTGGTTGGCAAAGAGCGGGTCTAATTCAATTTGAAACGCGCCCAAAACGCCAAACACAATGCCTGGGATAATGGCGATTACCCATAATTTATCCAGCAATTTGGACCCGCTTTGGCGGCCTGCCACATCAGCTTGCTTTTCGGTGTTATTGCTTGGGTTGGGGCGCAGGAAATCAGGGCCGTGAATGGCATCAACAATATAACCTGTCACTGTACCAACAATCAGCCCAATGGCCATCATCATGACACCTGTTACAGGTTCTTTTGCAATCAATAAAAAGGCCGCATCTCCCATGGTGGCTGTTAAGGTGGCAAGCACCGCGCCAAAGCTTAACCTGCCAGAGACATAATTGGTGACAACGATGATCGCACCGCCACAGCCTGGCAAGCTGCCCAAGGCGGCCGCTAAGGGCACCTGCCAGCGGCCAGAGCGCGCCATTAATTGCACCGCGTTAAAGCCAAAGATTTTTTCAATGCCATAAAATAACAACAAGGTGGCGGCGACAAAGGTGGTGACTTGTAAATAGGCATCCGCGATGGTCGCCATGATAACAGAGGCAAAGTCACTGTCACTTACCCCCCAAAAAGCGAGTGTGACAGCCGTAAAGGCCAACGCCCAATAGATTGGGTGTTGTCTGGCAGAAACAGGCATTTGGGCAAGTGTTGTCATTGTGTCTATTGTAAAGATTATTTGCGACTAGCTAAGAATTAACCCACTATATAATTTAGTCAAGGCTAAGTTTGCCTGTAAATGCAAAAATTTTGTACCAAAAGGGCAAAATTTACTCTTCTTTTTGAGGAAAACAAAAGGATTTTTCACGCCTTAAGATTGACTTGTTAGGGCGTTTAGCAGATATCAATGAGCATAGGGTCATGAAGGTGAAACATGACCAATGCGGAAAGATTGACAGTAGGATAAGGGCCCATGTCGTTACAAAATAATCTTGAAACAACTGACAAATCTGTTGGCGTATCACCTGATACCAAAGATGCGGTAAAGGTGCTTTCGGTAAAACATTGGACTGATCGTCTGTTTCAGTTTGAAGTGGAACGCCCATCTAGTTTTAGATTTCGTTCGGGTGAATTTGTGATGATTGGCTTGCAGGATGATGCAGGCAAGCCTTTGCTTCGGGCCTATTCGATCGCCGCGCCTTTTTGGTCTGAAACCTTGTCTTTTTATTCGATCAAAGTGCAAGATGGGCCATTGACCTCACGTTTGCAAAATATCAAAGAAGGCGATCATATCATTATGAAGACCAAGCCTGTTGGCACTTTGGTTTTGGATGCGCTGTTGCCTGGTAAGCGTCTTTATATGATTGCAACTGGTACGGGGATCGCGCCTTTTGCCTCGCTGATCAGAGACCCTGAGGTTTATGAGCAATATGAGGATGTCATTTTAACCCATACGTGCCGTGAATTAGATGAATTAGACTATGGCAAATGGCTGGTGGAAGATGTGAAGCAAGATCCGCTGATCGGCGAAATGGCGCAAGAAAAGCTGCGTTATTATCCCACCACAACCAGAGAGCCTTCTGAGAAAATGGGTCGCATCACCTCTTTGATTGACCAAGGGGCGTTATTTGATGATTTAGGTGTCACGCCATTTGATCCTGCCACTGACCGCGTGATGATTTGTGGGTCGATAGGGCTGAATACAGATGTGAAAGCCTTGCTTGAGGCGGCTGGTCTTGAAGAAGGGGCCAATAGCAAGCCCGCGACATATGTTCTTGAAAAGGCCTTTGTTGGCTAGGATTTCAAGCTAGCAAGCAAGGCTGGCAACGTTTCAATGTTCGGCAAAAGATGATCTGTGCCTTGCAAGGCATCTGTTGGATCAGGGTAATTTGCTGAAATGCCAATAAAGCGGCCAGCACCTGCGGCATCTGCAACGCCTTTATCTGCGCCTGTATCACCAATCATAATCGTGTGTGCGGCATCTTTGCCAAAATGCTGGCAAATGGCATGAAATCCTGTGGGATCTGGCTTGCCGCCATAGCCTGTATCATAGCCAACCACCATGCCAAAAAAATGCGCAATATCAAGCCGTTCAAGAGAGGAACGCGCTGATTGTTCTGAATCATTTGTTAAGATTGCCATCGGATAGCCCGCATCATGAAGCGTTTGCAAAGCGGTCTTGATATCGCCATGCGGCATAGGCGGGCGAAGGGCATTTTTTGCAACAATCGCGGTGATCGCATCACGATAGGATTGTGTCGAGAAATGCGCGCTTAATTCAGGGGCAATGGCAGCGCATGCCACCTGTTGATCAAGGGAGGAGCCAGCGGCGAATAAGCCGTTTGGATCAACGCTTTGGCTTGCTTCATCAATGCCAATGGCATTTTGAAAGATCGGGGCTGGCACTTTGCCATTTGTGAGTTTTGATAACAGATGGGTGATATCAATTGCCACAGGAAGCCATGTTTTGGTCAGGTCTAGTAAGACGCCATCTTTGTCAAAAATAAGTAAATCCACTTGACCCTCATTTGCGCATGTTTCACCGCGCATCTATTTGCTGCTTGGGCTGATCTCATTTGATCTGATCCCATTTGATCTGATCCTATGTGATCTGCCCCATTTTGATATCTTCATCACATATAAGGCAAAAATTGTTATCGCAAACTGTCATAGAGTGTCACAGTCCAAGATAATTGGCCAGATGTCACAATGATGATCAGCGCAATGCCCAATAGCAATAGTATAAAGGTGCAAATTCTGGCGCCTATCTTAATCATAATGTGCGCAAAGCTTGCAGAAATTGCATGAGATAGCAAGCTGGCCCCATAGATAAGCCATGCCCCTGTGCCAAATATGACAAAATTGACGCTGTTGCTTTTGCCATAGACGCCGAGATGCGGCCATAGCAGATAACAAGCGCTAAATCCAAAAAGAACCCATAAAAAAGTGATAAGAATAACCGTAAAGCCGCTATCTAATAGGCTGGCATCACCAGATAGAGCAGACGCAAGATAGCTTGTAAGGCTGGTAAAAGGTTTCAAAAAATTGTCTCTTGATTATGGGTGGTAATGCTTCATATCTTTATGCATTGCTTAGCCAATAGGCAAGCCTGTTTCTTTTCTGATCGCTATGCTTATTTATCTGTATTTATGAAGAAAGCGGCCCTGCGATCTGATTACATAAAACGTTTTTTAAAAGGGGTTCCACATGAAAATCGCGATTATCGATGATTGGTTAAATGACGCGCCAAAAAGTGCCAATTGGGATCAACTTGCCGCGCATCACCAGATTGATTTTTATCAAGATACGCTGACAGGAGAGGCGCTCATTCAACGGCTTGCCCCTTATCATATCATTGGCATTATGCGTGAACGCACCCCTTTTGATGCCGCATTAATCAGTGCTTTGCCCCAATTAAAAGCGATCGTCACAACTGGCATGCATAATCAATCCATTGATCAGGAGGCCGCCAAGCAAGCTGGTATCATGGTAATGGGCACCCACAGTCCTGGCCATGCCACAGCCGAATTGGCTATGATTTTAATTGGCACTTTGGCGCGTGATTTATTCGCCAATGCCACATCTATGACAAGCACTGGCTGGCAAGTCTCAACAGGGCGTGATTTAAGAGGCGCGACGCTTGGTATTTTGGGGCTTGGTCGTCTTGGTTTGCAATTGGCAAAATTCGGTCAGGCCTTTGGCATGGATGTGCAAGCATGGTCACAGAACCTGACCCAAGATAGATGTGATGCCGCTGGCGTGCGTTTTGTCGATAAGGACCGTTTTTTCGCCACCTCAGATTATATATCGATCCATTTAAAATTATCAGATCGTGTGCGCCATTTGGTTGGCAAGAAGGAATTGGCAATGATGAAACAAAGCGCGTGTTTGGTGAATAGCTCGCGTGCGCCCATCATTGATACAGAGGCGTTAATAGAGGCTTTGCAGACAGGGCAAATTCGCGCGGCGGCAACAGATGTCTATGATGCGGAACCTGTGCCTAGTGATCATATTGTGCGCCAGATTCCCAATTTATTATGCACCCCGCATATCGGCTATGTTACAGAACAAACCATGGCGATCTTTTATTCGGAAATGGTGGAGACGATTTCGCATTATATCGCTGGCACACCCATCAGAAAATTTGACGGCTTTTAAGGTGTTAGGCCGATAATGGGCTGATCAGGGTTAAACGCATGCCAGACAAAGGCAAAGGTCACCTTATAAGGCGCATCTTGCAGGGTGCCATGAGGCTGGGTTTGCTGAACCGTAACAGTGCCAACATCCCGCCCATTTGCGATTTGCACGCTATCTAGCGCCGAGGCTTGGCCAGCTTGCCAATCAAGGCGGTAATCTTGATAGATGACAGGGGCGTTTTGCCTGACATAAGACAGAGTCATCGCGGTATCGCCAAACACCACCACCCGTTCAAGCGGCGGAATATGATCTGGCACAGTGCCTGTGAATAAAAAAGGAAAAAGAGAGCTGTCATAGCCGACATAAGGGTTGGCCCCATAGCGACGCTGGAAATTTGTGGGGATGGCCAAGATTTGGCCCGTTGGGTGCCTGTCTTTAAACTGAGAGACACTTTCAAGGCGTGAGGGAATGATTGTTAGCGTTGTGCCTGCAAGTTCGCCTGCGATGGCGTTGCCTGCATATTGTTGCCAAAAGCTGGATGTTTGCCTGTCATACATAATCAGATCAGAATAACGCAAACTGCCTGTGGTGCCAAAATCAAGCAATTGGCCGTGATGGCGTCTGTCAAACACAACAGATGTATTGCATAGAGGACAATAGGTCACGGCCACTGGCAATCCTGCAATCTCATCATTAACAATCTCATGCCAGATTAAAATAGACAAAGGATAAGCTTTGGCAACGCCGTTCTGATGCAGGGATATGACAGGTTCCTGATCAGCGATATTGGCGTCTGAAAGCGGGATAAATTGTGGGCTATCAAGAGGCGGTATGCCATCCTTGCCAGGGCCGCCAGATATGATCTCGCCCAAATCAATGGTGCATTTTGAAAAATCGGTCTCTGGCCAGCTTCGCGCAAGATAAGTTGGCGGCACACAAGCTGTTTTTTCCCGCAAAGCAGTGTCAGCGCGTGCGCTATTGCCATAAGACAAAAACAAAGCTGTCATCATGAAAGCTGTCATCATGACAGAAGAGATCATGACAGAAGGAATCATGAGTAAGCGTCTATAGGGTATCAATTGCTTGAAAGGGTCCATAAATCATTATGATAGGCGTTAAGGATTTCAACAAAGGCTTTTTCGCATCCATAAGGCAAAAACATAGCTTGGTGCTTTGTTTAAGATGTTTTATAATTTTGCTGGAATTTTATCGCCTAAGGCAGATGATAGGGCCGCGTGAGACAAGCGCAATCCCTTAACACATATTTGCATAGGATCATTGTTAAGAAGTGTCATGATGTCACAATATATGAAAAAATACCCGCGAATCTCTGATCTTGAAGCACGTGCAAAGCGCAGATTACCGCCCTTTGTTGGGGCCTATTTATTTTCAGGGACAGGCGAAAATGTGGCACGTGATCGGTCGGTGTCAGATTACCATTCTGTGCGGCTTGTGCCACGTTTTATGCGCGGGCGTGTGCCGACAAATTTGGATATGTCCTTTATGGGAACCGATTTTTCTGCGCCTTTTTCAGTCGCACCGATTGGGTTGTCATCTTTGATTTGGCCTGGGTCAGAAAAAGCATTGGCAAAAGCCGCCGCAGAGGCTGGGTTCGGCTATGGGCTAAGCACGGTCGCAGGTGCCAGCATTGAAGAGATTGGCCCCATAGCCAAAGAAAAGGGCTTTTTCCAACTTTATGCCCCAAATAACAGAGAGCTTGCGATTGATTTAATGGCGCGCGCCAAAAAAGCAGGCTTTACAAAATTAATTTTAACGGCAGATGTGCCAGGGCCAAGCCGCAGAGAAGAAATGCGGATCGCAGGGGCGCCGATTGGCTCACGCTCTGAGGCAAGCCCCACCTTGCAGGTTTTATGGCAATCAGCCTTGCATCCAAGCTGGGCGTTATCTGTGTTACGCCAAGGCGGAAAATTCCGCTTTCGTAATATGGAGCCTTATGCCCCGCCTGAGATGCTGTCAAACATCACGCACTATATTGGCAGTCAGTTAAATGGCTCTTTGACTTGGGATTATTTGGATGATTTGCGCCAAATGTGGGATGGGCCGATGCTCTTGAAAGGCCCGTTGCATTATGATGATTGCAAACGGGCTCTTGATGCTGGCCTTGATGGGCTGGTGATTTCCAATCATGGGGGAAGACAGCTTGATGCGGCGCCATCGCCATTGTCACAATTGCCAAGCTTGCGCCGTCAATTGGGCAAGGATGTCACCCTTGCGATTGATAGTGGTCTGCGCTCTGGTCTTGATATCGCAAAAGCCATCGCGCTTGGGGCTGATTTCTGTTTCCTTGGCAGGGCTTTTTTGATGGCCGTTGCCGCCCTTGGCGAGAAGGGGGCTCAGCATGCGGGTGATATTTTGCTGGAAGAATTGTCAAATGTGATGATCCAGCTTGGTGTGGAGACCATCGACGAATTGGCGCACGTCTCTAGCCGTCATCCGTTTGAATGATGGTTTGATGGCGTGAGTAGATGGCGTTAATTTGCCGCCTTATAGGCCGCAATCGAATCTGCCAACATGTCACGATATTTACAGTTAAACAGACATTTGGCGGCCAATTTTTCAAGCATGGCCTCTGCTTGTGGCAAATCATCAAGCGTAAGATAAAGCTCACCAAGATATTCCATCGCTCTTTCATGATTTGGCTTGATTGATAAGGCTTTGTCATAGGCTGCTTTTGCTGCTTCATATGCCCCTAATTTGCGGTGGGAAAAGCCTTTCAAATTCCAGCCATCTGCGTTATTCGGCTCTTTTTTAAGGCCTGCATCCAGCAAAATCAGGGCCTTATCATAGGCTTTTTGTGCAATTTGTGATTCTGCCTTGGTGATGAAATCATTTTTATCTGATTTTGAAGATGAGCTATAGCTGCCAGCTGCCTCAGCTGTGCTGGTAAAGACCAGCATCATAAACAAAGCGGCCATTGCCAATAAAGGGCCCATGCGAGATTGATCACTGATTTGTGCATATGCCATGCGTAAGCTCCTTTATCACAATCGTAATTTCTGTTTTTGTGTCACTGTCTTTTGCTACGATCATAAGCCGTCAACAGGATTACCCAAAAAACAGATAAATTACTTGTTTTGGTAAAAGGAAAGCTTTGTCATGTTCACGATGCTAGCTATAGTAAGACAAAGAGATTTCAATTTGGATGACGCCAGATGAGTGATGAGCCACAATTGCCAGACACAAATGATCAAGAGTTACATGAAACTGTGCCTGCATCTGATGAGGCGGGTATGACCGCTAGCTATCGTATTGTTGAAGGCGCGTCACCTGCGCTTGAATTTGATTGCCCAGCTTATTGTGTGATTACCGCCGCGAAAGGGGCGTTTTTGGCAAAAGCCCCTGCGATTGCCGTTGAACCACATGCAGAATTTACAGGCCTTGATAATTACCGCAATGACAGTAATGAAAATGAAATCCTGTATCTGTCACCAAGCTCAACTGGCTCGCTGATTGCTTTTCATATGCAGATCCATAAAAACGGTCTGATTCTGTCATCTTCGAGCTTATTTGCTGTGACACATGATGTGGCATTATCGCTTGTGGTTGATGTGGAATTAGAGGGGCTAGCAGGCCCGTATCAGCTTTATCAAGTCACAGGGGAAGGCACGGTTGTTGCCTTTATGAGTGGTGATTTATTCCCGTTAACCTTAGATGATGATGATGTGTTGCAAGTGGATGCGCGCGCCTTGGCGGCGATGGCACCCTCTATTGGGTTTGAATTGGAACAATTGGCCAATGGGCAATATGTGGCGTCTCTGACGGGCCCTGGGCGGGTTTGGTTGCAATCTATGCCATCTCAGTAACCGCCTGTTGGTATCCTTATCGTTTTTTATACCTTATCCTTTTTCATAAATGAGGCAGAACATGTCTGATATTATTTTTCATCATTACCCCCAATCACCTGTTGCACAAAAGGTGCGTGTGGGGTTTGGCATGAAATCCTTATCTTGGCAGTCAGTTGAAATCCCAAGAGTACCGCCAAAGCCGCTTTTGATGCCCTTAACAGGGGGCTATCGGCGGACACCTGTGGCACAAGTGGGCGCCGATATTTATGGCGATAGCCAAAATATCTTTCGGTTATTGGATGAAGAGATTAAAGAGCCACAATTGGTCACAGGCCTTTCCATGGCAATGGCCAGCTGGTCAGAAACGGTTTTGTTTAATTTGGCATTGCGCATTGTGCTTGTGAATGCCATGGATGGTGCCCCGCCTGAATTTATCAAAGACAGAGCCAGTCTGTATTTTGATCAAGGATGGACGAAAGAGAGCATGGTGGCCAATTTGCCAGCGATTGAAACCCAGCTTTATGCTGGTTTGTCACTGCTAGAGGCTCATGCCCAAAATAGCGGTGATTTCTTATTTGGGGATGCCCCTAGCCAAGCTGATGCGAATCTGCATTATTTGTTGTGGTTTATTAATGGCAGATGGGATGGCGGCCCCGCCTTTTTAGCACCTTTTAAGGCACTTTTAGCGATTAATGAAAAGGTCGAAGCCCTTGGCCAAGGCAGTGCCACTGATATCACAGGTGAACAAGCCCTTGCGATTGCAAAAGACGCAACACCGACAAGCCCAAGCGGGATTTTTGGGCATAATCCAGATAATCTTGCGGTGGGAGATCAGGTGGTCATTCGCCAATATGGCCAGACGGCTGATCCTGATGTCACTGGCACGCTTCGTTATCTTGATGCGACAAGAGTGTCACTTGATTTGCATCATGAGGCGGTGGGGCATGTTGCGCTTCATTTGCCTGTTCTTGGCTATTTAATCAAGAAGGGATAATCAAGAAGGGGTGATGCGCGAGCGCAAAGTGATCGGGATTTGGGCTGCCATGAATAAGGCCGTGGCAGGTGCGACGATGAATAATTTAAAGCTGACCCAGCCTTCATCACTTAAGCTGCGCCATGCCCATTCATTGCCAAGGGCAAGCACAAACATGAAAAGCCCCCATCTTGTGGTCAAGGTCAGCCATGCCTGATCTGTTAAAAAGAATTGCGTGCCAAAAAACCGTTTCATCATTGGCAAGCCAAATAGACGCCCGCCAAGCAATACCGCACCAAAGCTGAGGTTAAAGAGGGTTGGTTGGATCTTGATAAAGACGCTTTCGCCAGCCAAAAAAGCAGCGATGGTAAAAAGCGTTGATAAGGCAACGGAAAATATCGCAAAACGCGCCACGCGCTTTTCCCGAAGATAGGTCAGCACCAAAACAAGGGCGGCCACAATCACAGATGCAAGCGCACCAATAAAGATATCATATAACTCTGTGCCAATAAAAAGCGCGCAAAGCGGGGCAATTTCGGCAAAAAATGATAATAATCTCATGAGGGGTGGAATCTCATATGCGGTGGCCTCTTTTTTGTTACGCGCGGAAAGATAGATTAAAAAATGCCAGCTTCAACACCCGCAATCAAGCCAGCGGCCAAAGCGGCAGCATCTGATGGCATCTGATCATCATAGCTGCCATGGAGGATAAGGGGCGGGGCAATGAGCCGCCATGATAACGCTTTTGCATAGCTGTTTAAGGTGCGGCTTGTCGCGGTGCCATCAAGGCCAGCTCTGATATAAAAGGCAACAGGCAATCCTTGTTTGCGATCTAGCCAGTCATTGTAACAACGATCAAACATATCTTTGGTCAGGCCAGATAACGCACCAATATTCTCTAATGTGCCTAGGATCAGCCCATCTATATCATCAATATCACTGGCCTTTATTTGCGTGGGTGATTGAAAGAGGATGTAGCTGGCCTCGCTGGCATGATCTTGCATGGCCGCAAGGGCCGTTTTGGCGATGGCCTTGGTGTTTTCAGATGGTGTTTGTGCAATAAACAAAAATTTCATAAAGTTATGCTATTTTTTTTAAGATCAATGATGCCCTCACCATAAAGAGGCTTTTGACAAAAGGCAAAATCGCATGCGCCCAACGATCTATCATAAGGATCAGATATCACAGCTTATCAGCCTTTATCCAGATTGGCATCTTGTGAAGGATGGCACCGCAATTTCAATCAAATTGCGATTTGCCACTTTCAAACGTGCCTTTGCCTTTATGTCAGAAATTGCGATCGCAGCAGAGGTGCTAGATCATCACCCGAATTGGTATAATGTCTATCGTGATGTGACGATCACTTTGACCACCCATGATGTGGGCGGGCTCACAGAATTAGATGAAAAATTGGCTGAGATTATTGTGAAAACAGCGCGTGATTATCACGCTGAATTCCTCGCCCAGAAAGCATTATAATGGCGGTTTGGGAGGTATGTGTCTTTGTGGC
This sequence comes from Puniceispirillaceae bacterium (SeqCode), assembly GCA_049889495.1. GTDB lineage: Bacteria > Pseudomonadota > Alphaproteobacteria > Puniceispirillales > Puniceispirillaceae > UBA685. Next base: position 58,080 of record JBMHDH010000071.1, on the reverse strand, counting down.
GGCTTGTTATTTGGTGGCTGGCACCATAAAGGGATTTTTGGGGCTTGGCCTGCCGACCACTGCGATCACCTTGATGACGTTTTTTTTATCCCCCTTACAAGCCTTGGCTGTGAATTTGATCCCGATGTTGTTGACCAATTTGGTCCAGGTCTCAAAAGTGGATGATTTGCCAGATCTTGTTCGGCGATATGGCTTATTTGCGGTGGCATTAACAGTTAGCATTTTTGGGTTTTCATTTGTGACGGCACAAGTGCCTGAAGATGCCTTGCGCCTGATTGTGGCGGTAACAGTGATGGTGTTTGCCGTCTATAATCTGATCGGAAAGCCGATTAAGCTATCGCCTGAAAAAGATAAAATCTGGCAAGTGGTTTTGGGGGTTTCAGCAGGTCTGATGGGGGCTTTGACCTCCATGTGGGCTGTGCCCTTGGTGATTTATTTGATCTCTAAAAATTTAACGCCAAAAGCCTTTGTTGATGCGTCTGGTTTCTTGCTTCTTGTGGGATGTGTGCCGCTGGCAGTCGGTTATATCGCAACAGGCCTTGTCACCATGGCCGTCTTGGGTCCTGCCGCCATTGGCACCGTGGCCGCCTTGCTTGGGTTTCGGATTGGTGAGGCGTTGCGTGGCAAGGTAGAACAAACCCGTTTCAGACAGATATTGCTCTGGTTTTTCTTTCTTATGGGTGTCAGAATGATGCTTGTGGCCTTTAACTAGCATAATTTTCCATCAGCGTTGGGGAGGGACGATCTTTGTCTAAGCAAGCATGGGCATTGTTGATGCTGTTATCCGTGATTTGGGGCGCGTCTTTTCTGTTTATCGAAATGGCTTTGGTGGTGATGGGGCCTGTAAGCCTTGTGTTTTTCCGCGTGTTAATTGGCGCGCTGACGCTGTTTTTCTATTTGCGTCTTGCAAAAATTTCCTTGCCAAAAAGCCTGAAATTCTGGACGCCAGTGACCCTTATGGGCGCGTTAAATAACGCCATTCCTTTTTCACTGATTGCCTATGGGCAGTTATTTATCACAGGTGGCATGGCATCAATCATCAATGCCAATACCGCCTTTTTTGGGGTCGTGGTTGCTGCGCTATTTATCGCAGATGAAAGGCTGAGCTGGTCACGTTTTCTAGGGGTGCTGATTGGCATAAGCGGGGTTGTGATTGTCGCAGGGCCAACAGAATTGCTTGCGCTGGATTTCACATCCATTGGTCAATTGGCTGTGATTTTGGCAACCTTATCCTATGCCTTTGCCTCTGTATGGGGGAAATTACGCTTGCAAGGCTATCACGGGGCAGTTACCGCCTTTGGGATGATGGCAACGGCCAGCTTGTTGTTATTGCCTGTGATGCTGATCAAAGAAGGGGTGCCGCATTTCGCGCTTGATGGCACTATGATCATCGTCGCGATTGGCCTTGGGGTGATTGGCACGGCTGGCGCCTATCTTTTATATTTTAAGATTTTAGCCTTGGCAGGGGCATCCAATTTGATGTTGGTGACAATCATTGTGCCTGTTTTTGCTGTGTTGCTTGACGGTCTTGTGTTGGCGCAATATTTGCCAGTCGAAGCCCTTATAGGGTTTGTCGTCATTGCCATTGGGTTGGCGGTTATGGATGGCCGATTAGGGCAAAAAATAATCAAACGCCCATAAGGCTGGCAAACCCACCCCAATGGTGGCAATGACTGATTTGCTGAACCATGCCACAATCAGCGCAAGAGCGGCGGCATAAAGGCGCGGGTTGGTAAGCGGATCTGCTACCGCTTGGCCAGATAAGAAGATTTCAGCAACAATGATGGTCCATAACACCGCAATTGGCACCAGCCGCATGGCTGTTGTCATGGCAGGTGAGATATCTTTTGGCATAAGAGGCGTTAAAAACACAAAGCGCATCGCAAAAGTGATCATGCCGCTGATGATGATAACAAGCCAAATCATATCACACCCCGAGCGGCGAGGCTGTCTGTGATGACGCCTGCGATAATGCCTGCGATAGCGGCAATTAACAGCCATAAATTATAGGGCAAATGGGCGAATAAAAAGACACAAGTTGTGCTGACAATCAGTGTTGCAATTTCGACCTTGCTTTTGATTAAGGGTAAGATGATCGCTAGGAAAATCAGTGGAATCACAAAGCCCAAAGACAAGCTGTCTGGGATGGCATGACCCGCAAGAACCCCAATCGCGGTGGAGAGCTGCCAGACTGACCATAGGGTAAGGCCAGAGCCAAGCAGGTGATAATGCATCACATCATTGGCTGGTTTTTGTTGATAGCGAATGATCGAGGTGGCAAATGCTTCATCTGTTAAGAGATAGGCAAGTGGGATTTTCCAGCGCAAAGGCAAATGGCGAAGATAGGCTGAAATCGAAGCAGAATAGAGCAAATGGCGGGCATTTAAGGCTGCCACAGAGCTGAGGATGATCGGCACAGGTGTTGCGATTGACACAAGCTGGGCAAAAATGATTTGGCTGGTGCCCGCAAATAGTAAGCTGGACATGAAAAAGGTCTGCCATGATGTCAGGCCAGCATCAACACCCAAAACCCCAAAGGCGGTGCCAAAGGGGATGATACCAAATTGCAAGGGCAAGATATCTTTTATGCCAGCGAAAAATTCCTGTCTGGCGGTGATCGGGGTTTGCATCAAAAAAAGGTCTCTTTGGTGAAAATCTTTATTTCGCAAAGATCATGGATTGGTCTTTAAAGGCTTTAAATTCCAGCGCATTGCCAGATGGGTCACGGAAAAACATGGTGGCTTGTTCGCCCACTTCACCTGCAAAACGAATTTGCGGTTCGATCAAAAAGCTGATCTTGGCATCTTGCAAACGCTTTGACAGGGCCTGCCACTGATCCCATTCAAGAATTGCCCCAAAATGGCGAGAGGGGACTTTTTCCCCATCAACGGGGTTGGTCTCAGCAGATGGCAAATCACCATCCACCAGATGCGCCGTGATTTGATGACCAAAAAAATCAAAATCAATCCATCTTTCAGAACGCCGTCCTGTCTCGCATCCCAATAAATCGACAAAAAAGCTTTCTGTCTTTTGTAAATCTGTCACGGCAAATGCCAGATGAAATGGTGGTATAATCTTATCGGACATGGAAATGAAACCTCTTTTATTTTCTTGTCACAATTGGCCCAAAGGCGCGTTTTGTTGTTTTGCCAGTTTTTACTTTTCACTGTCAGAATAACAAATCTGTGTTACATAGTGACGTGATTTTCTACTAGAGAAAAAAGGTTTTGTCATGCTGAACGATTTTAACATCGCATCACATAATGATTTAAGCGGTAAAATATGCCTGATCCGCGTGGATTTCAATGTGCCCCTAAAAGAGGGCATGATCACAGATGACACAAGAATAACACGCATTATCCCAGGGTTAAGGCGGCTTATGGAGCAGGGTGCGCGTTTGGTATTGTTAAGCCATTTGGGACGCCCGAAAGGCAAAATTGTGCCTGAACTTTCATTGGCCCCAATTGCGTCTTATGTAAGTAAGGCTCTTGGAAAAGAGGTGCCTTTGATTGCTGATTTGTTGTCGCAAGAGGCCTGCAATCAGTGCCAATCATTACAGGATGGGGATGTTGTGCTTGGCGAGAATTTGCGTTTTTGGCCAGAAGAAGAAGCCAATGATGATGACTTTGCCAGCCAGCTTGCCACATTGGGTGATGTCTTTGTTCAAGATGCGTTTTCAGCCGCGCATCGCGCCCATGCGTCAACACAAGCCATTACCAATCATCTGCCGTCTTATGTCGGTGATTCTTTGGCTTCAGAATTACAAGCCTTATCAGACGTGCTGGTTGCGCCAGAAAAGCCTGTTGTCGCTGTGGTAGGCGGCGCAAAAGTATCGACCAAATTGGCGGTCTTAGAAAACCTTGTGACACGCACAGATGCGATTATTTTGGGTGGCGGCATGGCGAACAGCTTTTTGGGCGCGCTTGGGATTGATATGAAAGCCTCGCTTCGTGAAGCTGATTTATATGATACTGCGAAAAAGATTATGGCAAAGGCAGAGGCGTCCCATTGCCAGATTTTATTGCCAGTTGATGGGCTGGCCGCCACGGAATTTGCCGCTGGTGCGGCCCACCGCGCCATTGCCAATGATGCGATGGCAGATGGTGAAATGATGCTTGATATTGGGCCTGCTTCGATTGCGCAAGCACAAGACATGATTCGCAACGCAAAGACTGTGTTATGGAATGGGCCGATGGGGGCGTTTGAGATGGCGCCTTTTGATACAGCAACCATTGCGGTAGCACAAGAGGTGGCCCAGCAAACCAAACAGGGCAAATTGGTATCTGTCGCAGGCGGCGGTGATACGGTTGCTGCATTAAATGTCGCTGGTGTTGCAGATGATTTTAGCTATTTGTCATTGGCGGGTGGGGCCTTTTTGGAATGGCTAGAAGGTAAAATATTGCCTGGCATCCAATCATTAAAGATATCAAAATAACGATAAGATCAGCACTGGTGACTTGTCTTGTTTGATGCTGGTGCCCATGTATAAGATAACAGCCCGTCAGGGGCCTAACATGTTGCTTGTGGGAGAGATACGCTATGCTATTCTCAAATCCTTTTAAATCACGCTTGCCAGATGACGCAGAAGCTTTGCCAGGGCGCGCTGATCCCATTGTGAATCCAAAACCACATGCAGTGCATGGACGGCCTATTCAGCCGCCATTTCCGCCTGCTTATCGCCAAATTATTGTCGGTATGGGGTGTTTTTGGGGGGCGGAACGCCTGTTCTGGCAAATGGATGGGGTTTATACCACAGCGGTGGGTTATGCTGGCGGCATGACGCCAAACCCCACTTATGAAGAGGTGTGTTCTGGACGCACTGGCCATAGTGAGGTGGTGTTAATCAGCTATGATCCGCAAATCATTTCGTTGGAACACTTGTTAAAAGTCTTTTTTGAAGAACATGACCCAACACAAGGCAACAGGCAAGGCAATGATGTTGGCACGCAATATCGGTCTGTGATTTACACAGATAATGAAGATGATCTGCAAATCGCAAGAGAGTCTGCCAAATCTTATGGGGTGGCACTGGCAAAAGCAGGGATGGGCCCCGTCACCACAGATATTATGGCAAACCAGATTTTTTATTATGCGGAAGATGCGCATCAGCAATATTTGCATAAGGTGCCGCATGGCTATTGCGGGTTAAAAGGCACTGGCGTTTGCTTGGCGTCACCTGAATAAGGCACAGGAACAAGAAAAAGCATAATTTCTTGTGATATGTGACTTGACGTGTTGTTCGCTTGGGGCTATGTTCCCCACTCACTTGTTAAGAATTCTAAGGAATGAGGCGCGTCATGAAAGTCGTCAGCTCTTTAAAAACACTGAAGTCACGTGACCGTAACTGTCAGGTTGTCCGTCGTAAAGGTCGTCTTTATGTGATCAACAAAAAGAACCCTCGTCTTAAGGCTCGTCAGGGCTAAGGCAGTGGTCTTTTAAGACAGTCAAACAGTGTTTGAACATGAAACCGGCACCTAGCCGGTTTTTTTGTGTCTGATTTCATTGTTCCGCATTATGGAAAGGCTTTTCATTAACTGTTTGTCTTATGGTCGACAAGTGACCTTGCGCGCTCTATTTTAAGGGCGAGATCTTTATATCCAATCAAAGGGGTTCGGGTTATGCAAATGCCGAAAGCTGATCAAACAGTGATTGACCGCCGTGCAGAGATTGCCGCAGGTTTGCGCAGCGTACTGCCAGCCGCCTGTGTCATTGATAATGAAGCGTCAATGAAAGCATATGATGCCGATGGCCTGTCTGCTTACCGACAAATGCCGCTTCTGGTGGTGTTGCCAGAGACAACCCAGCAGGTGGCAGATGTCATGAAATGGTGCCGTGATCATGAGATTAAGGTGGTGCCGCGTGGGGCAGGTACCTCATTATCAGGTGGGGCGTTGCCATTGGCAGATGGCGTTTTGCTTGGTCTTGGGAAATTTAACCAAATTCTGGATATTGATTTTGATAATCGCTGTGTGATCACGCAACCTGGTGTGACAAATTTGGGCATTACCCATGCGGTAGAAGATCAGGGCTTTTATTATGCACCTGATCCGTCAAGCCAAATTGCTTGTTCGATTGGTGGCAATATCGCTGAGAATTCAGGTGGGGTGCATTGTCTGAAATATGGTCTGACCACCAATAATGTTTTGGGTGTGGAAATTGTCACCATTGATGGCGAGATTTTGCGTATCGGCGGCAAATATCTTGATTCAGGCAGTTTGGATATTCTGGGTTTAATGACAGGGTCTGAAGGCTTGCTTGGGGTGGTGACAGAAGTCACAGTGCGTATTTTGAAAAAACCTGCGAGCCAGCGCGCGATGTTGGTGGGGTTTGATTCTGCACAAGAGGCAGGTCAAGCGGTCAGCAATGTGATTGCCGCTGGGATTATCCCTGCTGGCATGGAAATGATGGATGCGCCTGCGATTAATGCGGCTGAAGATTTTGTGAATGTGGGCTATCCCCGTGATGCGGCGGCACTCTTGATTGTCGAGCTTGATGGCCCTGAGGTCGAAGTTGATTTTCTGTTGGAACGTGTGGGTGAGATTGTTAGCCAATCTGGCGCAAGCTCTGTGCGATTAAGCCATAGCGAAGAAGAGCGAAATCAATTCTGGGCAGGACGTAAATCGGCGTTCCCTGCGGTGGGCCGTATTTCGCCAGATTATTTATGTATGGATGGGACCATTCCGCGCAAGGCTTTGCCTGAAATGTTAACACGCATGGCCTCAATGAGCCAAAAATACGGGCTTCGCGTGGCCAATGTGTTCCATGCAGGTGATGGCAATTTGCACCCGCTGATTCTGTTTGATGCCAATGTGGAAGGCGAATTAGAGCTGGCTGAAGAATTTGGCAATGATATCTTGCGCAATTGTGTGGCTTTGGGCGGGGTATTAACAGGAGAACATGGGGTTGGTGTTGAAAAACGCGATTTGATGCCTGAAATGTTCAGTGAAGAAGATTTAAAGCAACAACAACGTGTGAAATGTGCCTTTGATCCCAACCATCTGTTAAATCCTGGTAAGGTGTTCCCTGTGTTGCATCGCTGTGCTGAATTGGGGCGCATGCATGTCCATAAAGGGGATGTGCCACATCCTGATTTGCCACGTTTTTAATTCTTATTCACGCTGTAGACCGCTTGGGATGTGTCATGACACAATTTACGCCAACTGATTTTTCTGATCTTGAAGCTTGCCTGCAACAAATTGTGGCAGATAAGACGCCTGTTGCCATTCAGGCCCGTGGTACAAAACAAGGCTTTGGTAATGTGGTTGCGGCAGATCATATCCTCGATGTCTCTCAGATGAGCGGCATTATTGATTATGAGCCTGAAGAGCTGATTATCACAGCACATGCCGCAACGCCGTTGCAAGACATTGAAGCGGCCTTGGCAGCAAAAGGACAGATGTTGGCTTTTGAGCCGCCGCATTTGGAACGCGTCTTTGGGGCATCTTCAACAGGGTCTCTTGGCGGTTATTTGATGACAAATCTTTCTGGGCCACGTCGTCTATCTGCTGGTGCGGCACGCGATTTTTTACTGGGATTCTCGGCTGTTTCAGGGCGTGGCACAGCGTTTAAATCAGGGTCAAAGGTCGTTAAAAATGTCACAGGTTATGATCTGTCAAAGCTGATTTGTGGGTCATTTGGTACCATGGCCGTAATTGATGAAGTCACTGTGAAAACTTTGCCAGCCCCAGAGACATCTTGTTCTGTAATTGTGGCAAGTAATGACGGGCAAAAGGCGGCGGCGGCTGTGCAAATGGCGATGCAAACCTCATTCGAAGCGTCTGCGGCCGCGATTGTGCCAAAAGGGATGCATGATTTGGCACGCAACGCGCATGTGGCAGTGATCAGGTTAGAGGGAGTCGCTGTGTTGTCTGTCGCAGATCGCTTGGCCCATATGAAAGCGGCATTGGCTGATTATGGTCATTGTGATGACTTGGCGCATGACGCAAGCCAAGGCTTGTGGCAAGACATTCGTGATGCGCGGCTTTTGCCAGAAGAGGCAAGCCAAATCTGGCGGATATCCGTTGCCCCAACAGAGGGGTTTGCCATTCTTGAGGATATTCAAAATCACATGGCTTGTTCTGGTTATTTGGATTGGGCAGGGGGCCTGTTATGGTTGGCTTGCGCGGATGAGGGGGCACATCAGATCATCCGCACGGCCATTGCCAAAAGAGGTGAGGGGCATGCCAGCTTGATAAAGGGATCAGAGGATTTGCGGTCACAAATTGATGTGTTCCAGCCAATGGCACCAGCCCTTGCGGCTTTGAATAAGCGTATTCAAGCGTCATTTGATCCGCATAATCTGTTAAACCCTGGCTGGCTGTGATAACGGCCCTATTTGATCATCGGAGTATGTGTAAATGCAAACCAGATTTACCGAAGCACAATTAGCAAATCCGCTTATCAGCCAAGCTGATTCTATTTTGCGTAAATGTGTGCATTGCGGCTTTTGCACAGCCACTTGTCCGACCTTTGTGTTAACAGGTGATGAGCGCGATAGCCCGCGGGGGCGTATCTGGATGATACGCGATATGTTGGAAAATGATACACAGCCGCCATCTGAAGAGACAGGCTATCATCTTGATCGTTGTTTGACATGTTTGTCATGCACAACGACTTGTCCGTCTGGGGTGGATTATATGCATTTGGTGGATTTGGGCCGCCAGCATATCGAAGAAAATGGCACAAGAGATTTGCATGATAAAATGCTGCGCAAATTGCTTGGCTTTCTCATTCCGCGTGCTGGTTTGTTTCATCACGCCTTATTCTTTGCCAGATTAGCGAAGCCTTTGCGTGGCTTATTTACAGGCAGATTGCGCGCGATGTTTGATTTGGCCCCTGCACAGCGTCGTAAATTGGACGCTGTCGGGGCAAGTGATGCGCGTTATCGCCCTGCTGAGATGGCGGGCAAGCGCGTGGCGTTATTGGCTGGTTGTGCGCAACGTGCCATTGACCCTGATATTAACGCGGCCACCATTCGTTTGTTAAACCGCTTTGGTGTTGAAGTGGTGGTCAAAGAAAAAGCCTATTGTTGCGGGGCATTGTCTCATCATATTAATGATGATGCTGGTGCGAAAAAAGCCATGAAAGCGGCGGTATCTGCCTGGGCAGAAGAGTTAAGCAAAGAGGGGCTGGATGCGGTGATTGTGAACACATCTGGTTGCGGTACCACCATCAAAGATTACGTAAATTTATTGGCTGATGATCCTGATTATGCGCATTTGGCAAAAGAGATTTCAACGATCGCAAAAGATGTGTCTGAATTTTTGCATGATGCGAATTTGTTATCGCCCTTATCGCCGAAGGGGATTACCATTGGGTATCATGCCGCCTGTTCGCTTCAGCATGGCCAAAAAATCACACATGCGCCAAAGGCTTTGCTGGCAAAGGCAGGATTTGATGTGGTGACAGCGAAAGAATCGCACCTTTGTTGTGGGTCTGCTGGTGTCTATAATGTCTTACAACCAGAATTGGCATCCCAATTACAGGCACGCAAATTACAACATATCAATGATATGAAGGCTGATATGGTGGTCGCTGGGAATTTGGGTTGCATTAATCAGCTTGCTGCCAGTGAGGCACCAATCATGCACATCATCTCATTGCTTGATTGGGCCTATGGGGGTGAGGTGCCAAAAGAATTGCCGCAGAAATATCGGGCTTAATCCATTTTGAAGAAATCATTGCCCTTATCATCCATCACGATAAAGGCAGGGAAATCTTCCACCTCGATTTTCCAGACAGCTTCCATGCCTAGTTCTGGATATTCTAGCACTTCGACTTTTTTGATGGCATCTAGTGCCAGCTTGGCCGCCACACCGCCAATAGAGCCAAGGTAGAAACCGCCAAATTTCGCACATGCATTCCGCACAGAAGCCGATCGGTTGCCCTTGGCAAGCATCACCATAGAGCCGCCTGCTTCTTGGAATTCAGCCACATAAGAATCCATGCGACCTGCTGTGGTTGGGCCAAAGGAGCCTGAGGCCATGCCATCTGGTGTTTTCGCAGGCCCTGCATAATAGACAGGGTGATTTTTGATGTAATCTGGCAAACTGCCTGTTTCAGCAAGACGTTCTTTTAATTTCGCATGGGCGATATCACGTGCGACGATTAACGGGCCTGATAAAGAGACGCGCGTTTTCACAGGATATTGGCTTAAGGTTTTGCGGATCTCATCCATGGGCTGGTTCAAATCGATTTTGACCACATCATCTGCGGTCTCATCCGATAAATCAGGCAAATATTTCGCAGGATCTTGTTCCAGCTTTTCAATGAAAATACCATCTTCTGTGATTTTGGCTTTGACTTGGCGATCAGCAGAACATGATACACCAATGCCAATAGGACAAGATGCCCCATGACGTGGCAGGCGAATAACGCGCACATCATGACAGAAATATTTGCCGCCAAACTGCGCACCAATGCCAAGCTCTCTTGTTAGTTGAAGAATGCGCTCTTCCCATCCAAGATCACGCCAACCATGACCAAGCTCACTGCCTGATGTTGGCAGATTATCAAGTGCTTTGATCGAAGCGCTTTTGACTGTTTTCATGGTATATTCAGCCGATGTGCCGCCAATCACAATCGCAAGGTGATAAGGGGGGCATGCCGCAGTACCAAGGCCGATAATGGCTTCTTTAACAAATTCCATCATGCTGTCTTCATTTAACACAGCTTTGGTTTTTTGATAGAGAAATGATTTATTTGCTGACCCGCCGCCTTTTTGGATAAAGGTCAGGTTATATTCCGCGCCTTTGCCAGCGTATAAATCAATCTGGGCAGGCAAATTATTGGCTGTGTTTTTTTCCTCAAACATAGTGAGAGGGGCCAGCTGAGAATAGCGCAAATTGGCTGTTTGATAGGTATCATATACCCCTTGTGAGAGATGGCGGGTATCATCACCGCCCGTTAAGACGCGCTCGCCTCTGGTGCCTGTGATCAGCGCGGTGCCTGTATCTTGGCACATTGGCAAAACCCCATCAGAGGCAATCACCGCATTTTTCAGCATCTCTAAGGCAACGAAATGATCATTTTTGGTGGCTTCTGGATCATCAAGAATGGCGCGTAATTGTGCCAAATGCGCTGGTCGCAACAAATGGGAAATATCTTTAAAAGCGCGTTCTGATAACAGGCGCAAACCTTCTGGTGCGACTTTGATAAAGGCCTCGCCATCAATTTCTATGCGAGAGACGTGATCAGATGTCACCAATTCATAGTCGGTTCTATCCTCACCCACTGGCAATAACGCTGTATAGGAAAAAGAAGCCATTTGTCATTCCTGTATGTTTTAAAAGGGTCTGAATTAATCAGATTTTGGGCGGTTTCTGAAGCTATCTAGCGAGACAATCTCTGCACTGTCATCTGTGCCATCGGCTGGATTTTCCTTGCCCGTTTTTGGCCCATCATCACCTTTTTGATCAATCGCTTTGATATCTGGGCTGTCATTATCGCTTTCATCATCATCCATAACGCCAAATTGCAAGCCAAAGCCAACTGAGGGGTCGGTGAATTGCGAGACAGCAGCAAAGGGAATAACCAATGTTTCAGGGTTGCCAGAAAAAGATAAGGTGACGCTAAAATGGCTATCTTTGACTTCTAGATCCCAATATTGATGCTGGATGACAATGGTCAATTCCTTTTCATCGCCTTTGACAAGGCCTTTATTCATCTCAACGCCAGGATGGTCTGTTTTGAAGGTGATGAAGAAATGAGATTCACCAGGAAGCCCCGCATGTTCTGCGATCATCAGCGCGCCCCTGACAACATTGCGAAGCGAATCCTCGACTAATAATTCATAGTTGATGCCAGCTTGATCATGAAAATTGTCAGACATCTTATCCCCGCATTATCCCAGCATGAAGCATATTTAATCGCTGATGATGACCACCAGCTGATAGGTCAGTGAAAGGCTTCTGTTGCCAGGTGCCTTTCGAACCCCGCCTAACCGAGCTCAAGCGGAAAGGGCTTTAAAATGGTCTTTGCGACTGCATTACGCAGCAACAGCAACCGGAGCAGTGTTGTCATTTGCAACTACTACATGGCCCGATAACGGCGGGTACCATACCGAACGAAGACACAGCCTTTACCACATGCGTCGATCCTGTTTCGCCCCCAAAGTCATTATAAATTCATTATAAAGAAAATTGGTGGAGGCGCCGGGTACCGCCCCCGGGTCCGCTCTGCTTATTTCACTGCATGTTTATCGTCATAGCCAATGAGATGAATCCCGCTGGCCCCCCTATCATAGGGATTATTGCCTGAATATTAAAGCTTTAATGCATGGCGGTGCCTGATTATCTTTTTGAATATCTTTTTAGGGGCTATGGTCAATTGCCTAGACCTATGGTCAATTAAGACTATAATATCAGATGATCATACTCAGACATGAAGGGGCACAACAGCATCATGCGCCAATATCTTGATTTATTGGAATTGGTTATGGAAGAGGGGGTTGACCGCTCTGATCGTACTGGCACAGGCACCAGAGCCATATTTGGCCATCAAATGCGCTTTGATCTGGCCAAAGGCTTTCCGTTATTAACAACCAAAAAGCTGCATTTGCGGTCCATCATCCATGAATTATTATGGTTTATCCAAGGGGATACCAATATCAGCTATTTAAAAGAAAATGGTGTAACGATTTGGGATGAATGGGCTGATGAAAATGGGGATTTAGGCCCTGTCTATGGCAAACAATGGCGGCGGTGGCAGGCCCCTGATGGCAGTGAGATTGATCAGCTTGGTGATCTGATTGAGATGATCAAGACAAACCCAGAGTCGCGCCGTTTGATGTTATCAGCTTGGAATCCAGCAGATGTGCCGCATATGGCCCTGCCGCCATGTCATTGCTTGTTTCAATTTCAGGTGGCAAATGGCAAATTATCTTGCCAGCTTTATCAGCGCTCTGCTGATATCTTCTTAGGGGTACCGTTTAATATTGCATCTTATGCTTTGCTGACGCATATAATCGCGCATGTATGCGACCTAGAGGTGGGGCATTTCGTCCACACCTTAGGAGATGCGCATATCTATCATAATCATTTTGATCAGGTGAAAGAGCAGCTGCAACGCACCCCAGGTGCTTTGCCAAAATTGGTATTTCATAACCCGCCAGATACGCTAGAGGCGTTTCGTTTCGAGACAATTGAAATTACAGATTATGTGGCTGCGCCAACAATCAAAGCCCCTATCGCGGTGTAATATGCGTCCCAGAAGGGGCGTGATGTAGTGAGATTAGGATATGACAAATTATAATGTGGTTGCTGTTGTGGCAATGGCCGCCAATCGTGTGATTGGTGATGGCGATGATCTGTTGTGGCATTTGCCAGGCGATTTGCGCCGTGTGAAAGCCTTGACCATGGGATGCCCGTTAATTATGGGGCGCAAAACATGGGATTCCATCGGCAGGCCTTTGCCTGGGCGCGCCAGTATTGTGTTAACAAGAGACAAAACATGGCAAGCCGAAGGGGCAATCGCCGTCTCAAGCCTTGAGGAAGCCTTTGAAGAAGGGGCAAAATGGCTTGCTGATCAAGGCACAGGTGAGACAAGGCAAATTTTGTTTGGGGGCGGACAAATCTATGCGCTTGGTCTTGATCGTTGTTCTGTGATTGAGATGACCGAGGTCGATTTAACGCCTGATGGTCCTGCGGTGTTTCCAGATATTGACGCAAGCTGGGCTGAGGTAAGCCGTGAAGAGGTGCCAGCCGAGAAAGATGTGCCAGCCCATCGCTTTATTCGCTATGAGAAAAGATAACAGGTAACAATCAAAAAAGCGGCAAGAGCCGCTTTTTTTATACCTTCATCAAAGATAATCTTCTTCGGAATCGTTTTTATTCAATGATAATTTTTGGCGCACTGACGTCTGTTTGTGCCAAAGATGCCATCAGCTGGTCTGCAATGGCAAGATAACGCTTGGCCTGTTCGCTGTCTGGCGCGCTGGCAACAATCGGTGTGCCTTCATCCGATGTTTTGCGGATTGCCATTTGCAAAGGCACTTCACCCAAAAAGGGCATGCCCAATTTTACCGCTTCAGCCTTGGCCCCGCCATGACCAAAAATATCAGATCGCTCACCACAAGATGGGCAGATGAAATGGCTCATATTCTCAATCAGACCCAAGACAGGCACATTCACCTTCAAAAACATATTCAGGCCTTTGCGGGCATCAATCAGGGCCAAATCTTGCGGGGTAGAGACAATCACCGCCCCTGCGAGATCGGCACGTTGTGATAGGCTTAATTGCGCGTCACCTGTGCCTGGCGGCATATCAATGATCAGCACATCCAAGCTATCCCATGCCACATCTTTTAACATTTGTTCAATGGCACTCATCACCATAGGGCCGCGCCAGATGGTAGGCGAATCTTCAGCCACCAAAAACCCGATCGACATTGCCTGAAGGCCCCATGCTTCGATGGGAAGAAGCTTTTTATCTTTGGTTTGTGGCTTTTGGTTTAGGCCAAGCAGGCGCGGCAGAGAGGGGCCATAGATATCAGCATCCAAAATGCCAACCTTCAGGCCTTTGGCCAATAGTGCCAATGCCAAATTGATCGAGGTGGTTGATTTGCCAACACCGCCTTTGCCAGAGGCAACAGCCACAATATGTTTTGCTGGTTTGTGACGGCTATCTTTGGCGGCCTGTTGTGGTGGCGTTTGCTGTGTTGGCGCTTGTTGGGGGGCAGATTGACCCGCACCAGCTGGGCGATGGGCCGTTATCATAGCGGTTGCAGATAACACACCAGATACCGCCAAGACAGCGTCTTCGGCGACTTTCTGGATGGCCTTGGCATGTGGGGCGTCGTCTTGTGAAATTTCCAACGCAAAGCCGACATTGCCCTCTTTTATGATAATGCCAGAGATCTGTGCAGGGGAAAAATACGCGTCACCTGCCTCATTTTTGGCAGAAATAAGTGCGTTTAAAATTTTTTCTTCAGTTAATTGCTGTGGCATTCTTGAATTTCCCTAGCGGTGCGCAAATATCTATAGCAAAGATGGTCATCCTTCAGATAGGTCGTTGCTTGCCGAATAGCAAGTGCCGATTTATCTTGTTATGGATTGTCTATCTATTGTTGTTTGCTGGTGTTATAAACTGGCATTAAGGTATAAGATAGTCGGCGTGTCATGTAACCACAGTTAAGACGAATAACAGCCAAAAAAGTTTACCAAAGAAGATTTGAGGAGAGGCGAATGCCCTGGAATAATCAAGGTGGTGGCGATAACCAAGGACCATGGGGCGGTGGCCCGTCTGGCCCTGGCAATCAAAACCCGTGGGGTGGGGGCGGTGGGCGATCACCAAAACCACCTGAATTCGATAAAATGATGAAAGATATGCGTAACCGCTATGGCAATCTGATCCCAGGTGGCGGCCGTTCAAAAGGCGCAATCTTTTTGATTCTCTTGCTTGTCTTAGCTGGTTGGGCAGCAACAGGCTTTTATCGTGTAAACCCACAACAGCAAGGCGTTGTTTTGCGCTTTGGGGAATGGGTGCGCACCACATCACCTGGTCTGCATTATCATTTGCCATCGCCGATTGAATCAGTGATGACACCAGAGGTTACAAGAGATAACAGGCTAGAGATCGGGTTCCGTGATCTGGCAGGTCGATCAACATCACGCCGTGATATCGCTGATGAAAGTCAGATGATCACAGGTGATGAAAATATCGTTGATATTGATTTTGTGGTATTTTGGCGGATTTCTGATGCGGGTGCTTATTTGTTTAATTTGGCTGATCCAGATGAAACGATCAAAGTGGCTGCTGAGGCGGTGATGCGTGAAATCATTGGTCAAACAGCGATTCAAACGGTGCTGACCGAAGGGCGTCAAAATGTACAGGTATCAGTGCGCCAGAAATTGCAAGAATTGCTAGATGAATATAAAGCAGGCGTTCGGGTGCGTGAAGTACAGCTTTTGGCCGTTGATCCGCCAGCAGATGTAATCGATGCCTTTAATGATGTGCAAAGAGCGCGTCAGGATAGAGATCGTCTGAAGAACGAAGCTGAAGCTTTCCGTAATGATATTGTGCCGCGCGCCAGAGGTGAAGCTGCGAAATTGGTTGCTGAGGCTGAAGCCTATTCGCAAGAAGTTGTGAACAGAGCGGCTGGTGATGCGTCACGTTTTGACCAAGTTTACGAAGCTTATAAAGTCAATCCTGCGGTGACCAAAGAACGCATCTATATCGAGACGATCGAAAATGTGTATTCCAACATTGAAAAGATCATCATCGATGATGAAAGCGGCGGCGTTGTTCCATATCTGCCTTTGCAGGAACTGAAACGACCTTCAGGTGGGGGGCAATAAGATGAAACTAGCTCGTAATGGCTCATTAATCCTTGGCGCATTGATCTTATTCGGCGTCTTGTCATCTGTTTTCACTGTCAACCAGACACAGCAAGCTCTTGTATTGCAATTTGGTGAACCAAAACGCACCATCCAAGAGCCTGGCTTGGCGTTTAAACTGCCTTTCATTCAAGATGTGCTTTATTATGAAAAGCGTGTGTTGAGCTTGATCCCGCAAGATGCCGAAGAAGTGATCTTGGCGGATCAAAAGCGTGTGGTAATCGATGCCTATGCCCGTTATCGCATCATGGATCCGTTGTTGTTCTTCCAAACAGTTCGCAATGAACAAGGGGCCACAGCGCGCCTTGAATCAATCATTGATTCATCTGTTCGTCGTGTGTTAGGCGGAGAAACTTTGGGGTCAATCCTGACAGGCGAACGTGAAGATATTAACTCATCAATCAGAGATGAGGTGGAGCGTTCTGTGACGTCTCTTGGGATTGAAATCATCGATGTGCGTTTGCGCCGTGCTGATTACCCTGTCACAACCTCTCAGAATATTTTCAACAGAATGAAATCTGAGCGTGTCAGAGAAGCCAAAGAATTCCGCGCAACAGGGGAAGAAGAAGCGCAAAAGATCCGCGCTGATGCTGAAAAGACAAGAACCGTGATCTTGGCTGAAGCCGCAAAAGAAGCCCAAGAATTACGTGGTGAAGGCGATAGCAAGGCGATTAGCATTTATGCCGAAAGCTTTGGCAGAGATGAGGAATTTTTCTCATTCTATCGGTCGATGGAAGCCTATACCAAGTCGCTTGGTAATTCGCCAACATCAATGGTGTTGTCACCAGATAGCAGCTTCTTCCGCTATTTCAAAGATAAAGATGGCGTACAATAACCCCATCTTTTGAGATTTGAAAAAAAGATATCGAAAAGGGGGGCGGGGTCATTGTCATGATCCTGCCCTTTTTTTGCCCTTAAATATACAAATAAGGCTGTTACCCCTTATATAACGTATAAAGGTCACTGCAATAAGAGATGTCTTTTGCAAGAGACCACAGACTATTTGTTTGAAGGAGTTTTACGATGCTGATCCCAGCACGCATCACGAAAGCACGCAACACGAAAGAACGCACCATGAAAGCACACCCATTGAAACATGCCGAAATGGTAAAACAGCAAGATCAGACCTCTGCTAAGATACAGCAGCTTGTGATGATGGGTATCGCCGCTATGGCGGTTATGGTTATCACCTTGTCCCACGCATGGGCACGGCCAGATAGCTTTGCTGATTTGGCAGAAGAACTTTCGCCAGCGGTTGTGAATATTTCAACCTCCACTGTGGTAAGCAGAGATGGCAGGCAGGACATGCCGCAATTCCCGCCAGGCTCTCCTTTTGAAGAATTTTTCAAAGAATTTGGTGAAAGAAATGAAACCAGACGTCTCCAATCGCTTGGCTCTGGCTTTATCATTGATAGCAAAGGCATTGTTGTGACCAACAATCATGTGATCGAAAATGCCGATCAAATCACCATCTCTTTATCAAATGAAGATAGCTATGAAGCGACTGTGATTGGCAGAGATGCCAAGACAGATATCGCTGTGTTGCGCTTTGATCCAGAAGGCGCGGATATCACCGCTGTGTCATTTGGTGATTCAGATGGGCTTCGTGTCGGGGATTGGGTGATGGCAATCGGTAATCCCTTTGGCCTTGGTGGCACGGTAACAGCAGGGATTGTCTCAGCGCGTGGCCGTGATATCGGCTCTGGCCCTTATGATGATTTTATCCAAACAGATGCCTCAATTAACAGAGGCAATTCTGGTGGTCCGCTATTTGATATGGATGGGAATGTCATTGGTATTAATACGGCGATTTTCTCTCAGACTGGTGGGTCTGTTGGGATTGGCTTTGCGATCTCGTCCAATTTGGCCACAAGAGTGGTTGATCAGCTAGTTGAATATGGCAGAACACGTCGTGGTTGGCTTGGTGTCTTCATCCAAGAAGTCACAAGTGAAATCGCTGAAAGCCTTGGCATAGATGAAGCCGCAGGGGCGTTGGTATCGAATGTTACAAAAGGCGGCCCGTCAGATGATGCCAATATTGAGGCAGGTGATGTGATCATCAGCTTTGATGGTAAGAAAATTGACAAAATGCGCGATTTGCCTCGCATTGTAGCTGAAACAGACGTTGATAAAGAAGTGGCTGTTGAAATCATCCGTGGGGGTAAGCAGATCACATTAACTGTGACGCTTGGCGAGCTAGAACAAGCGGAACAACAGGGCGGGTTGTTAAATAATGAGCCCGCAAGCCAAGCTGAAAGCTTTGGTGATTTAGGCTTTAGTGCAGAACAGCTTGACGCTGATTTAGCAGCTGATTTTGGTATCGAAGAAGAAGGTGACGCTGTTGTTGTGACCGAGGTGATCACAGGACTGCCTGCGGCTGATAAAGGTCTGCAAGCTGGTGACGTCATCATCCGCTTTGGTCAAAGCCGCATTACATCGCTTGATCAGTTGAAAGAGGGCATTGCCAATGCCAGAGAGGCAGGCCGTTCTGGCGTGCTGATGCTGATTAAACGAGATGGGCAGAACCGTTTTATTCAAATTGCCTTTGCGACAAAAGAAGAATAGGGCGGTTACGCTTTCGTTAAAAAAGAAAAGAGAGGCTGTGCGCCTCTCTTTTTTTTGGCTTTTTTGGGCTTATTGGCTTGTTATTGCACAATATTACTTTCGCGATAGCCTTGCAGAAACAACGCACCGCATAAGCTTGAATAAGATAATTGAATGCCGATTTGCGCCTTTACCAGGGGTTTGGCTTGCCAGGCAATCCCCAAGCCAGCTTCGGTAAGCATCGGGATGTCATTTGCCCCATCGCCCATGGTCATAATATCTGCAATATCTAGATCAAATTTGGCCTGATAGTCGCGCAATAAACGCAATTTGGCTGAGGCATCCAAAATGGGCTTATGAGCAAAGCCAGCCAAGCTGTCGCCATCAATGGCCAATTCATTGGCAAAATCTTCATGAAACCCAAACAGGTTTTTGATATGGGCTGTTAAAAAGGTAAAGCCGCCACTGACAAGTAAACAATGCGCGCCATTGGCACGCATGGTCCCCACCAATTCTTTTGCCCCGTCGAAGGCTGTTGTATCTGCGATGACCTGATCAAGCAGGTTTTTCGGCTTTCCTTTCAGCAGTGACAGGCGTTCATCTAAGGCTTGTTCAAAATCAATTTCGCCTGCCATGGCTCTGGCGGTGATTGGTGCAATTTCATCTTCTAGATTGGCCAGCCGCGCTATTTCATCAAGCGATTCAGATGTGATGATGGTGCTGTCCATATCTGATAAAAATAATTTTTTCGGGCGTGGCGGGGCGGATAACACATTGCAATCAATGGCCAATGCCGCAGCTTTGTTACGCATAGCATCGGCATCAACGGGCTTTGATAGGCCAAAAAAGGCGGCATGACCAAGATGATCAGACGCTGATAACAGATGAATGTCATCCCCCTCACATACAGCATGGCATGATGATACAAATTCTTGAAAAATCTCTGGTGCTTGATTTGTGGAAAAATGCAGGAAGGCTTGCATGATGTGATCTCTTGATTTACCTCGATAGATATGATGACGCAATTTAAACGCACAACAGACTATATCATGGTCGCTGGTCCCACCGCGAGTGGTAAATCAGCTTGCGCGATTGATTTGGCCAATTTTCTTGATGGCGTCATCATCAATGCTGATTCTATGCAGATCTATAAAGATTTATCGGTGGTAACCGCTTGCCCTGATGATGAGGAATTATCACAAGCCCCGCATGAACTTTATAATTTCCTTGATGGGGCAGAGGCTTGTTCGGTTGGGCAATGGTTGACGCTTGTCACCCAAAAGGTGGCAGAAGTGCGCCAATTGGGCAAAGTGCCGATTTTATGCGGTGGCACTGCGCTTTATTTAAACGCAGCGCGTCATGGTATGTCTGTGATCCCCGAAGTGCCAGCAGAGCTGCATAACCAAGTGATCGAAGAACATCGCGCGCTTGGCGGTGCAGCTATGCTTGCCAAATTGGCAGATTATGATCCTGATCTAGCCGCAAAATTAGCGGCAGGTGATAGCCAACGTATCACCAGAGCGATTGAAGTCTTCCGCCACACAAAACGCCCATTAAGTGCCTGGCAAGCAGACCCTCAACAAGGGGCGTTATCTGGCAACGGGTTTTCGTTATTCATCGCCCCAGACCGCGCCATTTTATATGAACGTATCAATAAACGATTTGCGATGATGTGGGATGAAGGGGCAGTGCCAGAGGTCGAAGCCTTGCTGGCACGGGGACTTGATCCGAAATTACCAATCATGAAGGCGGTTGGGGTGCCACAAATTGCCGATTATCTATCTGGTGCTTGTGATAAACAGACTGCCTTGGATGAAGCGCAAAAACAATCGCGTCGCTATGCCAAACGGCAATTCACCTTCTTCCGTAATAATTTTATAATAAATTACACCTTAAATGAGCATTATTCAGAAAGAAAAAATTTAGAATTCTTTTCAAAAATTTTAAATTTCTGATTGACTTGCCACGGTTTTTTGCGTAACTCTTTGCGCTAGGAACAGGGTTTCGCTGGATTTTATGAAGTAACAGCAAATCAGATGGGCATAATTGTGCCGCTGATGCTGTTATTTTTGATTCTGTGCCTGTTTTGTAAAAGACGATGTACCTAGGATTGCACCTCGTTTCTTGTAATAAACCACTATCAGGACAAAGACCATGTCTGAGACGAATGAAATGACGACAGAACAAACCGCCGCAAAGCCAGATATGATGCCTGGCGCTGAGCTTTTGCTGAAAGTGCTAGAAGCCGAAGGTGTCGAAGTGATTTTCGGCTATCCTGGTGGGGCGGTATTGCCGATTTATGATGCGTTATTCAAGAATAACAAGATCCGCCATATTTTGGTGCGTCATGAACAAGCCGCTGTGCATGCCGCAGAAGGCTATGCGCGTTCCACGGGCAAAACAGGCGTGGTGCTTGTGACATCTGGCCCTGGGGCAACCAATGCGGTCACAGGCCTGACTGATGCGATGATGGATTCCATCCCTGTGGTATGTTTGACAGGGCAGGTGCCAAGCCATTTGATCGGCACAGATGCGTTCCAAGAAGCAGATACCTCTGGTATCACGCGCCCTTGCACAAAATATAATTATTTGATCAAAGATTCTGGTGCGTTACAGGCGTCTGTTGAAGAGGCGTTTTATGTGGCACGTACAGGTCGTCCTGGGCCTGTGGTAATTGATTTGCCAAAAGATATTTTGATGCTGGATGCGCCTTATCACGCTGAAAAAGCAGGTGCGGCTGTTGCCAGACGTTATGCGCCCCTAACAAAGCCTGATCATGACGCGATCAAACAGGCTGTTGCGATGATGAAAAAGGCAAAAAAGCCAATCATCTATGGCGGCGGCGGCCTGATTAATAGTGGGCCTGCGGCATCGCAATCTTTAACAGATTTGGTGAATATGACAGGCTGGCCAACGACCTTGACCTTGATGGGGCTTGGGGCTTTGGATGCGTCGCATAAACAATTTTTAGGTATGCTTGGCATGCATGGCACTTATGAAGCCAATTTGGCGATGTATAATTGTGATTTTATGCTGAATATTGGGGCGCGATTTGATGACCGTGTCACAGGTCGTTTGTCTGATTTTGCGCCAACTTCGGTAAAGGTGCATTGCGATATTGACCCCTCATCAATCAATAAGAATGTCCGTGTGGATTTGGGCATTATTGGGGATGCCAATGAAATCATTCAAGCCTTGATGGCAGAGATGAAAGCACAAGGTGTTGCCACAGCCAAAGATGATTTGGCGAAATGGTGGAGCCAGATTGATGGCTGGCGTGAACGCCAATGTTTGGCCTATCGTCAGACAGGCGATATTATCAAGCCGCAACATGCCATTCGCCGTCTTTATGAAATGACAAAAGACAGAGATGTTTATGTGTCTACGGAAGTGGGCCAGCATCAAATGTGGGCAGCGCAATATTTTGATTTCCATCAGCCAAATCGCTGGATGACGTCTGGTGGGCTTGGCACAATGGGCTATGGTCTGCCTGCGGCGATGGGTGTGCAGGTCGCGCATCCTGAAGCAACCGTGATTGATATCGCTGGTGAAGCATCCTTTATGATGAATATGCAGGAATTATCAACCTTGTCGCAATATAATCTGCCTGTGAAGATGTTCATCATCAATAATGAATGGATGGGCATGGTGCGTCAGTGGCAAGAATTGATCCATGGCGGGCGTTATTCTGAGAGCTATTCCGCCTCTTTGCCAGATTTCGAAAAACTAGCTGATACCTTTGGCATGACGGGCTTGGTGGCACGCACCGCTGGTGATTTGGATGATGTGATTAAGACGATGCTGGAAACAGATGGCCCTGTGATCGCAGATATCCGCGTGGCAAAAGAAGAAAATTGCTTCCCGATGATTCCATCAGGCGCAGCGCATTGTGATATGATCTTGAGCCAAGATGACAGTGAAGATGCGATTTCTGAAGAAGGCAAAGTGCTCGTATAATTCATCTAATCTTTTTGCAACTTGTCACATGATGAGAAATGTAAATAACCCAAGATGACCTAAAATTAGGGACCAATAACATGTTTGATAAATCAGCAGTCGAAACACATACCATTTCTGTGCTTGTGGAAAATGAACCAGGGGTATTGGCACGGGTTGTGGGCCTGTTTTCTGGCCGTGGCTATAATATTGAAAGCTTGACAGTATCTGAAGTGAATAAGGAAAAGCATTTGTCACGCATTTCCATTGTGACAAATGGCACACCGATGGTGATTGAGCAAATCAAAGAACAATTAAAGCGCCAAGTGCCTGTTTATACAGTTCAAGATTTAACTGTTAAAGGCCCGCATGTGGAACGCGAACTTGCGCTGGTGAAAATCATCAATTCAGGTGACAGACGCATTGAATCATTGCGTGTTGCTGATAGTTTTCGTGCCAGAACATTGGACAGCACGCTTGATAGCTTTGTGTTCGAGGTGACGGGCTCTAGCTCAAAAGTATCTGCTTTTATTGATCTGATGAACTCACTTGGAGATACCGAAGTCGCCAGAACAGGCGTTTCTGCGATTTCCAGAGGCAGTGAAATCGAATTCTAAGATAAATTATCACTTTCAAAGAAAGCCTGATTTGGCTATTACCTTGTAACAGGATTTCAAAATAGGCCGTTTGCAAGCGCAAATTGCCTATTTGACTTAAAAAGAGGAGAAAAAGGATGCGTGTATATTATGATCAGGATGCCGATATCGGCCTGATTAAAAGCAAAAAGGTTGTTATTGTTGGTTATGGCTCTCAAGGTCATGCACACGCTGCAAACCTAAAAGATAGCGGTGTTAGCGATGTTGTGGTTGCGCTTCGCAAAGGTTCACCAACAGTGGCAAAAGCCGAGGCTGCTGGTTTCAAAGTGATGACTGTTGCTGAAGCTGCGGCTTGGGGTGATGTCATCATGATGTTGACACCTGATGAATTGCAGGCTGACATTTATGAAAATGAAATTCACGACAATATGCGCCCGGGTTCAGCCTTGATGTTTGCGCATGGTTTGAATGTGCATTTCAATTTGATCGTACCACGTGATGATGTTGATGTGTTCATGGTGGCGCCAAAGGGCCCTGGCCATACCGTGCGCGGCGAATATGTCAAAGGCGGCGGTGTGCCATGTTTGATCGCTATCCATCAGGATGCATCAGGCAATGCGCATGATATTGGCTTGTCTTATGCCTCTGGTGTTGGCGGTGGCCGTTCAGGTATCATCGAAACAACATTCAAAGAAGAATGTGAAACAGACCTATTTGGTGAACAGGCTGTCTTGTGTGGCGGTTTGGTTGAATTGATCAAAGCTGGTTACGAAACATTGACTGAAGCTGGCTATGCCCCAGAAATGGCCTATTTCGAATGTTTGCATGAAGTGAAGCTGATCGTAGATTTGATTTATGAAGGCGGTATCGCAAACATGAATTATTCAATTTCAAACACAGCGGAATATGGCGAATATGTCACAGGCCCACGCATCATCACAGCTGAGACAAAGGCAGAGATGAAGCGTGTTCTTGAAGATATTCAATCAGGCCGTTTTGTGCGTGATTTCATGCTTGAAAATAAAGTGCGTCAGGCAAGCTTTAAAGCAACACGTCGTCGCAATGCAGAACATCCAATCGAAGCTGTGGGCGATAATTTGCGCTCAATGATGCCATGGATTGGATCAAACCGCTTGGTTGATAAAGCGAAGAACTAGATTTTCTTCTCAACTATCTGTAATACTTAAATGGCCGCTCCTCAGCGGCCATTTTTACACAACTAACATTAGTAGGACAAATAGCATGTTAGGCTCAGTTTTTGGCTTTCTTTCTGCAGATATCGGCATTGATCTCGGTACAGCGAATACCCTTGTTTATGTAAAAGGCAAAGGCATCGTTTTGAATGAACCTTCTGTGGTAGCAATGGCCGAAGTGCGCGGCAAAACACAAGTGCTTGCCGTTGGTGAAGAAGCCAAGGTAATGCTTGGGAAAACACCTGGTAATATTCGTGCCATTCGTCCGATGGCTGATGGTGTGATTGCTGATTTTGAAGTGGCCGAAGAAATGATCAAACATTTCATTCGCAAGGTGAATGGTCGTTTTTCTATTTCTAGCCCGCAAATGATTATTTGTGTGCCATCTGGATCAACTGCTGTGGAACGCCGCGCCATTCAAGAATCAGCTGAAGCGGCTGGCGCACGCCGTGTGTTCTTGATCGAAGAGCCAATGGCCGCTGCGATTGGTGCCAATCTGCCTGTGACAGAGCCATCAGGCTCGATGGTGGTTGATATTGGCGGTGGTACAACCGAAGTGGCAATTTTGTCTCTTGGTAATATTGTTTATGCGCATTCTGTGCGTGTGGGCGGGGATAAGATTGATGAATCAATCATCGCTTATTTGCGTCGTACCCATAATCTTTTGATTGGTGAAGCAACAGCCGAACGCATCAAAAAGACCATTGGTATTGCCCGTCGTCCTGAAAAAGGTGCCAACCAAAAGGTTGAAGTGCGTGGCCGTGATTTGGTTAATGGTGTGCCAAAAGAAATTAACATCACCGAAATTCAGGTGGCAGATGCGATTTCTGATCCGATGCGCCAAATTGTGGAAGGTGTGAAAATGGCATTGGAACAGGCCCCACCAGAATTGGCAGCGGATATTGTGGAAAAAGGCATTGTGTTAACAGGCGGTGGTGCGATGCTTCGTGAAATTGACACCGTATTACGTGAAGCGACAGGCTTGCCAATTTCAATCGCAGAAGATCCTTTGTCTTGTGTGGTGCTTGGGACTGGTCGTTGTCTTGAAGAATTAAAGACACTTCGCCACGTTCTTATCGGGGCGTAAGAGTGATGGCGCGTGGCAGCGTACCAAAAAAAAGTGGTAAATCGCGCTTGCCCGTCCATCTTTTGCTGCTGATTGTCAGCTTTTCGCTGATCTTTCTTGGAAAGCTTGATCTTTACACGGTACGGGCCGCCAAAAGCGGCCTGTCAGATGTTATTGCGCCTCTTTATGATGTGGTGGCAGCCCCTGTTAGAGCGTTTGAGACGATGGTTGGCGGCATGCAGACCTTGGCCTCTTTTCGTGCAGAAAATGTGCGTCTTCAGGCTGAAAATGAGCGGTTAAAACGCTGGCAAAGGCGCGCTGAGATCCTTGAAAGTGAAAACAGACAGTTAAAAACGGCCCTTGGTGCGGCGGCGACAACTGAATTGCGTCCTGTCACTGCCAGAGCGATTGCGGCCCCAGGTGGCAGTTTTTCCCATAGTCTTTTGTTGGAAGTCGCTGATGACAATATCGTCAGAGGCAATGCGGTTGTGAATGCGGATGGCTTGGTGGGCTATATTATTGAGGTTGGCAACAAATATGCGCGCGTGCTGTTAATCAGTGATGTGAACTCAAAAATCCCTGTTTTATTATCATCTTCGTCTTGGCCAGCTTTGGCACTTGGACAAAATTCAAAACAGCTTCGCCTTGATTTTCTGCCGTTGGAATCAAAACCAAAATTAGGGGAATTGGTGCTGACCTCAGGTCATGGCGGTATTTTGCCAGCAGGGGTGCCAGTCGGGCGTGTCAGCGCGATGACAGAAGATGCCATTTATATCAGCCCTTCTGTTATGCTGGAAAAAATCAGCTTTGTATCTGTTTTGACAAATCCAAATGCGACGAAGGATTTTGATTTCAAATTATCACAATCTTTCTTCGCGCCTTTGCCGCCTGAAACAGAAGGGCGGTTGCTTGAAGGGATCAATGCTGCGGAATTGTTGCAATGAACTATGGGGTCTATTTTAAAAAGGCAAGCTTGAAATCGTATTTTTCGCTGCAATTTATCGTGGCAGCGGGATTGTTTGCTATTGGTCTTTTTGAAGGGGCCTTATCTGTCATAGATCTGTTTTTATATGGCGCACCGTTTCTGACTTTTGCGATTTTTTATGTGTTGCGTCTTTATTACCCCATGGCATTGCCTTATTTCAGCATCCTGCTTGTCACCTTTTTATTGGATGTGTTTTTCACATCACTTCACAGCAGTCATAGTTTTGCCATATTAATCAGCCTATTGATAACAACCCGATTGCTACCATTTCCAGATCAAAAAGAGTTTCTAGAAATATGGCAGGGCTTTGCGGTTGCCATGGTATTGGTTATTCTTTTACAGTCAGTGATTTTTATGATCACAACTTGGTCATTACCGCATTTGCAAGGGTTGTTATTCCAATTTGGTATGACGTTATTGCTTTATCCATTTATCCATGTGGTGGTGGTGCGGTTAGCGCAAATATTGGTAGAAATGTCTGAACGCTAGGGGCAGGGGTCTTGATTAGGTAATACTTATAAAAGGCTCAGTGACAAGGGTATGAAGAATAAGCGTAAATTAAAAAAAGAACTGCTTGGCAGAATGTCACGCCGCAATCTTTTAATTGGCGGTGGTCAGACTTTATTTGGCCTGTTATTGGCAGGGCGTTTATATCAATTGCAAATTGCCCAAAATGCTGGCTGGTCAAAATTATCAGATTCCAATCAATTCAACACACGCAAAGTCACGCCAGCCAGAGGGCGTATTTTTGATTCAGCCAATCGATTATTGGCAGGCAATACCGAAACCTATTCTTTAAGCATCACCCCGTCTAATGCAGGGAATTTACGCCAAGTTTTGGTTCGACTTGCCACAATCATTGATTTGCCTGCTCCCAAAATTGTCGAGATTTTAAAAATAGCTGAAACCCAGCCTCGCTTCTTGCCAATTACGGTGAAAGAAGAGTTAACACAGCGTGATTTGTCACGCTTGGCCATTCGTAGCCCGTTAATTAATGGGGTGGCATTTTCAAAAAGATATCGTCGTATTTATCCGCAGGCGCATTTGACAGGCCATATCACTGGCTATGTGTCGCCTGTGACGCCGCGTGAATTGGATGATGATCCTTCTTGGGGCAGATTGCCAGATATCCGCACAGGCAAGGTTGGTGTGGAATATGCGCTTGAACAACATTTGCGCGGTGAACCTGGCCTTGATCGGATTGAGATTAATTCGCGTGGGAAAGCTGTGCGTATCATCAATGACAGCCATCCTGAACAAGGCGCAGATGCCAAGCTGACTTTGAACATGGAAATTCAAGCCTTTGCCTATGAAAGATTGCGCAAAGGGCGCTCTGATATTGTCAAAAATACCGCCGATATCCAATCAGCCTTGAATAAAAATGAAGAATTGCGCGCGCATTTCGCAACAGGTGATAATCTTGTCTTAAAAGATGAAAAAGACAGGTTTGTGCCTGGGGAATCAGGCTCTGCGATTGTCATGGATATCAAAAATGGGGATGTGGTCGCGATGGTATCTGCGCCCTCTTATGATCCCAATCAATTCTCTGAACGTTTATTAAGCCGTGATTGGAAGCGGCTGTCATCTCATCCGCGTACACCTTTATTGAACCGCGCGATTTCAGGGCTTTATGCCCCAGGATCCACCTTTAAAATGGTGGTGGCAGCAGCGGCGCTTGAAGCAGGGGTTATATCATCAAAAACACGTGTCACTTGTAAAGGTCATATGGAATTTGGTGATCGCAAATTTCATTGTTGGTTCGATGAAGGGCATCAATCATTAAATATCATGCAGGCCTTGGAGAGATCTTGTGATGTGTTCTTTTATGATGTGGCCTTAAAAGTTGGCATTAATCGTATTCATGATATGGCCAAACGATTGGGGCTAGGGCTGCCATCTGGGTTGGATCTGCCTTATGAAAAGCTTGGTATTATCCCCAATCGCGATTGGAAAAAGAATGAAAGAGGGACAGTCTGGACCCCTGGTGAGACGATTGTTGCAGGTATTGGTCAAGGGTTTGTGTTAACCACACCCTTGCAATTGGCCGTGATGACCGCGCGTCTTGCTGATGGCAGTAAAGCCATTAGGCCGCGTATGTTCTTACATGATGAAGCTGAGCCAGAATTTGCACCATTGAACATTTCAAAATCGGTGCTTCGCGTTGTGAAAAAAGGGATGGAAGATGTCATGATCGGCCGACTTGGCACCGCGCGCCGTTATGATTTAGATGATTATGGCATTGCTGGTAAAACAGGCACAGTACAGGTCAAACGCATTACCAAAGAACAACGTGAAGCAGGGATTATTGATAATATTGATCGGCCATGGAAAGAGCGTGATCATGCGTTATTCGTAGCCTATGCGCCGCGTAAAAATCCGCGCTATGCCGCTGTGGTGGTGGTTGAACATGGCGGCAGTGGCTCGTCAATGGCGGCCCCGATTGCGCGTGATATTCTGGCGCAGACCATCAAAATAAGGGGGGTATGATGCGGCCTGTTATAAACCGAATATTAACCCTTCCTTGGCTGACGATTGCTTTTGTGTTGTTGTTATCTGCCATTGGGGCATTGGCGTTGTTTTCTGCCTCGCAAGGCTCTTGGAGCCCGTGGGCAGAACGTCACATCATCCGCGCTGCCTTTGGTGTGTTTTTAATGGTCAGCGTGTTGGTCATCCCGATCCGATTTATTCACCAATCCGCCTATCTTGTGTTGATTGCGGCTTTGATTGTGCTGGTGGCATTACAAGTGATTGGCGTGGGGCAAGGGGCAACCAGATGGATTGCTATTGGCCCATTGAATTTTCAACCATCTGAACCTGCAAAACTAGCGGTGGTGCTGGCATTGGCGCGGTATTTTTCAGACCGAACACCTGAACAATTACAGTCCTTTTTAACCTATATCCCAGCATTTGTGATGGTGGCCTTGCCTTTTGCGCTGGTCTTGATCCAGCCTGATCTTGGCACATCCTTGATGATTTTGCTTGGCGGTCTGATTGTGATTTTTGCCGCTGGTATCCCTTATCTTTATGTCACGATTTTGGGCATGGGGGCTTTGGCATCTTTGCCGATCTTATGGATGAACCTTTATGATTATCAAAAACAGCGCATTTTGACATTCTTTAACCCGCAAGATGATTTGTTAGGGGCAGGGTTCCAGATTACCCAATCAAAAATTGCGCTTGGCTCTGGTGGTTTATTTGGCAAAGGGTTTTTGATGGGCTCGCAAAGCCAATTAAATTATTTGCCCGAAAAACAAACCGATTTTGTCTTTACCATGATTGGTGAGGAATTTGGCTTGATTGGCAATCTTGTTATTTTGGCGATCTATTTCATGATCTTTTATTCTGTTTTGCGCTTAAGCTGGCAAATTCAACATCGCTTTGGGCGGCTGATTTGTACGGGGGTCAGCGGCATGTTGTTCTTATATGTTTTTGTGAATGTGGCGATGGTGACAGGGCTTGTGCCCGTTGTTGGTGTGCCTTTGCCGTTGATTTCCTATGGGGGAACAGCCATGTTAACTATATTCCTTGCGCTTGGGCTGGTGAATGCCATGGCATTGAATAGTGATTTAGAAGATGAAGATTTGCGATTACATGTAAGACGCTAGTGACGCAGAACAGGAGTTCAGAATGTTTGAATCGTTTTTTCCACGGCCAAAATTGCTTTTCACAAGTGCCGTAATTTGGGCCATTATTGTAGTCAGTGTGTGGTATAGCATTGGTCAAGATATCGGCGCGGCCCTTGGCTTTCAATTTGCGGAAGAAGGCACGCCAGCCATTATCGGCCTTGGGTATTTCGTCACCGCCGAATTTTTATGGTTTTATCTGTATTTCTTTGCCATTTGTGCCATGTTCTGTGGCTTTTGGTTCCGCTTTAGCCCGCACCGCTGGCAGTTATGGTCACTGGCAGGTTCGATCTTAATACTGTTTTCAACCTATTTTTCCGTTCAGGTATCTGTGGCGATCAATAATTGGTATCGCCCATTTTATGACCGTCTTCAAACCGCGCTTGGTGGGGAAGAAAGCGTGCCTGTTTCTGAATTAATGGGTTTGATTGTCACCTTCTTTGAAATTGCCTCTGTGTGGATGGTGGTTTATGTGATGACACGCTTTTTCGTCTCGCATTATATCTTCCGCTGGCGGACAGCGATGAATGATTTCTATACATCACATTGGAAAAGGTTGCGCCATATCGAGGGGGCATCACAGCGTATCCAAGAAGATACCATGCGCTTTGCAGGGATTATGGAAGGGCTAGGCGTCAATATTGTTGATTCGGTGATGACGTTATTTGCGTTTTTGCCTGTGTTGTTAAGTCTGTCCGTTCATGTCAATGAATTGCCATTTGTGGGCGCGATACCTGCACCGCTTGTGACAGCGGCGATCTTCTGGGCGTTATTTGGTACAGCTTTGTTGGCAATTGTGGGGATTAAGCTTCCTGGCCTGCAATTTAGAAACCAACGTGTTGAGGCGGCCTATCGTAAAGAGCTGGTTTATGGTGAAGATGATGACACGCGTGCCACCCCGCCAACTTTGGTAGAGTTATTTAGCAATGTGCGTCGCAATTATTTCCGCATTTATTTCCACTATATGTATTTCAATGTGGCGCGCGGCTTATATCTGCAAACAGATAATATTTTTGCGACCTTGATCTTAATCCCAACCATTGCCGCAGGCCAGATCACATTTGGTATCATGACACAGATCTTATCTGCTTTTGGTCAGGTATCAAATTCGTTCCAATTCCTCGTCAATAGCTGGACCACGATCATTGAATTAATCTCGATCTATAAACGTCTGCAAGCGTTTGAGGCCACATTGACAGATGCGCCTTTGCCGCAAATTGATCAGGAATTTATGGAAAAAGGCGCTGAGCTAGATAGCTAAGCTCATCAAAAGGCGTTTTTAAGAACGTTTCAAAATGGCGGTTGTGGAATGACCCTTCAATAAGGGGATGGTCAGGACATCACCGCCATTTTTCGTAACTGTATCAAAACCGACAATCTCCTCGGCAATGTAATCGCCGCCCTTCATCAAAATATCAGGGATAATCGCGTCAATCAGCGCGGCAGGTGTGTCATCATCAAAGACGACAACCGCATCGCAAAAATCGAATTGATTGAGGTTTTGTGCCCTGACTTGCTGGGATTGTAGGGGGCGTGACGGCCCTTTTAACGCCGCAACAGAGGCATCCGAATTAAGCCCGATAATCAGCTTGTCACAATGCGCTTTCGCTTGGCGCAAGACATGCAAATGGCCTGGGTGAAGCAAATCAAAACACCCATTGGTAAAGCCAATGCGCAAGCCAGCATCACGCCAGCTTTTGACAAGCGCAAGGCAAGAGGTGGTGCTGATATCAAGCTCTGCCTCATTCATACAACTTGCCAGCATCTCGCCCGCGCAATAGGCCGCTGTTCCTGGTTTGGATACCACAATGCTAGCGGCTTGATTGGCAAATATCATCGCCTCTTCCAGTGATGCGCCCGCGCTATAGGCGGCAGCAAGAGAGGCAACAACGGTGTCACCTGCGCCTGAGACATCAAACACATCTTTGGCAATCGACGGGATGGCCAAGCTGGTTTCGGTCCCATCAAGACGCATGCCTCTGGCCGATAGGGTCGTCAAAATATAGGAAATATCATGATGATTTGCCAAGCTCTTAGCCGCTTGTTGAATGGTTGTATCATCTAACGCTTCTAGGCCTGCCGCGCCCACAAGCTCTGACAGATTTGGCGTGACAAGAAACCCGCCTTGATATTTGGAGAAATCATCTGATTTCGGATCAATGATGGTTGGGATATCATGCAGTTTGGCGGTCTTTATCACCTCTGCAATCACATCATGTGACAAGCACCCTTTGGCATAATCTGATAAAATAACCAGATCACAATTTGGCAAAGCTTCCCCAACCATTGTGATCAATTTTTGGCTGTCTTCGTCTGATAGGGGTGTTGTGATTTCATCATCAATTCGCAAAATTTGTTGCGCGCCAGAGCGAAAGCGTGTTTTGGTTGTGGTTGGCCGATCGGAGCTTTCAAGCAAGCTGAGTGACAAATCTGGAATATCTTGTAATTGCGCGGCCAGCTCATCAGCTGAGGCATCTTTGCCGACGACACCAAATAAATGACAGGCTACCCCTAATTGGCTGAGGTTGCGTGCCACATTGGCCGCACCACCTGGCATGGAAGTGGTCTTCATATCGCTTAAGACAGGCACAGGGGCTTCTGGAGAAATGCGTTTGACAGCTCCATCTACAAAGCGGTCTAGCATCACATCACCAATGACCATGATACGCTTGCCGCAAATATCATTTAAAAGAGACGCTGCGTTTTGTGCCATCATTGCCATGATTATTTGCCTTTTCTTGCGCGAAACGATGTGCCGCCTTTTGGCAGTGTTTTTTGAGGGGCGCGTGTTAAGGATAAATCATTATCAGTCACGGATTTTGTGATGGTTGACCCTGCGCCAATTATGGCCCCTTCGCCAATGGTTACAGGGGCAACAAGGGCCGTGTTTGAGCCGATAAAGGCGCCTTTGCCAATGGTGGTTTTGAATTTGTCATAGCCATCATAATTGCAGGTGATTGTGCCAGCCCCAATATTGGATTTTTCACCAACAAAGGCATCCCCGATATAAGAGAGATGATTAGCTTTGGCACCATCTTCGAATTGGCTCTTTTTGATTTCAACAAAATTACCAATTTTGACATGATCGCCAAGCTCTGTGCCAGGGCGTAAGCGCGCATAAGGGCCGATTACGGTGTGTTTGCCAAGGATGGCACCCTCAATATGCGAAAAGGCCTTGAGGATGGCGCCTGTTTTGATCACACAGCCTTTGCCAATCACCACATGAGGTTCAATGGTGACATCTTCTTCGATAATCGCATCACCGCTTAAGAACACAGTTTCTGGGGCTTGCAGTGTGACGCCAGATGCCATGACGTTGCGGCGAAGGCGGTTTTGCAAGAGTGCCTCAACCTCTGCTAGATCATTGCGGCTATTGACCCCGCGCACTTCATCTTCTGAAGCTGTAACATAGCCGACCTTGTTATGATCCGCGCGTGCAATCGCCACAATATCCGTTAAATAATATTCTTTTTGGGCGTTATCGTTCGAAATAGCAGATAAATAATGTGAGGCCGCCTTGGCAGATAGGGCCATGACACCCGCATTGACAAGCGCGATGGCTTTGTCATCTTCGCTGGCATCTGCGTCTTCAATGATGGCTGTGATCATGCCATCTTCATCACATTTCAAACGGCCATAGCCAGTGGGGTTATCAGGTTCAAACCCAAGCACGACCACATCTTCACCTTGGACAATGCGGGCAATCATGCGTTGGCAGGTCTCTGCTGTTACAAGCGGAGTATCACCAAATAACACCAAGATGGGTTTATCATTTTGGGGAATGGCTTGATGGGCCGTTCGCGTCGCATGCCCCGTGCCGAGGGCTTGTTCTTGGCGCGCTGTGATCAAAGCAGGATAGGTTTTTTTCACATAATCTGCGACTTGATCATTTTTTGTAGAGGTCACAACGCATAGCTGGTCTGCCCCTGCTTTTTGCGCCGTTTCAATCACCCATCCAAGCATCGCGATACCACCCACCTGATGAAGTGGTTTGGCAAGTGATGAACGCATTCTGGTGCCATGTCCCGCAGCCAAGATGTAACCATTAAATTTATGAGGCTTTTCCATGTCTTTTCTTATAAGCATTGCCAGCTGCTTTTTCAAAAGATTTTCGCATAAGGCTGGTCATTTGATGATGAATTGGGTATCACAAATAAGACTATGAGTGATGATGTTTTGACAGGCTAGGCGCCGTCATTTATCGGTGAAGAATTGAAGCAAGGAATACAGCTATGTGCGGGATCGTAGGACATATTGGGGCTGGAAATAGCGCAGAATTGCTGATTGATGGTCTGAAAAGGCTGGAATATCGGGGCTATGACAGCTCTGGCATTGCTTTGCTTCATGACGATGTGATCACGGTGGATAAGGCGGTTGGCAAATTGCATAATTTGATCGACAGCCTTGCTGATAAGGATTGCGAAGGGCATGTGGGGATTGGTCATACAAGATGGGCCACGCATGGCGGCGTTACCCATTCCAATGCACACCCGCATTTGGCATCTGATCGTGTTGTTGTGGTCCATAACGGCATCATTGAAAATTACCGTGCGCTTCGTGAAGAGTTAACTGCAAAAGGGCATATTTTCGCGTCTGATACGGATAGTGAGGTGATCAGCCATCTTTGCGTTGAAATCTTAAAAAGCGAAACAACGCCGCAAGCTGTGATGCAATCTCTTTTGGCGGCCCTAGAAGGGGCGTATGCTCTGGCGATTTTGGTAAAGGATTTTGCGAAATGTATCTTGGTTGCCCGAAATGCGTCACCTTTGGCCATTGGCTTTGCAGATGATGCGTGTTTTGTGGCAAGTGATGCCATGGCAATGTCAAATAAAACGCGCCGTGTGATTTACCTAAAAGATCATGATTATGGCATTATTCGCCAAGATGGCGCAGACATTTATGATGGAGATAATCAGCTTGCCAATCGCGAAGAAGTGATTGTGGCCGCAAGCCCAGGCTTGGTCAGCAAAGGCGGGTATCGCCACTTTATGGAAAAAGAAATCCATGAACAGCCAGATGCGGTTGCGCATACCTTATCGGCAATGACAGATGAAACAGGGCTTTTGACAGCTGGCTTTATAGATGAGGCGTTGCAAGAGGTTAAAGGATTGGTGTTTTTGGCAGCTGGCACATCCAATTATGCAGGCCAAGTTGGGCGTTATTGGATTGAAAAATTAGCTGGTGTGCCTGTGATCGTTGAGGTTGCATCTGAATATCGGTATCGCTCGCCCGTGACCAGCCATATCAGCCATGCGGTTGCCATTTCGCAATCAGGGGAAAGCCTTGATACGCTGATGGCGATGCGCCATGCCGCAGAAAATGGCCTGCAAACCATTGGCCTTGTCAATGTGGATCATTCCACCATTGCCAGAGAGGCAGATCATATATTGCCAACCAGAGCAGGGCCTGAAATTGGGGTGGCGTCAACCAAAGCCTTTACTGCACAATTAACCGCCTTGCTTGCGCTGGCCATCTCTCTTGGCAGAGCCAAAGGCACGCTGGATCAGGCCACCGCCAAAGAGATGCATGAGAAGATGCAAAGCTTGCCATCTATGATTGGTAAATCTTTGGGGTTATTTGAAGATTTGCGGCCCATCGCGCATCGTTTGTCAAAAGCCACATCTTGTCTGTTCTTGGGACGTGACAGCTTGTTCCCTGTGGCCCTAGAAGGCGCATTGAAGCTGAAAGAATTATCCTATATTCATGCGGAAGGTTTTGCAGCAGGCGAAATGAAGCATGGGCCCATCGCCTTGATCGAAGATGGCTTGCCTGTGGTCAGCCTGCTTGGCGCAGATAGCCTGTCGCAAAAGGTGATTTCTAATTTGAAAGAAGCACAGGCCAGAGGCGCGGATATCATCTTATTATCAAGCCAAGCGGTCATTGATGATGTGGATTTTGCAAGCCATGCTTGCGCCTTGCCAGATTGTGATGATTATTTACTTCCCTTTATTTTGACAATTCCAACACAAATTTTGGCCTATTTGACCGCGTCTGAAAAAGGCACAGATGTGGACCAACCGCGCAACCTCGCCAAAAGTGTGACGGTTGAGTAGGTTTCGGGTGAGTAAAGGAGGCAGGTCATGAATATTTTTATTCGCGCCATATCATATGATGCGCCGCAAGATGATTACCCAAGCGGTGGTGTTGTTGAATTTCAAGATGATGTCAGTGAAGACCTTAGCCTAGAGGAATATGGGCGGGATGCTTGGGCGTTTCTGGAAAGCGAAATTAGCGCTGTGATAAATGGTTTTGAAGCGAGTTTTCAAGATGATTTTAAATCATCTGCGTATCGGTATGAAAAAACCGAAGATGGCAGTGGGTTCATCATCTATGATATTTCTGATGACGCATCAGAATAGGCGTTAAAATGGCTGCGAAATGAGATGACCATCTCATTAAAAAAATTGCAATTGCGTTAAAATCTTAACCTTGGGCATCATGGATCATTCAGATCATGAAACCACCATAGAGGCGAAGATGTTAAACGCAAAACAAGAAGAGATCTGCCAAACAGGGGATTATGATTTTTCGCATTTAAAAGCGTTATTTTTAAATTGCACCTTAAAACGCTCTCCTGAGCTTTCCCATACATCTGGACTGATTGATATATCGGCAGAAATCATGCGTCGAAAAGGCGTGCATGTTGATATTTTGCGACCCGTTGATCATGTGTTGGCCCCTGGGGTGTGGCCAGATATGACAGCACATGGCTTTGATCAAGATGATTGGCCAGAGATTTATAAGCTGGTTCGCAATGCGCATATTTTGGTGATTGGGACGCCAATTTGGCTTGGTGAAAAATCATCTGTGGCAAGCAGTGTCGTAGAGAGATTATATGCGTCATCTGGTGATTTAAATGACCAAGGGCAATATGCTTATTATGGCAAGGTGGGGGGCTGTCTTGTCACAGGTAATGAAGATGGGGTGAAACATTGCGCCATGTCATTGCTCTATGCCATACAACATATTGGCTATAGCATTCCGCCGCAGGCCGATGCTGGCTGGATTGGTGAAGCAGGGCCTGGCCCATCCTATCTTGATGAAGGATCTGGCGGATTGACCAATGATTTTACCAACCGAAACACCACCTTCATGACTTGGAATTTAATGCATATGGCAGATATGCTGTACAAGCAAAAGGGCATTCCTGCGCATGGCAACCAGCGTTCTGAATGGGATGCGGGATGCCGCTTTGATTTTCCAAACCCTGAATATCGGTAAAAATTCAACTGGCCAAATAGACAAGACTTGTTTAATCACATCGCATATCTATTGCATTTGATAAGGCGTATTTTATGAGTTTTGCTGAAATTCTGGCATTGGCGATTGCCACTTTTGTCTTTGTTGTCTCGCCAGGGCCTGGGATTATTGCGCTTTTGTCACGCACCCTCTCTAGGGGGATTGCCGCTGGCTTATTGCTTGGCGTCGGTCTAATTATGGGCGATCTGATTTATCTGATTGCGATTTTGGCATCCTTTTATTCTTTGGCTGATATTGTGGCGCCTTACATGAATTATGTCAGGGTGTTTGGTGCCTTATTCCTTGCCTATGTGGGATATAAACAATGGGGCGCACCGCCATTGGGCGTTAGCAAAGATCAGCAAAAAAGTGAGGGAAATATCCTAGAAACCTTTGCCGCAGGCATTGCGATCAGCTCAACCAATCCCAAGGTTATGGTATTTTATTTGTCATTTTTGCCGCAATTTATGGATTTAACAACATTAACGTTAAGCGATAGCGTTATTGTTGTGATCACCATCTCTTTATCCTTATTTGCGGGCTGTTTGCTTTATACCATAGGCGCAGACCGCCTGTTCCGCCTGATCAAATCAGAAGAGGGGGCGCGGCGCGTCAATAAAGCAACAGGTGCGGCCATTATCGCGGTTGCCATTGCGATGGTGGCAACCATCTAAGGCTTAATCTTCGAAATCGCTTTGGCTGATGGCCCCAAGATATTTGAAATTCAGCACAAGGAAGATTTCATCATTACGTGGGATATCGCGATCTGTTGTGGAATCACGCTGATAATCAAGTGACAAGGTCAAACAATCTTGGAAACCACCTGTCCATGCCAATGTAAAGCGTGATTTATCACGTCTTGTTTTGCCATTTGACAGATCCCAATTTTGGCTGGCCTTGACTTCCCAACCATCTGGCAGGCCTTGGGTCACCGCAACAGATAACGCCTCTCTATCGGCTGTTTCAGCTGAAAAATGCGCTTTGGAAAGCTGGGCATGTTCTAGGGTAAGCGATGTGGCCTGATACCGCCAGTCAAGCGTTGTGCGGCCTTCATTTAATTCGAAATCATGTGAATCAGCGCGCCCCGCCCAGCTAAGGGATAGGTTTTCAGATGGCTGGATAGAGATGCTTGCCACATAATCAGAATAATTGCGATTATTGCCTGTCGTTAGCCCTTTGGCTGTATCACCAGATAGACGGCGTGAAATGCCAGCAAATGCGTTGACTTCGCCAATGATGGTATCATTCGCCAGTGCAGATAGGCCGATATCTGCTCTGGTCCCTGGCAAGACATAATCCTTACCTTGATGGCGTTGGGTTAAAAACAGATTGGCCTCATCCAGTCTGAAATCAGATGAATCGCGGTTTGGCACTTCTTGCGTGCGATCAGCACCGCCAATAAAGGTTAGCTTTGCGCGCGGCTCAAGCATCACAGTGCCAAGCTCGCTGACGGTTGCGGCTGCGGCGCGCCAATCAAGAGACACATAAGGGTTGGCCTGTCCAATTTCCCCATCATGATGGGCATCATCTTTTTTCTTTTGTATGTCATAGGCGGAGGTCATCACGCCAAATTCGGTATCAAATTGACCGCCAAGCAAGCTGAATTGCTCTTCGATGGCGATGTCGCCAGACCATCTGACCAGATCATGACCATCATCATTATCAAGTTGCAGAGCTGATAATTCGGTTCTGATCACTTGGCTCGGGCGGAAACCTGGCTGATATTGTTCATAGAAAATATGCGGCAGGATAGTCGGCTCTTTATCAGGGGTATCTTCAGCGCGAACCCCTTGCAAATCGGAGGCTTCAACAAGGTAATAGCGGTCTTGTTTGATCCGATCTGCTTTGACTGTCGATTTCAGATTGTAATCGCTTAAGAATTTATAACGACGCAAAAATGTATCTTGAGAGGTGCGCACAAGGCGTGTTTCGACATTCCAGCCATCACCAATTTGGGTTTGGTGCGTGGCATCAATGGCGGCGACTGATTCACGTGTTTTCTTGAAAGTTGCGACATCTGCTGTGTAAAGATTCACTTTTAAATCAGATTGATCTGTCTTTTCACGATAAATGGTATGAAGCGCTTGGCCACGATGCTGGAATAAATAGGGGCGCAGTTCCACGTCAGCAGATGGGCCAAGTGTCTTGTAATAGGGAATAGATAAGGTTGAGCCTTGCGAGGTTGAATAGCGAATAGAAGGTGCCAAAAAGCCTGTACGCCGATCCACAGTCCAATCAGGATGCGCCAAAACAGGCATATAAAATACAGGCAAACCAAACACATGCATCCGCACATTTTCATGAATGATGGTGGCGGTTTGTTTATTATGCGTTGTTTTGGTGGCGCGCAAATCCCAGATGGGGTCTTCGCCATTTTCATAATCACAATCACAAGGTGTGAAGCTGCTGGTATCCATCTCAACAGCCAAGTCAACATTGCCATTTGCCATCTCAGCGGTAAAACGAGACCCATCTGACATTTCAGAAATCATTGGTTCAGCAAATATTTTTTTGAAATTATCACTTAATTCAAAACGTTCACTCATATGGATAGAGCCATCAGCGGCGGTTAAGATGACCTGACCTGTGGCAATGGCACTTTGTGTTTTGCGGTTGTAAATCACCTGATTCGCGCGCAATTCTGAGCCATCTTGGATGATGATCACATTGCCTGTCGCTGTTAAAATGCCGTTATCTTCATTGGTTTCCACGCGATCTGCTTCGAATTGGACAGGCGCTGATTGCGCCTCAGCCTCGTTTGGCAAGATGATGATGAGGCCACCAGCAAGAAGCACGGCAAAACTTAAGGACAAAAAGCGATGAATGCGAAACATGACCATCCCGATAAGGTGGATAATTAAAAGTGATTTTTGCCAATCCTGACCATCTGACAATAACATTACATCACAGGGGATGTAAATTATAGTTCAGTGATAAATGATATATTCTATCTTGAAAAAACAGAGCTGTCTTGATCACAAACGCAAAGGTAATAAGGCGAAGCTACGGGCAATAAGGCGAAGCTTATGTCGTGGTGCTTTTGCTTATGGTTTGGCGGAATTTGTGGGCGCGATGCGCCATTTCTTCGGCAGAAAATGGGTAATCTTGCCAAGCCTGATCTTGCCAATAGGTTCGCTTTTCAGGATGTTTGATGAGATCTGATAGGGCATCTTGAAACTTACGAATGCTTGGATCAGATACGATCACAGCGCGCCCTTGGGCAAATTCATGAATGCCGCCCTTTTTGGTTGTGATCAAGGCAGCACCTGCCGCTAATGCTTCTAGGACCGTCAGGCCACCTGGTTCTTGCCATAGCGATGGCACCATGCAAATCGCAGCAGATCGTTGCAAAGATCGCACCTCATCAAGGGGTGTATGACCACGCATGTCAACTTGATCAGCAATCGGTGCAAGGGCGTCTTTGATGCGCCTCTCATAAGGTGATAAAGTTTGCGAAATGAAATCCTTACCGCCCACCAATTGTAATTTCCAGTCGGGGTGATCTTGCAAAATAGGCACTGCCGCTTGACAGGCCTCTAAAAACCCTTTTTCAGGCACCATCCTGCCAACCATCAAGATCACATTCTCTTTTTGGTGGCGTGGCAGATTGGGACGATCAACACCAAGCAGGTTAACGGAAATTTTACGAAGATCATCTTCCGTGGCAGAAACCCCGTCCAGAAAACAGGATTTCACATAATTTGTGATGCAAAAAATGCCTGAAAGTTTCCGCAGGAGCTGGCGGCGTTCATGGGATGATTTTGCGCCGCGATACGCACGCGGATCATTGTGAAGATACAGCGCGACGTTTAAATCTGGGCGGGATCTGGCAATCAGATCGGCCACTTCTGGTCTGCCGTGAATTTCGACCAAATCTGGCATATTATGCGGATCTAGCTGCGCAAGATAGGCTCTGGCAAAGGCTTTGTTTTTTGATTGAAAAAAAGCTGGTTTTGCCGTGATGGGGCAAAAGGCAACCTTTGTCTTGGGGGTGTCAACGGGACTGCCAAAAATACGATAAGTGGATTTGTTATCAGCGGTGAAAGGTACAGCCAATTGATAGGCCAGCTGTGCCACAGCACCTGCATTGGCATCGGTAAAACGTTCCTTATGAGGCAGGATAAGATCAACAATCATGGGGGTATTATTTACCTGATTTTGCGTGGCGCCTCTATCGCGTGGCAACTCTCTTTGGTATATAGACCAGACCAACGCTTGTAAAGATAAGGGGAGTGCGCACCAGCGCAACGCAATGACGCTTTCACAAACCGCCAAAATTTTAGTGATCAAACATGGGGCATTGGGAGATATTATCCAAGGCGTTGACGCCTTTTCATCCTTACGCACTGCTTATCCCAAGGCACATATTGCGGTGCTGACCAGCCCTGCTTTTGCAGGTTTCATGTCAGCCATGCCCTTTTTTGATGAGGTGATCATCGATGAAAGAGCGCCTTTCTGGCATTTGGCAAAATTACGAGCGTTAAGAGATCTGTTTTCCCGTGATTTTGATCTTGTGATTGATATGCAATGCTCAAAACGAACCGCGCGCTATCATAAGTATTTGGCCAAAGATCATTATCGTTGGTTTGGCACGGCCGAGGGATGTTCTGATCCTTATCCTGACTTTACCGAAACCAATAACCGAAATCGTATGCTCTATCCTGTAAGGGCGTTAGGCGGGGCTGATCGGATGGCTGATTTATCTTTCTTACAAGCAGAGAAGCCAGATATTTCAGGATCTTATGCTGTGTTAATGCCAGGATGTTCGCCAGCCAAACCATCCAAAAGATGGGCAGGTTATGGGGATTTGGCAGGCTTGTTATGGCAGAGGGGCATGACGCCTGTTTTAATTGGCACAAAGGTTGATCAGCAAGCTTG
This sequence comes from Puniceispirillaceae bacterium (SeqCode), assembly GCA_049889495.1. Taxonomy (GTDB): domain Bacteria; phylum Pseudomonadota; class Alphaproteobacteria; order Puniceispirillales; family Puniceispirillaceae; genus UBA685. Next base: position 15,686 of record JBMHDH010000071.1, on the reverse strand, counting down.
TGATGCGATTAATGCGGCCTGTCCCGATGTTGTTAATCTGTGCCAGAAGACCAATTTAGCAGAGCTTGCGGCCTTATGTGCGTCAGCAGATCTTTGTGTGGGAAATGATAGTGGACCTGTCTTTTTGGCCGCTAAAACAGGGGCATTCACCTATATGATTATGGGGCCTGATACCAACCCTGCAATGTCTGCGCCAACAGGATCGAATGCGCATTATATCGCATCAGATGATTTGAGCCAGCTTTCGGCTGATCAGGTCTTTGCTACGATTTATCAGATTTAGGCCACGCTTTCGCCTGCCATGATTTCAGAAAGAAGATCCTGGTTGCGTTAAAAATTGCACCTCTTCTTCGGTAGAGGGGCGACCTAAGATCGCATTGCGATGCGGATAGCGGCCAAACCGCTCGATAATAGCCGTATGTTGGCGAAGAGACTCCACACTCATCTCGCCTGTATGTGCGGCAAAATAAGGCGCCGCTTTATGATGCAGAGCTAAATCTTCGCTATGCATCAATGGTATCAGATAAAATAGATTATGCGGGGTTGTCTCATCACTTAAATAGCCGTCATGAATGGCGCGTAATGAAAAAGCCACCGCCATCTCATCACCAGCAAAGGCAAGCGGAGTGTCGCGGTGAATGTTGCGCGTCATTTGATCTAGCAACAAGATTAAGGCCAGCATGCCATCTTTGTCGGCGGCCCAGCTATCAAGCCGCCCACCAAGCGCATGTGCCACCATATCACCAAATTCTGATTGGCATTTTGCGTCAAAATCAGGGTCTTTTTTAAACCAGCTTTTTGGGCTGATCTCTTCAAACCAGAATGATAGGATCTTTGGAATATAAGCTGTTTTCATTGTGATCTCTCGAAAGAGGGGTAAAGGGATATCATGTGAATATCTTACCAGGGTTCAATAAACCTTTTGGATCAAGTGTTTTTTTAATCTGATGCATGACCTCCAACGCCACGGGATCTTTCACAAGCTTGAGCTGTTCTGCCTTCATCACCCCAATGCCATGTTCTGCACTGATTGACCCTTGGCAGTCATATAAAGCCTGATAAATTGCGTCAAAAAGCGCCGCTCTTTTTTGAGACCATGCGGGGTCGCCGCCCACTCTTTCGACCAAATTGAAATGGATGTTACCATCCCCCAAATGACCATAGCCGCAAATGCGAATATCAGGGTCAATGGCGCGCACATTATCACAAGCTGTTTGATAAAATCTGCCAATTTCTGATAAGGGGACGCTGACATCTGTGTTCACAGGGGTGGATTCGCGTTTGGTTGATTCTGGAGCATGTTCGCGAATATCCCACATGGCTTGTCTTTGGCTGTCATTTTGGGCAATCACCGCATCACTGATCATCTGTTTTTCAAAGGCATCGCTCAGAAAATTTCCAAGCTTTTGAATGATTGGCACCGCCCCATCATCAGCCATTTTGGCCAAATCTTCATCTGAGGATGCGATTTCCATCAAGATCGCAAAATCAGGGATGGGTTTGATCGGACATGCCATAGCAGGGAATTGTTTTTCAACCACAGCAAAAATATCATGTGGCATGATCTCGAAGGCTTCGATTAAATCTCCTGTGGCTTGTTTTAAGGCCGATAGCAATTTCACGCCTGCTTGCGGGCTGGCTATTTTGGCTAGGGCTGTGGCTCTTGCTTTTGGCAGGGGGAATAATTTTAAAGATGCTGCTGTGATAATGCCTAAGGTGCCTTCTGCCCCAATAAATAATTGTTTGAGGTCATAGCCTGTATTGTCTTTGCGCAAGGGAGTCAGCAAATTCATCACCTTGCCGCCCATCAAAACGACTTCAAGACCCAGGCATAAATCTCTTGTGTTGCCATAACGCAAAACATTAATGCCGCCCGCATTGGTGGATAAATTGCCGCCAATGGTGCAACTGCCCTTCGCAGCTAGATTTAACGGGAAATACAAATCATATTTGGCGGCCTCATTATGGATGTTTTCCAAGATGCATCCTGCTTCGACTTCCATCGTGGCGTTATCACAAGACAGGTTTCTGATCTTGGTCATACGCGCCAAAGATAGGATAACCATTCCGCCCGAGTTATCAGGAATGCCGCCGCCCACAAGGCCTGTATTGCCGCCTTGTGGCACGATATGAAGATTGTCTTGATCAGCCAATGCCATGATCTGTGAGACCATCTCGGTTGTTGGTGGCAATAGCACGGCCGCCGCCTCAGCCTGATAATGACCGCGCCAATCATTCACATAAGGTGCCATATCATTTTTATCTGTGATGATATTCTTGTCACCAAGCAATGTGATCAGCTTTGTTAACACAGACGGGTTAATCATAATAAGGCCTTTTACATAATGTCGGGTTCAGGTGAGGCATGTGGCTATCGATCAGCTGCGGCACGCGATAATCGGTCGCTAATGGCAACGCCAATGCCTGTTTGCGGCAAAGGTGACAGGGTAATGATTTCGCCGTCACAGCCATCAGCTAGATGCAAAATAGCAAATAGATTGGCCGCGGCTTCTGTCAAATCGCCTGTTGTTGATAAATTGAAATCTGCCTCATCTTCATTAGGGCCAAAGCCAATATGGATGGCATTTTCTGTCTTTGATGTGACATTCAAACGCACAGGCTTATTTGGCGCATAGTGGCTTGTCAATTGGCCTGGGGCATTTGGCGTCTTATCATTGATAATCGGAGGGGTGAGGTGATCTCGCTGTGGCAAATGTGGCAGACGATCTGTGATCATCTCTGCGGTGATGGGGCCAGGGCGAAGGATGCGCCAGCCCGTATCATCTGCTTGGATGATGGTTGATTCAAGGCCAGCTTGGCAGGGGCCATCATCCAGAATATAGGCGCAGTCATCGAAAAGATCTGCGGCCACATGAGCGGCTGTTGTGGGGCTGATCTTGCCAGATTTATTGGCAGATGGTGCCGCAATGGGACGATCAGCCGTAGCGATCAGGGCCCGTGCTGTTTCTTGCGCTGGGACACGAAGCGCAAGGGTGGGCAGGCCCGCTGTCACCAATTTTGATATACCAGCATTCTGTTTTTCAGCCCCCTCTTTCAAAGGGGCAATAATGGTCAATGGCCCTGGCCAGAAGGCATCGGCAAGCGCGCGGAAATGATCATCAATGGTGACAAACTTTTCAGCTTGTGCCACATCGTGAAGATGCACAATCAAGGGGTTGAATGCGGGCCGTGATTTGGCATTATAAATGCGGGCAACTGCCTGATCATTGGTGGCATCTGCCCCAAGGCCGTAGACGGTCTCTGTTGGGAAGCTGACCAATTTGCCATCTTGTAAGGCAGTGGCGGCATCTTGTAATGTTTGATTTGAAACTGTCATCAGCCTATCATATCTCTGTTACAGGTGACGGTCTATGGCGGTTGTCATACCTTATCACCACAAAGCTGTCATTCAGGAAAATTATAGCAAAATGTGTGGACGTTTTACAGTTACTGCAACACCGCATGAATTAATGAGCCGTTTTGGCGTTTCTGTGCAAAGCAATTTGCAACCAAGGTGGAATGTCGCGCCAAGCCAATTATCCCCAATTATTGTGGCAAATGGTATGACAGACGAGCTTGTGCAGGCAAAATTTGGCCTAGATGGCGTTGTGGCAAATAAAAGCCTGATTAATGCCAGATCGGAAACCATTACCGAAAAGCCAACCTTTCGTGATGCCTTTATGGCGCATCGGTGTTTGATTGTGGCAAGCGGGTGGTATGAATGGAGGGCGCCCAAAACCCCGTATCATATTCAATTGGCAGATGGCCGTGTGATGGGATTTGCGGGTCTGTCATTTTTGCGGCAAAAGACCTTGCATTTTGTGATTGTCACAAGTGCGGCCACAGGCTCACTTGCCGCTATTCATCACCGCACCCCGTTGGTGCTAGAGGCAAGCCAATGGCCTGTGTGGTTGCATGGCAATACCGAACAAGCCGCGCAAGCGATGGGGCCGATCAATAGCCGCTATTTCAATGCGTATCAGGTCGCGCCAGATGTTGGGAATGTGCGTCATGATCACGCAGGGCTGACCGCGCCTTATGTGCCAGAAGAGACAGGAAAAGGGCAAGATAAAGCGTCAAAATCCGCTGATTATAAAAGGGATCCTAAGGGCCCTGATGATGCACCTAGGCATGATGAACCAGCACAGGCTGAATTATTTTAAGATTATCTTAGACATCTGACGGGGTCGCTTGGCGCACTTCAATCGCGTAAAGATGCCACAAAAATAACGCGCCAGCCCCACGCCAAGGGTGCCAATGTTGGGCCAGCTCATTCATTTCGCTGTTGGTTGGGCGGCTTTGCAGATTATAAAGACGGCGCATCGCTTCTTGCAAAGCCAAATCCCCCCCTGGCCAAGCATCCATATCTTTTAGCGCAAAGAGGCGGTAATTATCGGCTGTCCAATTGCCAATCCCTTTTAATGAGGTCAGCTTGTCTCTTACGGCCTCACCAGATAAAGCGTGAAGTTCGGTAAAATCAAGCTGGCCGTCTAAATGCGCTTTGGCGGCATTGGCCAAATAATGCGCTTTTTGCTTGGACAAGCCTGCTTTTTGAAGATCAATGAGGTCGGTGCTTGCAAAGGCATGGGCACTGGTCAAGCTGTGGGCCTCAAGCCTTTGCCAAATAGCGCTTGCCGCTTGGCGCGAGATTTGCTGGCCCACAATGATTTTGGCAAGGCTTTCATAGCCTTCTGGCATAGAACGATCATTTGGATAGCCATATTTGGCAACCGCCCCAGCAATCGCACCGTCACGAGCGGCTAGAGCGTCTATCGCTTGTTGTAAGATGCTGGTCTGTGAAATGGATGTTTTCCTTGAATAAGTTCAATGCATGCCAAGCATGATGAGACAGCGATAAAGACAGCGATAAGGCTTTTGGTCATTTGTAATATCTGTTATCTTCACCTCTATTCACCTCTTTTTGCAAGATTTTATCTTAGGATAAGAGATGCGGCATTTTAATGAAAGATGATATCATGATTGTGTGGGATCTGCCTCTGCGGCTATTTCATTGGGCTTTTATGATTTGTGTGATTGGGGCGATTGCCTCTGGCAAAGCGCAAATCTGGGCGGTTCATGAACGGTTTGGCATGGCCATTATGGCGTTGGTTGTCTTTCGGATTATCTGGGGGTTTATTGGTTCACCCACAGCGCGATTTTCAGAATTTTTAACAGGACCAAAGGCAGTGCTGGCAACTTTGCAGGCCTTATGGCGCAAACAAACAGATGATAAGGCTGGCCATAGCCCGCTTGGTGGTTATGCGACAATGGCCTTGTTGCTGATCCCGTTGATGATGGCTCTAACAGGTGCCTTTTCCACAGATGATATCTTATTTGATGGGCCGTTTTATCATTTGATGCCTGATTGGGCAGGGCTGGCAGGTGATGTCCATCATTTTGGCGAAAAGCTGTTATTCTTGATCATCGCCTTGCACCTTGGGGCTTTGGCTTATTATGGGGTGCGATTGCGTAAGAATTTGGTGCGTGCCATGGTCACTGGCAAACGCCAAGAAGCAACAGGCCAAGAAGCAACAGGCCAAGAAGCAAAAGTTAAGGACGCCAAAAATAAGGGAGGCGAGATTTCCCATCAACGCACCCTTTTTGGCGTGGCATTGATGATTGCGCTGGTGGCTCTGGCGCAATGGGCGATTTTATTGCGCCCCTCTTATTTTTAAGTTAGGCCTATTTTTTGAATTGGGAATGGCATGCCCCGCAGGTTTGGCCCAAATTTTGCATGGCATTTTGAACCGCCATGGGATCTTCTTGTTTGGCCGCGGCTGATAAGGTTAAGGCCGCTTTGTGATGGGCATTTGCCAAGCCTGTGAATTGGTCAAATTTCTGCCAAATCTCTGGTCTGGCATTTGTGTCGCCCGTCTGACTATCTGCTGGGAAATAAGACGGCATTTTTTCGGCCCATGCGGCGATCGCATCCGCGCTTTTGGCAATGGCGGCATAATCACCTTGCGACATGTGAGTGCGCATGGCACGCAAGGCACCAGCGCTTTGCTTGAAATTGGCTTTGCGTTCTTGGATAATGTCAGCCTGTGCCATTGTGGCAAGTGGAACCGAAAGACCAATGGTCAAAAAACTGGCCAGAAACACTGATGCCAAAGACGATATCTTGGCGGATTTCACGAATTTCATAGGTTTATATTCCCTTGTTAACATTTTTTTTATAAAAGAGAAGGTCTGTGATTTAACGCTTTCCTTACAGCGCATCTCACAGTTGGTTTCCCAAGCGCCTATCACCATAGATGCGCCTCTTTTGCTTTTAGTGAAAGGCAGATTTTTATGCCACCCATACTCATTGGTACGATCTTATCTATGCTCGGGATTGCTTTCGGGATTGGGACGGGTGTGATTGTAAAGATCATCGCAGATGATGTGAATATCGTGATGACTTTGTGGTATCGCTTTTTATTTTCACTGCCGATTTTGTTTCTTGTGGCCTATTGGACAAAAGGGCGTGAATTTTATGTTATCCATGCGAAAAAGACGCTGTTATTGCGTGTTATTTTTGGCATGGGTGGCATTTTGTTCTGGTTCTTATCAGTGCGCAATTTGCCGCTTGGTTTGGCAACATCTGTGATGCATAGTTCTGTGATCTATATCGCGATGTTATCACCGCTTATTTTATCAGAACGTGTTGGTGTTTATCGATGGTCAGCTGTGATTTTTGGGTTGGCTGGGGTATTTATCATCTCTGATGCCTTTACAAGCCAATTTGACGCTGCGATTTTATTTGCCATTTGCGCGTCCGTTTCAGGGGCAGGCTTGCAATTGGCCTTGCGTCGATTGGGCAAAAGTGATGCGCCTGCCAGTGTTGCCAGCTGGTATAATTTTGCAGGATTTCTTGTGATATCAGCCGTCTTGATGATTGTCCCATCTTTCTGGCAGATATTTGATGCGCGGATTATGTGGTATTTGATTGTACTAGGTGTATTTGGCAGTTTTCTGCAGATTTGCTTTACATCATCTTATCTATATATTGATGCGGTTGTGGTTGCGACCACCCGTTATTTGCAAGTGCCCTTGGCTGCTTTGCTCGGGTTTCTTGCCTTTGGCGAAGTGCCCACAACAGCACATTATATCGGGGCATTTTTGATCGTCTCATCATCATTTGTGATTGTTATCCGCGAATTTCAAAAGCGTGGGCAGTGAGACTGTGCCCCTAGAACGGCTTTTAACCAAGAAAATCACCTCTGATGGTTGCGCCATCATCTTTGCCTAGCTATGAATAGCGCAAGAAGATGCATCGCATTCGTGATTATGGCCAGTTGTGATTATGGTTAGGCAAATTAAGGGACTTGTACAGGTAAAGGATATATCATGGCAAAGAATTTTGTTTTCAGAGTTATGGGTGAATCAGACATCCTTGAGGTGGCCGTTAGCGAGGCGCGTTTGGATGCGCATAAAAAAGCAGGTCATCCAGCAGAGTGGGATCAACAGGATCAAGCCAATTGGCTGGCACATTGGCTCGATGGTGACAGAGCCGCTGAATGGATGGATAATAAAGAGCTGAATGACAAGATGGAGCAAACAGCCCTTGATTTATTGTTGGCTGATGAACATGCGCAAAGCTTGTTTGAGTCTGAAGCCAATTATCTTTTGATGTTGTTGCTTCGTGAAAAATGGCCTGTGGGAAGCAAGGCTGGTTTCAAAACAAAAGCTGATAAGGTGCAAGCCAATCATACCTATCACATGATTTATTGCACACCGCAAAAGATCGAATCTCATGAAGATCCCCAGCAGATCGCGGCGGCTGAATCTCAAGCGCTTGGTGCGCATCTGCCCTTGTTAAAGAAATCACGCAAAATCTTTGCCAATTCCAGCGCCGTCCACGCTGTGATCAAACAGGCTATGAAGTAAGGTTAGGATAGAAGAGCATGGTGCCTCCTCAATCATCGTGAGGCCAATCATCGAGAGGCATCCCGCTTATAAGGCTTCGATAACCACCGCAACGCCTTGACCGCCCCCAATACACATGGTGGCAAGGCCATAACGTCCGCCGCGGCGTTTTAATTCATAAATCAATTTGGTCGTGATGATTGCGCCTGTTGCGCCAACAGGATGACCAAGGGCCACAGCCCCGCCATTGGGATTAACCTTTTCAGGATCAAAACCCAGCTCTTGCGAGACAGCGCAAGCTTGTGCGGCAAAGGCTTCATTGCTTTCAATCACGTCTATATCAGAGATTTGTAGGCCAGCGCGTGCCAGAGCTTGGCGGCTGGCACCCACAGGCCCCATACCCATGATCGCTGGATCGAGCCCTGCATGGCCATAAGAGACAAGCCGTGCCAGCGGTTGATGATGCTGTGCCACATCTTCATTGGCCAGAATGAGGGCTGCTGCACCATCATTAATGCCTGAGGCATTGCCTGCGGTGACACTGCCATCCTCTTTAAAGACTGGGCGTAATTTTGCCATGCCGTCTAGTGTGGCGTCACATCGCACATGCTCATCTGTATCAAAGTGATGCATTTTGCGTCCTATTTTGACCTCAATTGGCACAATTTGATCTGTGAAATAGCCTGAGGCGATGGCTTGTGTGGCTCTGCGGTGAGATTCAACGGCAAATTGGTCTTGTTGTTCGCGGCTGATACCATATTTTATTGCCACATTTTCAGCTGTGATGCCCATATGACCATGGCCAAACGGGTCTGTTAAAGGGGCCAGTAACATATCAACAAATGTGCTGTTTCCCATTTTTTTGCCAAAACGCATATCAGGCGCGATATGCGGTGCTTGGCTCATCATCTCGACACCGCTGGCGATGCCTGCTGATATGTCATCTAGCTGAATGGCCATGGCGGTTTGGATGATAGCCTGCATGCCAGAGCCGCAAAGACGGTTCACCGCAATCGCTGTGCTGTGATGAGACAGGCCAGCCTCAATGGCACATAGCCGCGCTAGATAGGGGTCTTGTGAGGCGGTGTGGATCACATTGCCAAGCGTGGATTGCCCCAGTTTCTGAGTGTCAATTCCGCTATCAGAGATGGCTTGTTTCATGACATGGGTCAACAAATCGCTTGCTTTGAGGTTGGCCAATGTGCCGCCAAATGTGCCAATGGCACTGCGTCTTGCAGAAAGAATGAAGATATCAGTCATGAAAATTCCTTTGGCTAGCCCAATAAACCACTAAAAAAGCGATAGTATATACGCCATCTGATTTACCCTTGATGGCTGTGATTATGCATCTCGACAAGATCGCGCTGTTAAAAGCATCACGTCCCTATCATCCCGTATTATAGCCTGTGTGTCTGATAGAATAAAGGGCTCTGCACCTGCATAACTTGGAAAAGACACAAGCAAGGCGCATCTTTGGTACTTCGCTAAATTTAACGCCTGTCTCCAACCTTAAAAAAGATGTGCCTGACCCATGACTTCACTTTTTAAAAATCTTGCCGCGCAATTGCCAGCCCAAAAATTGCAATTTCATTCTCCGCATATTTGGATTTATCACAACAAAGAAGATGATGTGATTGTCAAAATTGAAAAAAATGTGCATCCCAGCCGTTTTCTGGTGAATGCCAGCTATGCAAGAGATAGTGGGGCGGCCTTATCGGCGAATTTTCTATCAGTTCTGTTGCTCGAAGATAGCCATGCTTGTTGTGTGAATGATGTGTCTGTTTCATCTGGTTTGGCATCCGTTACCATATTTCATTTTCTTGAATTATCAGACATGACAACACAGACCCTTCACGACTATTTGAAAAATTTTTGCATAATTGTGTTGTGGATCAGGCAAACAGGATGTTTTGAAGATGCGCTTATGCCTGTCAGTGATAGGCGGCAATTAGAACTTTAAACTTGTCTTGTAAGGGCGTCACTTTGAGAAAAATCAAAAAAAACGCCCGACAATTTCGCTCGACAATTTTGTTTGTCATCCTTACATCTTATCTATCCCTAAATGAGCAGCTTAAGGTTAAGATATCATGGCGCAACATTCCAAAAATCACGCTTATGGCAAGCACGAATATGATTATGACTTGATTGTCATTGGTGCTGGTTCTGGTGGGGTGCGTGCGGCGCGTATCTCAGCATCCTATGGCGCAAAGGTGGCTGTGATCGAAGAATCACGCCCTGGTGGCACTTGTGTGATCAGAGGCTGTGTGCCCAAAAAATTATTGGTTTATGGCGCTGCTTTTGCCTCTGAATTTGAAGATGCCGCAGGCTTTGGCTGGACGGTTGAGGGGGCCAGTCATGATTGGTCAAAATTAATCGCAGCAAAAGATGCTGAAATTGATAGGCTAGAGGGGATTTACCGCAATTTGCTTGCCAATGCGGGCGCAGATCTGATTGAGGGCACAGGCACGCTTGCAGGGCCAAATCAGGTGGCTGTGGGAGATAAAATCTATACAAGCGAGCGTATTTTAATCGCTGTGGGCGGTTGGCCGCATTTGCCAGAGATTGAAGGTTTACAAGAGCTGGCCATTACCTCAAATGAGGTGTTGGATTTGCCCGATCGTCCAAACAGCATTGTTGTGCAAGGGGCAGGTTATATCGCGCTTGAATTTGCCAGCTTGCTTAATGCGCTTGGCAGTGACGTGCATTTGATTTATCGCGCTGATCTGCCTTTGCGCGGATTTGATGAGGATGTGCGCAATCATGTGACAAGTGCCCTTGCGGCCAGAGGCATTCATCTTTATCCCAAAACAGAAATCAGCAAAGTCACATCTGATGGCGTTCGAAAACAGGTTCATTTATCTGATGGCCAGATCTTGGCAGTTGATGAAATTATGGGGGCAACAGGCCGTAAGCCGAAGACCGCGAAATTGGGTTTGGCTGAGTTAGGGGTGGAAATGGCCGCAAATGGTGCGATCAAAGTGGATGCGTCATCCAAAAGTTCGCTTGATTCCATTTATGCGGTTGGCGATGCCACAGACAGGGTGAATTTAACGCCTGTTGCCATTGGGGAAGGTCATGCGCTAGCAGATAGCCTTTTTGGCAATAAACCACGTATCTTTAGCCATGATGCGATTGCATCAGCTGTGTTCTGTACGCCGCAAATTGCATCTGTTGGCGTCACTGAGGCAGAGGCTGAAAAGCAAGGCGATATCACCATTTATGAAAGCCGTTTTCGGGCCATGCGCAACACGCTGTCTGGCAGGCAAGAGCAAAGCTATATGAAGCTGATTATCTCGGCAGAAACAGATAAGGTGTTAGGGGTTCATATGGTGGGTCCAGATGCCGCGGAAATCATGCAAGGCATTGCGATTGCGGTAAAGATGGGGGCAACCAAAGCTGATTTTGACGCGACTGTTGGCATTCATCCAACTGCCGCTGAAGAATTTGTCACAATGCGCACCCCACGCGCCTCATCATAATGGGCTGTTTTTCCTTTATATTTGGAAATATTCCAGATATAATCCAAAGCCACAGTTAATGATATGTAATTTTACTCAAAAGAGGGCTGTAATATGAGCTGGGAACCAACAAGCTGGAGACAATACCCGATTTTGCAGGTGCCAGATTATCCTGATGCCGCAGAAGTCACGTCCGTTGAACAAAGCTTGGCCCAAAAGCCGCCATTGGTATTTGCTGGTGAGGTCCAGAATTTGCGCACCGCGCTTGGCAAGGTTGCTCAAGGTGAAGCCTTTTTGTTGCAAGGCGGCGATTGCGCAGAATCATTCCAAGAATTTTCAGCTAATAACATTCGTGATAGCTTCCGCGTCTTTTTGCAGATGGCTGTTGTTTTGACATTCGGTGCGTCTTTGCCAGTGGTGAAAATTGGCCGTATGGCTGGGCAATTCGCAAAGCCACGCTCTGCCGCAACCGAAGTTGTAGGCGGGATTGAATTGCCATCTTATCGCGGTGATATGGTGAATGGGATTGAGTTCGATAAAGACAGCCGTATTCCAGATCCAAAACGCCTGTTGCAAGTGTATGAGCAATCAGCGTCAACATTGAATTTGTTGCGCGCCTTTGCCAGTGGCGGGATGGCCGATTTGCATCAAGTCCATAAATGGACAACTGATTATATCACTGATACCAAGCAAGCGGAACGTTATGCCGCTTTGGCAGAGCGTATTGACGATGCGTTGCGCTTTATGGAAGCGTGCGGGATTAATTCGCAAACATCAAAGGCCATGGCAGAAACAGATTTCTATACCAGCCATGAAGCTTTATTGCTGAATTATGAAGAAAGCTTAACCCGCCAAGATACCATCACCGATGAGCAGGGCTGGTTTACCACCTCGGCCCATATGGTGTGGATTGGTGACAGAACAAGACAGCTTGACGGCGCGCATGTTGAATATATGAGCGGCATTAACAATCCGATTGGCTTGAAATGTGGCCCAACCATGGAAACAGATGATCTGTTGCGCCTGATTGACAAGCTGAACCCTGAGAATATTCCTGGCCGTTTGACTTTGATTGCGCGCATGGGGGCTGATCAGGTGCTTGACAAGCTGCCGCCTCTTGTGGCGGCTGTGAAATCAGCAGGCAAGAATGTCGTTTGGTGTTCAGATCCCATGCATGGCAATACCGTCAAAGCCTCAACAGGGTATAAAACACGCCGTGTGGATGATGTTATGCGTGAAGTCGCGGGCTTTTTTGAAGTGCATGATGCGCATGGCACCTATCCTGGTGGTGTGCATTTCGAAATGACTGGCCAGAATGTTACAGAATGTTTGGGCGGGTTTGTCGAGGTGACAGAAGCACGTCTAGGGGACCGTTATCATACGCATTGTGATCCGCGCCTAAACGCTGTGCAGTCGCTGGAATTGTCTTTTTTGATTGCTGATTTGATGAAAAAGCGTCGCGATAAAAGCCGGCAAATGCAAATGGCTGGCTAGGGTGAAAGCCGCATTATGACAGGAATGAAAGGCCCAAAGGGGCCATCCGTAGAGGCGCAATCAGCGTTGACGGACAGTTATTTTAACCTGACAAAGAAAATTGTGACAGCCAATGGGGATGTCACAGTGACCTATGCCATTTTTATGAGGCGGCCTGTGACTCTAGCGCCAAAGCTGGCGATTGATTGGCTGTTGGCAATGGGAGAAGCGCGTGGTGAGGCGTTCGAAATTGAATGGCTTCATAAAGAAGGCGCTTGGGTTGGGGCAGGTGAGCCCTTATTCCTGATTACGGGTAAATTTTCAGCACTCGTCGATTTGGAAACCATCTTTTTGCAAAGATTGGGTGCGGCTTGTGTGGCGGCCTATAATGCGTATCAGATGTGCGTTGAATTGCCAGATGTTGCCTTTTTGGCAATGGATGCGCGTCATTGCGCAGGGTCTGATATGGCGGATTTAATGGCTTATGGTGCATCTGTTGGGTCAGCGAAAGCGCAAGCCAAAACAGGTGCCACAGGCTTTATTGGTTGTGCCACTGATGCCACAGCACATTTTTTTGGCAATGATGCGGGGATGGGGACCATGCCGCATGCGCTGATTGGCTATGCGGGTGGGACATTGGCGGCGGCCAAGATGTTCCACAGCTCTTTTCCTGATAAGCCTTTAACAGTACTGGTTGATTATTTTGGCAAGGAAATTGACGACGCATTAGAAGTGGCACATCATTTTTCAGATTTGGCAAAATCAGGGAAATTGGCTATTCGCCTTGATACACATGGGGGGCGGTTCGCCCAAGGTCTTGATACGCAAGAAAGTTATGCGGTGCTAGATCGTCATGTGCCAGAGGCCATTCGCGGCTATCGTTCTGATGTTGAATTAAAACATTTGATGGGTACAGGGGTGAGCGCGGCGTCTGTTTGGCATTTACGTGAAGTGCTTGATAAAAATGGGTTTGAGGCTGTGAAAATTGTGGCATCAAGCGGGTTTGGGCCTGATAAATGCCGTGTTTTCGCGCTGGCAAAAGCCCCAGTTGATATGATTGGCACGGGGTCTTATTTGCCAGAAAAATGGACAGAAACTTATGCCACCGCAGATATCATCCAATATGATGGTCAAGATCGCGTGAAATTGGGGCGTGAATTTTTGCTTCGTCAAAGCGTATCTGGCAATTAGTGATAGCATAGGCAGATCATGACAAGAAAACTGGCCATAGCTTTGGCACAATTAAATGCGCATGTTGGCAATATTGCACAAAATTTATCACAATTTGTGCAAGCGCGTGAACGTGCCCATGCGCTTGGGGCAGAGGTGATTGTATCGCCTGAAATGTTCCTTTCTGGCTATCCGTGTGATGATTTGGTGCTTCGTTCTGATTTTATGAGCGCGATTTCTGATGCGATTGCGCATCTAAGAGATTTGAGCCAAGATGGCGGCCCAGCGATGATTATTGGTGCGCCTTTTCAGGATGGCAAAAACCTATATAATTCTGCCTTTGTGATTGATCGGGGAGAGGTCTTGGCACGCCGTGACAAGGTGGCTTTGCCAAATTACGGCGTCTTTGATGATAAACGCCATTTCACGCAAGGTGATTTAAGGGGACCAGTGAATGTCAGAGGCGTTCGTCTTGGTCTTGCGATTTGTGAAGATATTTGGTGGCCAGATGTCTGTGAAGCACAGGCTGAGAGCGGTGCCGAATTATTGATCTCGCTGAATGCCTCTCCTTTTGACGTCAAAAAATCAGATAACCGCATGTCGCATGCGATTGCCCGTATGACTGAAACAGATCTGCCCTTCATCTATGTGAATATGGTTGGCGGCCAAGATGAGCTGGTCTTTGATGGGGGATCTTTTGCTGTTAATTTAAAAGGCCAATTGGCGGCGCAATTACCGCTTATGGCTGAAGCTGTGTCTTTGGTGCATTGCGAAATGCCAGCCATGCAAGATCATTTTGCCTTAACAGGTCCTATCTCACCCCCTGAAGACGGGATATCTGCGATTTATCGTGCCTTGATGCTTGGGGTGCGTGATTATGTGACGAAAAACGGGTTTCCCTCTGTGGCATTGGGGTTATCAGGCGGCATTGATTCCGCGCTTGTGGCAATTTTGGCAGTTGATGCGCTGGGGGCTGATAAGGTGCGTTGTTTAATGCTGCCATCTGGTTATACAGCTGATATCTCTAAATTTGACGCTGATGATATGGCAGGGCGTCTTGGTGTTCGTATTGATAGCGTGCCCATTGGCAAGGGCATGGCAGCGGTTGATGAGATGATGGCAGATCTTTTTGCTGGCACAGATAGTGATGTGACAGAAGAGAATATCCAATCACGTTTGCGTGGGTTATTGCTGATGTCTTTATCCAATAAATTCGGGGATATGATTTTAACGACAGGTAATAAATCAGAATATGCCGCAGGCTATGCCACCTTATATGGGGATATGTGCGGCGGGTTTGCGCCGTTAAAAGATGTCTGGAAAACCGTGGTATTTGATTTATGTAAGTGGCGTAACCATAACATGCCACGCGGTGCGCTTGGCCCTGAGGGTGAGGTGATCCCCAATCGGATCATCACACGTCCGCCATCGGCTGAATTACGCCCTGATCAACAAGATACAGACAGCCTGCCGCCTTATGATGTGTTAGATGCGATCCTGATCGCCTTAACTGAGGATATGGCATCTCCAGATGATATTATTGCCAAAGGTTATGATCGTGAAGAGGTGGAGCGCGTCTCAAAATTATTATTCAGAGCAGAATATAAAAGATTTCAATCTGCCCCTGGCCCAAAAATTACCACACGCGCCTTTGGCCGTGACAGGCGTTTGCCCTTAACATCAGGGTTTCTGCCAAAGACATATCGTTAATCGGAGTTTTCATTGTGACAAATTCAG
>JBMHDH010000070.1:0-7716 GCA_049889495.1 Puniceispirillaceae bacterium (SeqCode) | reverse complement strand
GCCATAATAAAATCTCCGTTATCCGGTTAAACCTCCATGAGGGGCGTAAAAAAACAAATGATGATTTCACCATTTGGCTTTCACCGGACGGCCATTATCTGATTTGTATGCCAGATAACCACCACCCTCATGTGTGAATTGTGGTCTACTTACCCAAAAACAGGGGCATTGACAAGCGAAAATATACCCTTTTTCGCTATATTTCCGTGATTTTATCAATCCCAGGTACAGACAACAGCTTTTGTCTGCTATTGCCAGATAATTTAAAATGATGCGGCAAAGAGATTTCGATGATTTCGCTGCCCTTTTGCACATAAAATTTGACAGGTGCCCTGCCCCCACCATCTTCGCGCAAAATTTCTTTTATTTGTGGCAAGGGCGTGGCATCGCTGATGGTCAAACCAATACCTGCATTATGCGCGGCAATGGCATCATCAAGGCGTTCTGCGCGCACCGCAAGCAACCGCAATTGTCCATTTTCAATACGCGCATCAGCTTGTAGTAACAGCGCGGTATCAGCGGTCAAAATCTCTCTGGAATGCAATAAAAAGTCACTAAAGGCTGTGACTTCAAAAACGCCTGCCTTATCTGTTAATTGCAAAAACGCAAATCGGTTGCCTCTGGCCGATACCCGTTCTTGAATAGCGGTTAATTGACCAGCCAATTTGACGCGATGTGCGCCCTTCGCAACAACAACATCTTCTAATGCCGCAGACGACACGGTTTTCAGCCGCTCTAATTGCTTGGAATAGCTATCAAGCGGGTGCGCCGATAAGTAAAGTCCAAGTGACTCAAATTCATATTGCAAGCGGTCATTGGCACTCCAATCTTGCATGATTGGTAATTTAATTTTATCAAGCTGGGCTTGTTCTCCACCGCCAAAAAGACTGACTTGTGATGATTGAGATTCGCGTCGGTGAAAATCAGCTTGAGAGATAATTTGATCCATATTTTCAAGCAGTTGTCGCCTGTTCTTATGAACAGAATCAAGCCCACCTGCCTTAATCAGATTTTCCAATTGCCGCTTATTTCCGCCCTCTTTTGGCAAGCGTCTGATAAAATCATCAATATCGGTGAAAGTACCATTTTCTGATCGTTCCAGACAAAGACTTGCCATCGCCTCTGCACCGACATTGCGCACAGCACCAAGCGCATAACGGATCGCAAGCGCATCACCATTTTGTTCCACAGAAAAAGAAGGATCTGATTGATTGATATCAACCCCTTTAATTTCAACGCCCCGATGCAGACAATCTTGACGGAAAACTGCCAATTTTTCAGTATTATGCGAATCCAAGGCCATCGAAGCTGCGAAAAATTCCACAGGGTAATTCGCCTTTAGCCACGCTGTTTGATAGGTCACAAGCGCATAAGCAGCGGCATGGGATTTGTTAAAACCATAACCAGCAAATGCCGCAATTTGATCAAAGATATCCCCTGCCAATTTGGTAGAAATCTCATTTTCAGATCCAGCCCCTTGGGTAAATTTCTCACGCTGGGCATCCATTTCAGCTTTGATCTTTTTCCCCATAGCACGGCGCAAAATATCAGCCCCACCAAGCGTATAGCCTGCTAAATCACGCGCCGCTTGCTGAACTTGTTCTTGATAAATCATAATGCCATATGTTTCAGCCAGAATGGGCTCTAGCTTAGGATGCATATAGCTGACCTCCTCACGGCCATGTTTTCGCGCGATATAAGTGGGAATATTATCCATAGGGCCAGGGCGATAAAGTGCGACAACCGCAATAATATCTTCAAATCTATCGGGCTTCAGGCCACGCAAGACATCGCGCATGCCGCTTGATTCCAACTGGAACACCCCAACGGTATCGCCCTCTTCCAACAATTTGAATGTGGCCTCATCATCAAGCGGTATGGCATCAATATCAACGCGAATGCCGCGTTTTTCCAATAATTGCACAGCGCGTTGGATGACGGTTAAGGTCTTCAGGCCCAAAAAGTCAAATTTCACCAACCCCGCCATTTCCACATATTTCATATTAAATTGGGTAGCTGGCATATCAGAACGCGGATCACGATAGACAGGCACCAATTCAGGCAATGGGCGATCTGATATCACCAAACCAGCCGCATGTGTCGAGGCATGGCGATACAACCCTTCAAGCTTCATTGCTGTATCAATCAGATTGCGCACCTGCTCATCACCACGTTTCATGGCGCGCAATTCCTCTTCGCTTTCTAAGGCTTGCGCAATGGTTACAGGGTTAGCAGGATTACTTGGGACCAATTTGGCAATTTTATCGACCTGACCATAGGGCATTTCAAGCACACGCCCGACATCTCTTATAGCCGCCCTTGCTTGAAGCGATCCAAATGTGATGATTTGGGCGACCCTGTCATGACCATATTTTTCTTGCACATATAATTTGACTTCTTCACGCCGATCTTGACAAAAATCAATATCAAAATCAGGCATTGAAACACGTTCTGGATTCAAAAAACGTTCAAATAACAGCCCCCAACGCAGCGGATCTAAATTGGTGATATCAAGCGCATAGGCCACCAATGACCCCGCACCAGATCCCCGCCCAGGTCCGACAGGAATATCCTTATTTTTGGCCCATTTGATGAAATCTGCCACAATCAGAAAATAGCCTGGAAACCCCATTTCATTAATAATACCAAGCTCAAAGGCTAGCCTGTCCTGATAGGCTTGCTCATCCTCTTTGCTAAGCTCTTTTCCATAATCAGATTGCTGCAATTCCACCAATCGGTTGGCAAGACCTTGCTTGGCCTGCGCAGACAGCTCTTCTTCGGTGCTGCGCCCCTCTTCTGATTCAAAAGCTGGCAGAATAGGCGCTCTGGTCTTCACCATATAAGCGCACCGTTTGGCAATAATAGTGGTATTTTGCAAAGCCTCTGGCACATCAGCGAATAATGCCAGCATTTCAGCGGTGCTTTTATAACGGTATTCAGCATTATGAACAGGGCGTTCCATTTGCGAGATACGCAAAGATGAGGCAATGCAGGTCAATACATTTTGTGGTATTTGCATGCCTTCATTTTCAAAGTGATTGTCATTGGTAGCAACCAGCGGCAATTCTGTGTCATCTGCCAATTTCAATAATAAGGGCTCGGCTGACATTTCTTCTGGATGCCCATGGCGTTGCAATTCGATATAGAGGCGGTCTTTCATAAAGCCCATCAAATATTGCAAGCGTTCTTGCGCTAGTTTTTCTTGGTTATGCGCACAAGGCCCTGCGATAAAGCCAGATAAAGCGCCCCCTGTCAGCAAAATCAAATCGTCATGACGATCTGCCAATTTGGCAACAGGGATTTTAGCATCCTCGCCCCCTTCGGCTGACATCAAGGCATCTGAAATCAGAAAAGATAGATTGATATAGCCTGCCTCTGATTGTGCCAATAACACCACCTCACCAGTGCCGCGTTCATCTTCTAGCGTGACAACCGCACCAATGATAGGCTGGACCCCTTTGCCCGCAATTTTCTTGGAAAATTCCAACGCCCCAAACATGTTGAAACTGTCTGTGATAGCCAAAGCAGGTTGCGCATCTGCACTTGCAAGCTGTGCCAATATATCAATATGCAAAGTGCTTTGCGATAAGGAAAACGCTGAATGGTTCCGCAGATGGACAAAATGAGAGCCCGCCATCACAAGCGCGCCTCTTTGACAATGCCATCCTCAAGGCTATAGCTGTGATCCATTTCAGCGGCTAGGCCCAAATTATGGGTGACAACCAAGGCAGAAGCACCTGTCCCTTTGATGATTTGACGCAAGGTCTGAAACACGGCCTGACCTGTTTGGGGATCAAGATTGCCTGTTGGCTCATCAGCCAATAAGATAGATGGTGCATTGGCTACCGCGCGCGCAATGGCAACGCGTTGCTGTTCTCCGCCTGAAAGCTGGCCTGGGCGGTGATTGGCACGATCCGCTAGGCCAATCATCGATAATAATTGCGCAGCGCGATTTTGCGCTTCGAATTTATTCAACCCATTTAACATTTGCGGAATTGCAATATTTTCTGATGCGGTAAATTCAGGCAAAAGGCGATGTGTTTGAAAAACAAAACCAATATGGGCACGCCGAAAGGCAGCTTTCCTGCCAACCTTAATGCGGCTGATATCTGCGCCATCAATGGCGATGGTGCCTGATTGTGCGCTCTCCAACATACCAGCAATATTCAATAATGTGGATTTGCCAGCACCAGATGGCCCAATCAAGGCTGTCATCTTGCCTTTTTCAAGCACCAAATTGGCACCTTTCAGAACATCAATTTTCACATCACCTTGCTGAAAACTTTGACGCACATCAATCATTTCAAGGGCAAAATCACTCATAACGAAGCACCTCAGCTGGCGCGATACGGCTGGCGCGCCACGCAGGATAGATTGACGCTAAAAAGGACAAAGCCAAAGCCATCACAATCACTGTGACCACCTCAAGAGGTTCAATTTTCGCTGGTAATTTTGACAAATAATAAATTTCAGCTGAAAATAATTCAGCACCAGACAATCCCTCAATAAAACCTTTGATGCTGTCGATTTGCCAACAAAACACCACGCCTAAGATGGTGCCTGTCAAAGTGCCAATAAAGCCGATTGATGCGCCTGTCATAAAGAAAATCTTTAAAATGGTGACACGCCCTGCGCCCATGGCACGTAACACAGCGATATCTGCGTTTTTCGACCGCACCAACATAATCATCGATGAAATAATGTTAAAGGCCGCCACCAAAATGATCAAAGTCAAGATCAAGAACATCACATTTCGTTCCACGGCAAGCGCATTTAAAAATGACGCATTGCGCCCTTGCCAATCATAAAGGCGATGAGAAGACGTCAGGCGTGTTTGCAAATCTTGCCTGATCGCACGCACAGTTTGCGGTGATGACGAATAAATCTCTAAGCCAGTTACCTTATCGTCAAGCACAAAGAAATCTTGCGCTTGGGCAAGGGTCATAAATAAAAAATTGGCATCATATTCATGCATGCCCACATCAAATAAGCCAGCCACTTTCACAGTCTGCCGCACGGGCACAGAACCAAAGGCTGTTGCCTTACCTTTTGATGATAATAAAGACAGGCTGTCACCCACTCTCACACCAAGGCGGCGCGCCATCGTTGTGCCGATCAAGACCCCGCCTTCTTCGCGAAACCGCTTAATATCCTCATCTGTTAAGGAATTCCATAAGGGTTTGCGCGCCGCCAGATCAGACCATCTGACACCACGCACCACTGCCCCTGAATTGCGGCCATTATAGGAAATCATAGTTTGGCCTTCGATTTGCGGTGTCACCGCAATAACCGTTGGCACATCCGCAAGGCTTAATGCCAATTGATCAAAATCAGCCAAGCCCTGTTCCTGATTGGAATAGACGGCAAAATGACCATTCAGCCCAAGGATACGGCCCACCAATTCAGCACGAAACCCATTCATCACAGACATCACGATGATCAGAGTCGCAACCCCGAGCGTAATGCCTGTCAAAGAAAACCAAGCAATCACAGATATAAACCCTTCGGCACGCCGCGCTCTGATATAGCGCATCGCCATCATTTTTTCGACAGGGTTAAATATCATATCTAGCGGGCCTTATCTTAGATCTTTACTTTTGTTGCTCAGCCAAAAAATTAGCAACTAACTCTGGCGACATTGTGACGCTTTCGCCGCTTTTGCGGTTTTTCACTTCCACTTCACCCTTATCAAGGCTACGCGGGCCCAAAATGACCTGCCATGGCACACCAATCAAATCCATTGTTGCCATTTTTGCCCCTGGTGATTCAGCGCTGTCATCAAGCAACACATCAAACCCATTCTGCAAGGCTTCCTGATACAATTGCTCTGACACAGCGTCTGCTTGTTCATGACCAGGCTTTAAATTCACAATCGCCAAATTAAACGGAGCCACCTCTTCTGGCCAGATAATCCCTTTATCATCATGGCTGGCCTCGATAATACCGCCCACAAGACGCGAGACGCCAATCCCATAAGAGCCCATATGGAGGGCTTGTGGCTTGCCATCTGGCCCTTGAACCGTTGCGCCCATTGGTTCTGAATATTTGGTGCCAAAATAAAAGATATGCCCAACCTCAATACCGCGCTTTTCAAGCAAATCTGAAGCAGGCACGTCACATGTGACATCATCATGTTTTTCATCTGTTTTGGCATAAAGAGAGGTGAAACGATCCACCACAGGCTGCAGATCATCACCATAAGAAATATCAGCCACCATATTTGTATTGAGCCAATCTTTATGGAAAAACACACCAGATTCGCCTGTATCAGCTAGGATGATAAATTCATGAGACATATCACCGCCAATGGGTCCTGTATCAGCTTCCATCGGGATCGCCGTCAGCCCCATTCGCGCAAAGGTTTTCAAATAAGAGACAAACATCTTATTATAGGCGATTTTGGCCGCATCACGGCTGATATCAAAGCTGTAAGCATCTTTCATCAGAAACTCACGCCCCCGCATCACCCCAAAACGTGGCCGCACCTCATCACGGAATTTCCATTGAATATGATATAAATTGACAGGCAAGGCTTTGTAAGAGCGCAAATGCGTGCGGCAAATATCTGTCACCTGCTCTTCATTGGTCGGACCATAAAGAATATCACGTTCATGACGGTCTTTAATGCGCAACATTTCCAGACCATAATCATCATAACGCCCTGATTCTTGCCATAATTCAGCTGGCTGGATCGTTGGCATTTTAATCTCCAAAGCCCCTGCCTTATTTTGCTCTTCACGCACAATTTGTTCGATTTTTTCAAGCACTTTCAAGCCAAGCGGCAACCAAGAATAAATGCCCGCACTTGATTGTTGGATCATACCAGCACGCAACATCAAGCGATGCGATACGATCTGCGCTTCTTTTGGGTTTTCTTTTAGAACAGGAAGGAAATACTGGCTAAGGCGCATGATCTTAATCTCTTTGTCTTATCTCTTTTTCAATTTGCCATAAAATGCCCATCAATTGAAACCAACAGTTCACTGAAACAAACAGAAAACCAGAAACCAATAGGCGATTTTATATCAGCAAATACTTAATAATTGATGAATCAATAGCGAATAAACCGATGATCCACCATAAGGGCAGTGCTTTTATGGTTTTAGGGGTGAAATGCTATGCTGGCAAGGGGGACATAGCGGTAAAATCAAAGATGCTTTCCAGAAAATCCTCAGCCACCTCATCCAGTGTGGCAGGGTGCCAGTTTGGCTGATTATCCTTATCAATTAATACCGCACGCACACCTTCGGTGAAATCAGGCCGTGATGTTAAGCGCACGGCAAGGAAATAATCTGTATCAATGGCATCTGCCGTTGTGTCTGGTTCTGGGCACTTTGTCATCAAATACCAAAAGACCGCTATTGAGGTAGGACAGCGGCTTGTTAAGGCATCATGCCAGCTTTCATCAGGATAATGTGATGCGGCATCACAAATGGTGCGCAAATTATCTGCGGTAAAGACCGCATCAATGGCATCTTGCTTTAGGGCAAAATCTGGATCAGGCGGCAGTGCCTTAAATTTTGCAAGACAAGCGGCAATATCATCTTCATTTTCTGCGCCAATTAAGGCTTGTTTTAGATCACCAAACGCTGATGCTGGCACATGCGCATCTGCCAATGACCATGCCATCGCATCCCCTGCCCCAATGATCGTGCCAGTCATGCCCATCATCATGGCGGCACCAACAGGCAAACGGCGCAAGAATTTTGATGCGCC
>JBMHDH010000069.1:0-14980 GCA_049889495.1 Puniceispirillaceae bacterium (SeqCode) | reverse complement strand
GGCAAGAACGCGCCACTGATCTGGCAAGTCTGTTTGTTGAGAATTTCGCAAAATTCACTGATACAGACGCTGGCAAAGCGCTGTTATCAGCTGGCCCGCAAATCTATAAAAGCCCCTTACCATCACCCCTCACAGGTGAGGGGCCTAAGCGAGAGTTGAAGGTAGAGTAAATTATTACAATTCACTATTGACATAAATTATTATTAGGCAAACCCTAGCCAATGGCCTAAATGCGTTTGTTCTCAATCAAACTGATAAAACAAAACTTGATACATGGGATAAATTTCCCATCGCCGATTGGCCCAAAATTCGCAATCACATACAAGACAAGTTGGGTTATGCCTCAACGCCTTATGTCACAATTACAAGGCGGGATATTTTTGCTGAACAAGATCCTCATCTGAAAAATATTCTAGCGATGATGTGGGGTTTCGCAAAAGGTGGCGGTCAAAGCCAAAGATATATGCGCCTGCTATTCGAAAACGCAGATCATTTTGTAAAAACCTTGTCAGAGGTCAAAAGAGAGGGCCTAACAGGAGGTAGCCTTTTGCTTCTGAATAAGGTGAAGGGTGTGAAAATAAGCAAGACCTCAAAATTACTTTACTTTAAAGAATGTTATGTGAGGGGCGCCCCATGCTTGATTTTTGATCGCCGCGTTTTGGAAAGCCTGCAATCCATAACTTATGAAGAATTTGAAGAGATTGATCAGCCGTTAAAGGCGTTGGGATTGCCGCAAGATATAACTTTCGACCTTTATGCGGCCTATTGCCGAATTTGTGCTGAGATAGCTGATGAGTTGAACTGTAAGGTCGATGTGGTTGAATATCTGTTGTTCAATCCAGAACTACAGAAAAAACTATCCTATGACCATAAAAAGAGATGAGGCAAAGGTGAGGAACGCTAACCATTCTGTTCCAAATCACCCCCATCCATCACAGATTGATGATCAGCTTTATATCGCCTGAGACCGTGAAAGAGGCATCTTTGAAAGAGGGCGGGCCAAAGCTGCCTTTGGCATCATTGCTGAACCCATATTGTTCTTTAGGCACGCCAAAAAAATTGCGGTCCATTTCATTATTATAATTGGCATCGACAAAAATACCGATCGCATAGGTGCCCTCTGGCAAGTCAAATTCATAAATTGCGGTGCCTGTTGCAACATCTTCGATCACCCCATCATGGATTCCTTTTGCCGCCCCGCCTTTTTCGCCATTATCATTTTCAAAGACATCTGCATCATCATAAATCGCCAGATGCATCTCACCCTTTTTTTCGATATTGCGCACTTCAACTGTCACATTTGCTGCAAAAGCCGATGAGATAAAAAGTGAGATAAAAAGTGAGATAAAAAGTGACTTGGCCAATAATAACGGCAAGTATAATGTCGTATGTTGTCTCATAATTTTTGCAATTTTCATGTAACAGGACTGGCGCCATCATGACATTATTATTCGCCGAAGCACAACCCATCCCCCTCCATGCGATTGCCGCATTGCTTGCTATTATCTTGGGTGGCGTGCAATTTGCCATGAAAAAAGGCGGGATGATCCACAAATTATTGGGGCGTCTTTGGGTAGGGTTGATGCTGATTGTATCTGTCTCATCGTTTTTTATTCACGAAATCCAACTATGGGGTGCCTATAGCCCGATCCATCTCTTGTCGATTTGGACGATTTTTTCACTTGGTCTTGCCCTATATTTTGTGCGTGTTGGCAATATTAAACGCCACAAACAGGTGATGATTGCACTTTACGGCTTTGCGCTTATTCTGACAGGCTTTTTCACCCTTATGCCAGGGCGCGTCATGCATCAAATCGTCTTTGGTATCTAGTGATACGGTTTACCACTGCTTTATCATATTCCCTAATGGGATGATTGGGGCAAATGCGAAGTTAAATTTGACCCAATTAGGCAGAAGCAACAATGATATAAAATTATTGAAACACTTATTTGTCTTGTTAGGATAAAGGCGGTTATTTTTTAACAAGTTAAAACAAAGAATGCGTTGCTAGTTATTCTATCGATATGAAGAAAAGATCAATATGGAAAAAAAGTTTCAGAGAGTTGGGGAATTATTCTGTGGTCCTGGGGGTGGAGGAATAGGCGCTTCTCAAAGTTCATATTCAAACGATGAGTTTGAGTTTAGGATGAAACATGTTTGGGCTACAGACATCGATTCCGATAGTTGCCAGACCTATTTGAAAAATATTTCCGAATATGAGCGTGACCATTTTGGGTTCAATGAAGCACCTTCTGTGATTCATGGTGATATAAACGATGAAAATATCGATTTGAGAAACGCTAAACAATTTCCATCAATTGATGGATTAATTTTTGGGTTTCCTTGCAATGATTATAGCCTAGTTGGTGAGTCCAAGGGGTTAAATGGGAAATATGGCCCTCTCTACAAACATGGCATAGCTGTTCTGAATAGAGACGATAAGCCAGATTGGTTCATTGCGGAAAACGTATCAGGACTTAGTAGTTCAAATGATGGCAAGGCTTTTTCGCAAATTCTCACTGAAATGATTGATGCTGGCTATGACATTGCGCCTCATAAATATCGGTTTGAGGAATATGGAATACCACAAGCTCGCCATAGAATTATCATTGTAGGAATAAAGAAATCACTTGGCATTAAATTTAAGGTGCCTGCTCCCACTGGTGTTACTAGAACCGCGCGGCAAGCTTTAGAAAATATTCCAATTGATGCGTCTCACCAAGAACTAACAAAACAATCAAAACAAGTGGTTGAGAGGCTAAGACATATAAAGCCAGGCGAAAATGCATGGAATGCAAATATTCCAGAACATTTAAAACTAAATGTCCCGAGAACTAAGTTAAGCCATATCTATAAGAGGATTGATCCAGCAAAACCTTCATATACGGTGACTGGCAGTGGTGGTGGTGGAACGCACATGTATCATTGGGATGAGCCAAGAGCACTGACAAATCGAGAGCGAGCAAGGTTACAGACATTTCCAGACTGGTTTCATTTTACTGGAAGCAAAGAGAGTATAAGAAAGCAAATAGGAATGGCAATTCCTCCCGAAGGGATGCGTTTAATTTGCAATGCATTATTGTCATCACTTAATGATGGAATATACAATTTTGTTGAACCAAACATAAAATTAAAAGATTGGCTCACT
The DNA here is from genome assembly GCA_049889495.1 of Puniceispirillaceae bacterium (SeqCode). GTDB lineage: Bacteria > Pseudomonadota > Alphaproteobacteria > Puniceispirillales > Puniceispirillaceae > UBA685. The sequence goes on along the minus strand of JBMHDH010000069.1, from coordinate 11,831 downwards.
TAGGCATACAAAATGTTGCATTCTAATCTAAACATTGGTGAAGTTGATAAGGTTTTGAGCAAGTTACTCAGCAAATCAAATAAAGTGACGATTGCATCTGGTTATTTTGGATTGTCCCAAATCCAAAAATATAGATCTAAATTTATAGATATTGTTAAAAACGATGGCCAAGTAACGTTAATACACGGTCTTGGAAAATTTGAATCGATCCCAGAAATATTGGAGCGTGAGCTAGAAAGCTTGCAGGAAGATATCAGGAAGTTTTGCAAAGATGACAAATCTGGCGTTTTTTTCGCAACTGAAAGACGATATCACGGTAAAATTTATAGAATACAATCTGGTTCGACAGTAAGCGCATTAATCGGTTCTTCAAATTTTTCCAAACAAGGGAATATCAATAATTTAGAGGCCAACATATTAACAATGGATTCGGCGATAATTTGTCAAGCAGATCACTTAATTGCCCAGCTTCTCAAGTTTAGTCAGGAATACTCTCCTGGTATTTTGCCAGAAAGAAAGGCAAGGACAGCATCAGTTGGAAAGGCAAATAATTTTAAGATACCTGCTGGCATGGCGGCAGTTTCTAAAGATGTAATTTCAAAAAAAGTTGATTTTACTCTGCCTGTCAGGGTTCTTGAAAAAAGTAGTTTTAACCTTGCCTTCGGCAAAGGTCGATTGATGCGCCCAGCCAGTGGAAAGCCATTTTATATTCCGCGTCCATTTTATGAGGTGGAGATAACGTTGCCGGCAAAATTTTGGAAGCCGCCGCTTACAAACTTCGTGCCAAATACCAAATCAAAACCTGTAAATTTTAATGCCTACACCGATAATGGCATGTATTTTGATTGTAATTTTAATAGGAAGCATAGTGGCAAAAATGATACTCGACCTCTACATACAATAGGTGGAGATTTTCAGTCGACTCCGAGAGAGGCACTTGGGATGTTTGTTAAAGATAAACTCATCGCTTCAGGGGCTATGAATTTTGGCGAGCAAATTACAGAGGACACGCTAGCCTACTATGGTCGGAATGAAATTATGGTCCGAATGATAAATAACAAAACACTTCATCTTGAATTTTAGGCGTATTTTATCACTTATCATACCAGTCGTTAGCCAGATATCACTGTTATTAGCGGAAAGACGCCAGCCCCTTCTTGATCACAGGCGGAAGGTCACATCAAAGCTGTCTGGCACCACAAATTCATCAAAGATATCGGTCAGCGCAAAGCTAAATTCTGCGGTGTTGCCATCTGGCATTGTCCCATTTGTTGAGATGATGTTTGGGGCAACGACGCGAAGCGCAAAGGCACTATCAGCAAATAAGGCCATGACCAGTGCTTTGACTTGTTCTAATTCTTCCGCACTTGCCACCTCATCCCCAAGAGCTTGTTCATTGACGGCATCTTTTAGGGCCTGCAAATCAAAGCGGATTAGATAGCTGCCATCATTTTGTTTGGTCAGGCTATAACTTAAATCTTGGCCTTCTGCACCAGCTTGTTCTGTTTGTCCGCCAAAGGCCAAAGTTTGACTGCCTTGCAATGCTGTTGAAAGAGGCATGCTTTCTTCCATGGCGCATGAAATGCCCTTTGCCACATCTTCTCTGATCTCACCTTCATCTTGGCAAAAGCCACCTGATTCAGGATCAGCATCAGCCAAAGCCACCAATTCTCGCTCCAAAATCAGCGCGGTTTTGATTTTCACATTTTCATCTGACTGAAATGTGATGGTTGTCTCTGCGCTAAAACAAGCTGTTAAAAGAAACAGACTTGAAATGACAGCAGGCAGGCTGCGCAAGGCTTGGTGAAACATATCAGAACTCCTTTATATCAGGCGCTTTTAAAAAGGCAGGGATCCTTTTATCGCGGTACTATAACCCTAATGATAGGCTAGCATAGCTGAGAGGGGCCGCAAACAGCTTTGACTCCTCCTCTTATTCTGATGGTCTCATCTTGATCTGTCTTGTCAGCGCGGTTTTGTTTTTTTATCGTCCTATTCTATGGTGATCGGGCTATGGTGATCGGGCATGATCAGGCCAAAATGAAAGAGAAGCATTGTAATGAAATATTATCAGGCATTGGCAGAAGCGTTTTACAAAGAACAACCAGATCATTGTTTTGCCTTGCTTGGCGATGCCAATATGCATTTTGCAGGTGCCTTGGCTGATCAAGGGGTGTCTTTTATCTATAGCCGTCATGAACATGCCGCAGTGGCTGCTGCGACAAGCTATGCCAGAGCCACAGGCCGTGTTGGTGTTGCAACTGTGACCTGCGGGCCAGGCCTGACCCAATTAATGACGATTTTGCCAATTGCCTCACGTGCCCGCATCCCGCTTGTGATTTTTGCAGGCGAGGCACCTTTGCTTAAAGAATGGTATAATCAGAAAATTGACCAAGCCCCTTTTGTTGAGGCCTGCGGTGCGATTTATCATGCGCTTCATGATAAAGACCAGATGATTGCCGGGGTGCATCAGGCATTTGCAACAGCAAAAAAACAGCGCAATGTGGTGGTGGTCGGCGTGCCATTTGATCTGCAACAAATGGCTTATGATGATAAAGAGGGTGCGGCGTTGCCATTGTCAGATGCGCTGATCACAGCTGATACGCCTGTTACCCCAGATCCCCAAATGATTGCCACAGCGGCGCAATGGTTGGCACAAGCAGAACGGCCGATTATCCTTGCTGGGCTAGGGGCGGTATCTGCAGATGCGCGCGCCGCCTGTGCGGCGCTTGCCAATGCGTCTGGTGCGTTGCTAGCCAACACGCTTCCTGCCAAAGGGTATTTCAAAGATGAAGATTTTTATCTTGGTGTGTCGGGCGGCTTTGCCACTGAAAAAGCAAAAGATATTTATCGGCAAGCCGATCTTGTGATTGGGGTCGGGGCGCGGCTTGCCTATCATGCATTTAATGGCGGTAAATTAACACCTGATGCCAAAGTCATTCATTTAGACAGCGATCCTCAAATCAAAGTACAAGGGCGTAAAGCATCTGATTTGCAAGTAAAAGCAGATGCCCTGCTAGGGGCGCAGGCTTTGCTGGCGGCCTTGCCAGATCAGCTAGATACAACACCCAAAATGGGCTGGCGCACGGATGATATGAAGGAGATGACCAAACAAGCCTTGGTCTTGCCAGATGATCACCAAACCCCAGATGGTTTGCTTCATCCTATGGCGGTGGTCAAACAGCTTGCTGAGATGATTGGGTCTGATTGTCATATCATCAATACATCTGGTCATTGCGCCTATTATGCGGCGCATATGAATTATCACCCGCAAAGCCATTTTACCGTTATTCGTGAATTTGGCGCTATTGGTAATGGTACCTCTTTTGCGCTTGGCATTGCGGCGGCGCATCCTGAACGGCCTGTGATTTTAATTGATGGTGATGGATCAGCGTTGATGCATATCCAAGAATGGGAGACCATGAAACGTCATCAGATGAAAATTTTAACCATTGTAATGAATGATGGGGCCTATGGATCAGAAGTGCATAAATTACGCGCTGATGGCCTTACAGAACAAGGCTCTGTCTTTGGTGATACTGATTTTGCGGCAATTGGTGCTGGTTTTGGCTTGCAAGCGCATCGCATCCAAAATCAGGCAGATTTGGACAATCTAACAGATCATTGGAATGGTTTTTTGGCGCAACAAGGACCTGCAGTCTGGGATATGAAAATTTCAGATAAGATCGCATCGCCGCAAATATTGGCAGCGCATAAAAGTACTTAGATCGGCGGTTTGCGGTCATAAATAGGTAAGGACATCCTGTCATGGAATTTGAACTCTCTTTGGCTATTTTGGGGATCTCAGCGGTTGCATTTTTGACGTCTGCCATAACCAGTATTGTGGGCGCAGGTGGCGGGACAGCTCTATTGTTGGTGATGGTGTTAATCTTGCCTGCCAGCGCTGTGGTGCCTGTGCATGGCTGTATTCAATTGGTATCAAATAGCACCCGTGTAATCTTGTTCCGCCACCATATGAAATGGCCTGTGATTTTGCGCTTTGTTGCAACGATGCCTCTTGGGGTGTTTGTGGGGCTTCAGCTTTATGATTATCTTGATGCCACTGGCCTTCAGCTTGTGATTGCCTGCGGTGTTCTGGCATCTCTTGCCATCCGCCCGTCACAAAAACAAAGCCAGTCTGGTTTGCCGCTTGGCGTTTATTACCCGCTCGGGTTTGTGATTGGTATTGGTAATATATTGGTGGGGGTTCTATCGCCGTTGCTTGGTGCGATATTGCGATTTGAATCGCTTCAAAAAGAACAGATGGTCGCCACTCTGGGTTTTTTTGGATTTGCAGGCAATATCATGAAAGTCGCAGGATTTACCTTTATTGGCTTTTCCTTTTGGCCCTATATGCCTTTGATCATCTGTGCGTCTCTTGCCGCCATATTTGGCAGTATCATTGGCAAAAAATTACTGACGGGCCTATCAAATCAAGGTTTTGCCAAAGCCTTCCAGATCATGCTGATCTGCTTGGCAGGCAAAATCATTTGGGATGTGATAAAAAACAGCCTTTATGATTTTGCTTTTTGATCTGCCAGCCAACTTTTGACAGCTTGCGTATCTTGGCCAAGGGACGGGGCATCACAAGCGGGGGTAAAAGGCCCATCGCCATTTAGGCGAAAGGGCAAGGTTGGCACTTTGGTGCCATCAGGCAGGCTTTGCACAAAACCGCGGCCATGCACTTGTGGCGAGGCCAAGGCCTCTGGCAAGCTCCGTAACGCGGCGCATGGCACGCCTGCCTCTTGCAGTAAAACTTCCCATTCAAGGGCTGTTTTTTTCCGAAGTTCACCTTCGATCTCACTAACAAGAGCAGAAGCATTTTCTTTTCTATTTTGTCGATCTGAAAATTTGTCATCTGCCAGCCAATCTTGCCTGCCAAACCCATGGGCAAGGCTTATGAAATGCGCTTCTTCATTGACACCCAAAGATAAAATACCTTCGCGACAAGCAAAGCTGCCTGCCCCAGGGGAGCGGCTATTGGCCAAATTGCCACGTCTTTGAGGGGCGTTGCCTGTTTGATAATAATCGGTGATGGTTGAACTCATTAAGGCGAGCCCTGTTTCAAGCATCGAGACGTCGACAAAGGTGCCTTGGCCTGTTTGGCTTCTCTCATATAACGCGGCTGAGATCGCAAAGCTTGCAGATAGGGCGGTGGCATAATCTAAGATGGGGGCGCCTGTGCGAATGGGGCCACTTTCCTTTGTGCCAGTGGCATCCATCAATCCGCATGCCGCTTGAATATTCACATCATAAGCGGTGCTGTTTTCTTGTGGGCCACCTCTGCCATAGCCTGTCATAGCGCAATAAATTAAGGCGGGATAGTGAGCGCATAGACTTTCTTCATCCAGACCCAGGCGACGCATGGTCTCTGGTTTATGGTTTTCGATCAAAATATCGGCTTGTGCCAGCAACTCATGAAAACAGGCCAGCCCATCGGATGTTTCTAAATCTAGTGTCACAGATTGTTTGCCGCCTGCTTGCGTGAGGTAAGATGTACTCATACCCTTTTGGGCCGCTTTGGCATCTGTGCCGCCGCGATGGCGAATGGCATCACCTTTTTCGCGGGATTCAACTTTGATGACTTTTGCGCCAAGCAATCCCAGATAATAAGCGCAAGCAGGGCCAGCAAGCACATGTGTGAAATCAATTACAATCAAATTTTCAAAAGGTGTTTGAGATGGCATAGGCGCTCTCCTGCGGATGTGATTGCCTTAAAATTATTATTTTTTAATTATTATTTTTTGCTGGTTTCTTATGCAAATTATGCGATCGGATTTCGCATCACGCAATAAAGAACCATATTAAATAAATTTTGTGATTTCTTTTTGTTTATTCGCTAGACAAATCAGATCAGCATGTTAACGTTTTGGTCTGATTCTGCGAATTTGCAGGAGCCTTCAAACAAAAAGACATAATCAAAATGGTTGTAAATGTTTATTTTGAATTATGATTTAATGTATCGGCATTCATTTGGGAGGAAAATATGAATTTCGTAAAGACAATCGCTGCAGGTATCGCAGCATCTACATTGCTAGTTGGTGGCGCAGCGCTTGCTGATTACCCATCAAAGCCAATCAAGATCATGGTTGGTTTCTCAGCTGGTGGTGGTACAGACACAACAGCACGTGGTTTTGCATCATATATGCATGAAGCGCCATCAATGAACGGCATGCCAGCCTACATTGTGAACTTGCCAGGTGCGTCAGGCCAAAAGGCAGCGTCAGCTGTTCTTGATGAAGAGCGTGATGGTCATACACTTTACATGATCAACATCGGCACATTTATCGCTGGTGAATTGGCAAAAGGCGATGATCGCCCATACCACATTCCAGATGATTTTGAAAACCTAGGTTGTGCATCACAGCTAGTGACATCACTTCAGGTGCATTCATCAAACCCAGCGCAAACCATGAAGGAATTCATCGACAATGCAAAAGCATCTGGCGAAGAAATCACATGGGGCACATCAGGTGCTGCAACAATGCACGCCACAATCGGCCACGTTTTCTTTGATTCAAACGGCATCAAGCATAAGAAAGTACCTTTCAAAGGTGGTTCAAAGGCGCGTGCTGCATTGGTATCACAGTCAGTTGACGCTGTATTTGGTGGCGTGAACACAATCCCAGGTTTCGAAGCTGATATCCGCGCGTTGGCATCTGCTGGTGCACAACGTGACCCAATGGCTCCTGATCTACCAACATTCGCAGAGCAAGGCTCTGAAGGTGTTGAGTTCACAGGTCTAATGTGCTTGTTCGGTGCCAAGGGTGTATCTGATGAAGTGAAAGCTGATGTTGGCGCAGCCATTGAAGCGATTGCTGGCATTCCAGGCTACCAGAAGTACATGGGCAAGAACGACCTAGCATCATTCTACACAAACGCAGCTGATGCAACAGCCGCACAAGATGTGATGTTTGACGTGATGGGCCCTGTTGTGGCTCAGATCCTAGCGAACCAGTAACATTTTCGCTTAGATTTTTTAGGCGAGCCTGAAATGGCAGGCTCGCCTTTTTTCATTTATATCTAAAATTCAAATTTATATGATTGTCATAAAAGCGCGCAAAGATACGATGATTTTGTTTTGCGGCACTGGGGGCAGAAATGGATTACCAAAAATATAAAATCAAAGTGGAATATGGGGTTAGTGCCGCTGTTCTGCTGGTTGGTGTTTTCTTTATTTTCCAGGCATTCACCATTGAAACATCACGAGAAACTGTTGGCCCTAGAACTATGCCAATGCTCTTGGCGGTGTCATTGGCCATCAGTGGCATGTGGCTTGCCTTTCGTGCCTATAGCGGCAGAGCTGGCGATTTGAAAGAAGGCTATGGCTTTCTTGAAAGTGATGTAAAACGTATCTTTATGGTATTTGGTTGCGGCACATTATTTGTCGCGCTTTTCTGGGCCTTTGGCTATTTCACAGCGCTGATTTTTACCTTTATTGCCATGCTCTACACATTCGGTGTTCGCAACTGGCCTGTCATGATTATTGGCGGCATTATTTTGGCGATTGCCTTTCAAGCGTTATTTATGGGGGTCATGTTATTAAATGACCCGAAAGGGGCCATCATCGATATGCGCCCTTATACAAATTGGATTACAGGAGCCAAGTAAGATGCTGCAAAATCAATGTGCTGGGCTTCGCGAAGTCTTCGATTCTCTTGGATTTTTATCAATATTCTTTGATATTTCTTGCGGATTTGTGATCCTGTTTAATGACCCTTTCGCATTGATGTTTGTGGCACTTGCGGCATTGGTAGGTATTGTGTTTGGGGCGTTGCCAGGCCTAACAGCTGCGGCCGCCATTGCCATGATGTTGCCGATTTTGATTGCGTATAATGATGAAATTGGCGGTCTAGCTGGATTAGCCTTTTTATATGTGATTGGTAAATCAGGGCGTTATGGTGGTTCAATTGCGGCCATCTTATTTAACACCCCAGGTACCGCGGCATCTGCGGCCACCATGCAAGATGGCTATCCTATGACTCAGCAAGGCAAGGCTGGCAAGGCGTTGAAAACAGCGACTGTGTCATCTGCTTTCGGCGATTATTTTGGTGAAATCATCTTGATTTTTGGCGCTGTGGCGGTTGCCGCTTTCACGCGTCAATTTGGCCCACCTGAAAATTTTGCTATTTATCTTATGGCCTTTGTGGTGATTGGCTCTGTTGTCAGTGACAGCATCGTTAAGGGGATTGTTTCAACCTTATTTGGGGCCGTGGTTGGTCTGATTGGTGAAGATATCATCACAGGCCAATTCAAGATGACCATGGGGATTGACGAGTTGGAAAGCGGTATGGCATTGGTGCCGTTGCTGATCGGTGTATTTGTGATCTCAGAAGTGATCATTCAGGCTGAAAAAGCAGCCAAAGTCAAAATGATCGACAATGCGCCAAAAGCAGAGCTTGATCCGACCTCACATTATTTCACATGGTCCGAATTTAAACGATGCTTGCCATTGATGTTCCGATCTTCAATTTATGGCTCCCTGATTGGTATGATGCCAGGCCTTGGCTCATCGGTTGCTTGTTTTGTGGCCTATGGCGAAGAAAAACGCCGTTCCAAAAATAAAAAAGCATGGGGCACTGGGATTGTTGAAGGGATTGCCGCTCCAGAATCTGCCAATAATGCGGTCTCTGGGCCTTCTATGATCCCGCTTTTGTCATTGGGGATTCCTGGGTCTACCATTGCGGCTGTTTTGATCGGGATGTTCCTTGTCAATGGCTTGCAACCTGGGCCCACTATTTTTGCAACAGAGCCGCCTTTGTTTATGGGGGGCCAATTGATCAGTCCGCGTGAATTTATCTTTGGGGTATTTGCCGCTGGTCTGATTGGTATTGCTTGCTATGCCTTAATTGGGTATTTCGCGGCGCCATTTATTGGCAAGCTGATTTCGATGTTGCCAACGCAGTATCTCTATCCCTTTATCTTCATGACAGCCTTGGCGGCAAGTTATTCATCACGCGCTTCGATCTGGGATGTGGCCTTTGCCTTATTCTTTGGGATTGTGGGCTATGCGATGCGACGAACGAATTTCTCAGCGGCCGCCTTTATTATCGCCTTTGTTTTGACAGCGAGTATGGAAGAAGCATTCCGTCAATCCATGATCATTTCTGATAAAGGCTTCTTTGTCTTTACCAGCTTTGAATATGGTGGGAAGTTCTCTTATGCCCCGATCTTTTTGATGATTGGCGCAGCTGTGGTGATCTTCCGTGCCTACTCGTCATTCCGCGCACGCAAAGAGGAAGCTAAATAAAGAGCGTATTGGACGGTATATCCCATGTTAGATAGTCGAATTATCGTTATCTTTTCCTGTGGGCTAGCTGGTGGCTTTATTGCCTATTTTATCGGATTGCCCCTGCCATTTTTGCTTGGGGGCATTTTGGGCTCTGCTAGCTTTGTGCTTGCCTATGAAAGCAAAAAAGAACGTCTGCCCCATCTTTCACGGTGGGTCAGGCTTGTTTTCATGGCTGTGATTGGCACTATGATTGGGTCTCGCTTTTCGCCAGATTTACTGCCTCTTTTACCACAATTTTGGCCGTCGGCACTGGCGATGGTTTTGTTTATCGTTGTGGCGCATGCTGGCAATTTTCTTTTGATGCGCTGGGGCGGTTATCAAAAATTAGACGCCTATTTTGCTGGCTTGCCAGGCGGCATTGTGGACTCGATTGCGCTGTCTGAACAAGCAGGGGCTGATGTGCGCATTGTAACCATGCAGCATTTTATCCGCATTATTTTAGTGGTGATCACAGTACCGCTGTTATTCTTTATCATTGAAGGCAATGCGGTTGGCTCTATGGCAGGTGAGACCATCACAGAAGAGGCCTATGATTGGCGTGATCTTGGGTTAATCATTGTGATTGCCATGATTGGGTTATTTGGGGGGCGTAAATTACGTATTCCAGTGGCACATTTAATGACCCCTTTATTATTGGCGTTAACCTTGTCAGTCACAGGCGTTCTTAGCATTGCCATCCCCCCATGGTGTTATCATTTGGCGCAATATATGATTGGCGTGTCCTTAGGTGCGCAATTTTCAGGCCTGTCTGGCAAGATGCTGTTGCGTGGGCTTCGCATAGGCTTGGCAACAGGTGCCTTTATGCTGGGGCTCGCTGTATTGTTTGCCTTTGCCTTGCGTCAAATCGTGCCAGCCGAATTTGAGGTGTTATTCATCAGCTTTGCCGCTGGCGGTTTGGCAGAGATGAGCTTGATTGCGCTATCTTTGAATTTCAATCCTGTGGTTGTGGCGTTGCATCATTTGGTGCGGATTTTCTTTACCATTTGGATTGGGAATTTTTTATCAAAGCACGTGTTTAAATTGGTGTCGAAATCATGATGCTTTTTTCCCAATATCGCGGGTTTTTGATAACGTTGGTGCCTGCTTCTATTGGTGGGTTTTTCTGGTCGTATCTTGGCTTGCCATTGGCATGGTTGATGGGCGCGGCGGTGGTCACTGGCTCGTTAAGTATTTATGGGCTGATGGTGCAATTGCCAAAGCAGCTTTATTGGCCTTCTTTATGTGTCATTGGCGCAGGGGTTGGATTAACCATCACCCCTGATGTAGCAGTCAAAATTGCCACATATTTTCCTATCATGGCGGTGATGGCGTTTGTAGGGGTGGTTCTTGCGCTGATCGCCACGCCGCTGGTAGCACGCAAAGGCAATATGAAAGCTAGTACGGCATTTTTTTCATTAATGCCAGGCGGCGTGATTGAGATGGCAAATATTGGTGGCCCCCATGGCGCAGATCGCACCACCATTGCCACATTACATGCCGTCAGGGTTGCTTTGGTTGTCGGCATATTACCGCTTAGCCTTTATTTTCTATTTCCCAATGCGTCCGTTTTTTTGGCAAGCCATGCGATCTTATCACCAGTTGATTTGGCGATTGTGTTGGCTGTGGCGCTGGCAGGTGGCTGGATAGGCAAAAAGGTCCATTTACCAGCCTCATGGTTGTTGGGTTCCTTGCTAGCGGTGGCGCTCCTAACCGTAAGCGGCTCGGTCACAGGTCAAATTCCAGAAGCACTGATGGCGGTGGCACAAATCATCGTTGGTATGTCACTTGGCTCAAAATTCCAAAAAGAACGTTTGCGTCATTTGCCAAAGGCAATGGCGGTTGGCACCATTGCGTTATTGGCAATTATTCTCACAGTGGCCTTATTGGCGGTTTTCATCAGCCAGATATTACCGATTGATGTGCCAACCATGGTATTGGCATTGTCGATAGGCGGTTTGCCAGAAATGGTGCTAACCGCGCGCTATTTAGAATTGGACATGGCTATGGTGGCGGCGTTTCAATCAACCCGCGCTGTTTTGGTAAATAGCCTCGCTGGTGCCATTTGGTATCGGTTTCATAAATTCATCACGCAAGACAGGTAAGTTTCATATCTGTCACTCAAAATGCTTTTGCGAAAATACCTAAGACCACTGCCATCACCTATGCGCGGCAGCATAAGCGCAGCAACATAGACGGAACCTCCCTTTTTTATCTGTCTTAATGGTGCAGATGGCACGCCACAGACACCTGATCTGTAACAGGTAACAATTTTGGTTCCACGGTCTTGCACCGCTCTTCCGCAACAGGGCAACGGGTGGCAAAACGGCATCCCACAGGTAAATTCAACGGATCAGGGCTGTCACCTTTTATCATAATGCGCTTTGATTTCTGTTTAGTGGCAGTGACAGAAGGCACAGCAGATAACAGCGCTTGGCTATAGGGATGTTGTGGGTTTTTGAAAAAGGATAACCGATCCGCATATTCCACAATTTTGCCCATATACATCACCACGATGCTATCGCACATATGTTGGACCACCCCTAAATCATGACTAATGAAT
>JBMHDH010000068.1:0-44486 GCA_049889495.1 Puniceispirillaceae bacterium (SeqCode) | reverse complement strand
AGCAATCAAAATGTCCCATCACAGGCCTCAGCTGACCTGCCATGGTTATCAGGGTTGAATGAGCCACAATTTCAGGCGGTGACAACCTTAAATGGCCCCTTATTGGTGTTGTCTGGTGCAGGCACTGGCAAAACCCGTGTATTGACCGCCAGAGTGGCGCAATTAATCAGCACCAGAACCGCGATGCCATGGAATATTTTGGCTGTGACATTCACCAACAAAGCCGCACGCGAGATGAAAGAGCGGGTGGCGGCGATGGTGGGTCCCATGGCAGAACAAGTGATGCTTGGCACTTTTCATTCTGTTGCGGCCAGAATGTTGCGCCGCCATGCAGAATTGGTTGGGCTAACCTCTAGCTTTACGATCATTGATACAGATGACCAATTGCGCTTGATCAAACAAGTGATGGAATTGGAATCGGTGGATCCCAAACGCTGGCAACCGCGTGCTGTGCTTGGCATGATTTCAAAATGGAAAGATAAGGGGCTGACGGCTGATAAAATTTCGGCTCATGACAGCGGCGATTTAGCAGATGGCAAGGCTGGCACATTATATAAAGCCTATCAGGCGCGTCTCAAAAGCCTGAATGCAGCTGATTTTGGGGATTTGCTTCTTCATCTATTGACGATTTTTACCCAACATCCTGATGTGTTGGCAGAATATCATAATCGGTTGACCCATATCATGGTTGACGAATATCAAGATACCAATATCGCGCAATATCTGTGGCTTCGTTTGCTTGCTGGCAAGCATAAGCATTTATGCTGTGTTGGCGATGATGACCAATCCATCTATGGCTGGCGCGGGGCAGAGGTTGGCAATATCCTGAAATTCGAAAAAGATTATGAAGATGCGGTTACGGTTCGGCTCGAAGAAAATTACCGTTCCACAGGTCATATTTTGGCATGTGCGTCTGCTTTGATTGCGCATAATGAAACACGTCTTGGTAAAGAATTATACACATCACACCATGATGGTGATGAAATTCAAATCTCAGGCTATTGGGACGGCAATGAAGAAGCCAGAAGTCTGTCTAGCCAAATCGAATTTTTGTTAAAAGCGGACCACCCGTTGAATGAAATTGCGGTATTGGTGCGTGCGGGATTTCAAACAAGAGAATTTGAAGAACGCTTTATCGCTATTGGCTTGCCTTATCGTGTGGTTGGCACCCGCTTTTATGAAAGAGCGGAAATTCGTGATGCGCTTGCCTATCTGCGCTTAATTGCCCAGCCATCAGATGATTTGGCGTTTGAGAGGATTATCAATACACCAAAAAGAGGCCTTGGTCCGACCTCGTTACAATCCATTTTCGCTTATGCCAGAGCCTCAGATCAGCCTTATCTTGCGGCAGCACGGGCGTTGGTTGATTCAGATGAATTAAAACCACAAGCCAGACGCCAGCTTTCTGGTTTTCTTAATCTCTATGATGCATGGCGCGAAGAAGCCAAGCAATTATCTGCCAGCGATTTGGCACGTTTTGTGTTGGATGATTCAGGCTATACCGCCATGTGGCAAGCAGATAAAAACCCTGATTCTCCTGGCCGTCTTGAAAATTTAAAAGAACTTGTCAATGCGATGGATGATTTTGATACCCTTGAAGGGTTTTTGGAACATATCGCGCTGGTAACAGATACGGAAAATGTGAATCAAGATGGTGAGGTGTCTTTGATGACCTTACATGCCGCCAAAGGATTAGAATTTGATACGGTTTTCTTGCCAGGGTGGGAAGAAGGCTTGTTCCCGTCACAAAGATCAATGGATGAAAATGGCGGGGCAGGGCTCGAAGAAGAACGTCGTTTGGGATATGTCGGCATCACAAGAGCGCGTAAAAATCTGTTCATCTCTTTTGCTGCCAACCGACGTGTCCATGGGTTATGGCAAGCGTGTATCCCGTCTCGGTTTATTGGGGAATTGCCAAAACAACATATCAAAGAAGATATGGCACAAGGCTTGTCCATTGGACGGTCTGAGCCTTTGATGGTTGGCCAAGCTGACAGCCGTGTGGGGCAAGCTGGCTATGGACCAGGATGGCAACGTGCCGCTGGTCGCATTGGCCAATCAAGTCGTCCTGCACCAAAAAGAGACAGTGATGGTTATGTCCCATCATCTGGTAAATCTGGCTTTGAAAAAGGGATGCGCGTTTTTCATCAGAAATTTGGCATGGGCAATGTCAAATCGGTTGAAGGTGATAAGCTAGAAATTGCTTTTGATCGCGCTGGTATCAAAAAGGTCGTTGCGGGCTTTGTTGAAAAAATGTCCCGTAATGATGACCAGTAATGATGACCAACAATAAAAAGGGAAGCTGACATGAGTGGGGAAAGTTGGGCCATTCGGTTTGAGATCACAGGGGCAAGTTTGCCTTATGAAACAGCCTTAACCGAATTATGTGATGTACAGGTGGTCTCTGTGTCTCGCCCCTATCTTGATGCTCCTTTTTGGGTGATTGAAGGATTTTGCGATTTTGAACCAGATGAAGGGGTGGTGAAAGCGGCTTTGGCTGGGGCCTCCATTGATGGTGTGGCACCTGAATTTGAAATTATCGCCTTTGGTACGCGCGATTGGCTGGCTGAGAACAGGGCGGCCTTTCCTGCGCTTCATATTGGCCAATTTTGGATTCATGGGGCGCATATCACAGACCCGCCGCCAGCTGGCGCGAAATCATTGCATGTGGAAGCAGCAGAAGCTTTTGGATCAGGCACGCATCCGACAACCGAAGGCTGTTTGCGCGCGATTGATTCCTTGGTGAAGAAGACACGGCCCGCCAGCGTTCTTGATTTAGGCGCTGGCAGTGCCATTCTGGCCATGGCTGTGTTAAAGGCGGTGCCTTCTTGTTCAATGATGGCATCAGATATTGACCCTGTGGCAACCAGAACGGCTAGTGCCAACAGACGCCTCAATGCCATTGCGCCTGCGAAAATGCGATGTGTTACCTCAAAAGGCTTTGCGCATAAATCCATGCGCCGTAACGCACCTTATGATCTGCTGATTGCCAATATTTTGGCAGGGCCGTTAAAGCAAATGGCCCCTGATATTGCGCGTTTTTTGGCGCCGTCAGGACTATTGATTTTATCTGGCTTGCTGGTGGAACAAGAACGCCAAATCAGAGCCGCCTATCGCCAATATGGGCTGGTGATTGCCAAGCGAATTCGCATTGATGGCTGGTCTTGTCTTGTGTTGCGACGCCAAAACCGAAAGGTGGTGGTGTGATGGCGCAAACCACCAAAGATCAATTGGGGCAACGATTATCTGATCTACGTGATCATCTAAAGATGCGTGGGTTGGATGGGCTGATTGTGTGGCGCGCTGATATGTTTGGCGGCGAAGAAGTGCGGGCATGTGATGAGCGCCTTGCCATGATCAGCGGCTTTACAGGTTCCGCTGGCTATGCGCTGATTTTGGCAGATCAGGCCTTTGTCTTTTCAGATGGTCGGTATCATCTGGCGATGGAAAAACAGCTTGATAAGGCTCATTGGCAATGGCGAGATAGCGCGCCTGATGCGCTAGTCCGCTTGTTGGCTGAGGTTGCAAATCGTGATCTAACTTTGGGGTTTGATGCGGCCACCACAAATCTTGCCACAAGCCGTCTTTTGCCAAAACTAGCAGGGGATTATTCGCTTAGATGGCAAGGGTTATCAGATCATCCGATTGATGCTATTTGGCTAGACAGGCCCTCCCCGCCAGCCATGCCATCATGGCCGCTTGCAGATGAAATCGCTGGCAAATCATCATCTGAAAAAATAGCAGATCTGCAACAATATCTTAAAGTGCAAAATTGTGATGGGGTGATAATATCAGCCCCTGATTCTGTCAATTGGTTATTGAATATCAGAGGGGGCGATTTAACAAATACGCCCTTCCATCTTGCCTTTGCATATGTGCCAGCAACAGGCACGCCAACGATCATTGCCGCCGAGATATCAGGTTATGAATGCGCTTCTTTTGATGAAGTAACAGATGTCATCAGGACAGGCATTAACGGGGCAGGTACCATCCTGATTGATCCTGCGACATTGCCTTATGAATTGTATCAAGCGTGCCAGACGGAGGCGCTGACATTTCGAGAGGCCCCTTGTTCTGTGCAAGCCGCAAAGGCTGTAAAAAATCAGGTTGAATTGCAAGGCTTTCAAAAAGCCCATCTTGATGATGCGCTTGCTTTTTGTGCCTTTTGGTATTGGTTGGAACAACAGCCAGATATCACATCTTATCTTGAAACAGATCTGGTCTCAGAATTACAAAAACACCGTGCTGGCGTGCCAGCCTATTTATGTGACAGTTTTGATACCATTATGGGATCTGGTGAAAATGGGGCAATCATTCATTATCGTGCCCAAATTGGAGATGACAGCCTTATTCAAAATAACACATTATTGTTGATTGATTCAGGGGCGCATTACCAAACAGGCACCACAGATATCACCCGCACCTTGTTAATCGGTGAGGGGGATGATGCGATGCGTAATGCTTATAGCGCGGTTCTTTCCGCTCATGCTGCCTTGGCCATGGCATGCTATCCGAAAGGTGCAAATGGCGCACAACTTGATGCGATTTGCAGGGCGCCTATGTGGGAAAAGGGGCTTGATTATGCCCATGGCACAGGTCATGGGGTCGGGCATATGTTATCAGTTCATGAAGGGCCGTGCCATATTTCAAAACGTGCAGGACCTGCTTTAGAAGCAGGGATGGTGTTATCAAATGAGCCTGGCTATTACCTTGCAGGGCAGTGGGGCATCAGGCTTGAAAATTTGATTATGATCACACAGAAAGATAACGGCTATTTAGGGTCTGAGCCTTTGACTTTGGTGCCATTTGAAGCGCGTTTGATTGACCAAGATACGCTATCAGATGCCGCTTTATCTTGGGTGAACCGCTATCATGATGATGTCTATCGCGCCCTCAGCCCGCATATGGAAACCCCACAAATGCGTGAATGGCTTGGGCAAAAATGCGCATCTCTTTCTAAGGTGAAATCCTAGCCATCAATCAGAGATAGCCATTCCTCTTCGCTTAAGGTCGCAACGCCAAGGCTTTCAGCCTTTTTGGCCTTTGATCCTGCATCAGCGCCAGCAATCAGATAATCTGTTTTGCCAGAGACAGAACCAGAAACTTTGGCACCAAGGCGTTCTGCCATGGCTTTGGCTTCCGCGCGTGATTGGCGTGATAAGGTACCCGTAAAGACAACTATTTTCCCCGTAACAGGGCTATCTGACGATGGCTTTTCAGGGGCGATGGTTGTGATATGCCCCATTAAATCGGCAACGGCCTGTTGGTTGTCATCATTTTGAAAAAAGGCGATCACATCATCAGCCATGCCAGAGCCAATTTGATCAATATTCACCAAATCTTGATAAGCAGATGAGGTCTCGTCAGATGCCTTGCTTGCGGCATGTGCCAGCGCATCTAAGGTTTCATAATGCTGGGCAAGGATCTTCGCAGAGGCTTGGCCAATTTGACGAATACCAAGGGCAAAAATCACCCGCTCTAGCGCGATGCTACGCCGCTCTTCAATCGCTGTAATCAAATTGTTTGCCGATTTCTCACCCATACGATCAAGCGCGGCAATTTCATCTTTTTTTGTTGTTAATAAAAAGATATCGGCTGGAGCTTTTAACCAGCCAAGGTCAAAAAACAATTCAATCTGACGCGCACCAAGCCCTTCAATATCAAAGGCATTGCGCGAAACAAAATGCTTCATCTGTTCGACAAATTGGGCTGAACAAGCCATGCCACCTATACAGCGTTTCACCACCTCGCCATCTGGACGCACAGCATCATTGCCACAAATGGGGCAGTGATCAGGAAAGGTGAAAGGCTGGCTATCAGCAGGGCGGTTTTCTTTGACAACAGATATGATTTGCGGGATCACATCACCCGCACGTTGCAAGATGACCTGATCACCAATGCGAATATCTTTGCGTCTGATTTCATCTTCATTATGCAAAGTGGCGTTCGAGACAATGACACCGCCCACATTCACAGGTTCCAGACGTGCCACAGGTGTCAATGCGCCTGTGCGCCCCACCTGAATATCAATATCAAGCAAAATGGTGGTTGCTTTTTCTGCAGGGAATTTATGGGCAATGGCCCAACGAGGCGCGCGGCTGACCTGTCCCAGACGTTGTTGATAGCTGTGATCATCAACCTTATAGACAACGCCATCAATATCATAAGGCAAGCTAGCACGCGCTTCACCAATCTTCTGATAATGAGAAATCAGCTCATCTGCCGAGTGGCATAATTTTGTTAGCTCATTGACGTGAAAGCCATAGCGGCGCAAATCATCTAAGAAGGCAGAATGGGTTTGCCAGCTTTGGCCTATGACTTCACCTGCGGTATAGGCAAAGAATTTCAAAGGGCGTGCGCCTGTCACTGCGGCATCTTTTTGACGCAAAGAACCAGCGGCCGCATTGCGTGGATTGGCAAAGACTTTCTTACCAGCTTCTTCTTGTGCTTGGTTAAGGGCAAGAAAATCTTGCTTATCCATATACAACTCACCCCGCACTTCCAAGACCTGGGGGGGATCTCCCTCAAGCTGTTTTGGGATGCTATCAAGGGCCATGATATTGGCTGTGACATCTTCACCTGTTTGCCCATCGCCTCTGGTGGCGGCTTGCACAAACTGCCCTGCTTCATAACGCAATGACAAAGACAAACCGTCAATTTTTGGTTCTGCTGTCAGGGGTAGGGAATCGTCTTCTGACAGGCTTAAAAAGCGTCTGATGCGTTGCAGAAACTCGATCACATCTTCATCAGAAAACGCATTGCCAAGTGACAACATCCCGATCTTATGGGCAATCTTACCAAAAGCTTGGTCTTTTAGGGGCGCGCCCACTGTTTGCGTGGGGCTATCTTTTTGCGCGAATTCAGGAAAGGTTGCTTCAAGCGCTCTTAGATGGCGCATCATTTCATCATAATCGCCATCTGAAATCTCTGGGGCATCATCATTATAATAACGTTGATTATGATAACAGATAACCTCAGACAGCCGTGCCATATGATCAGCCGCTTCAAGCGGTGTCATGGTCTCAGGGTTAAGGCTAAGATCGGGAATCTCTGGTAGAGAATTTGCCATTTTATTTTATCCCAAATCAGCTTTATCAAAGCCAAGCAAGGTAATGGCCGCGGCTCTTGCTTCGGCTGTGATATGTTCGCCTGCTAACATGCGGGCAATTTCTTCGGCGCGTTCATGTTGTGTTAACACATCGGTGCGGCTGATCACGCTGTCATCATGCGCGGATTTTGCGATTTTTAAATGATTATGGCCTTTGGCGGCGACTTGCGGTGAATGGGTGATCACAAGCGTTTGTGTAACACCGCCAAGACGGGCCAACCGTTCGCCAACTGCGGCCGCAACCGCGCCGCCAACACCTGAATCAACCTCGTCAAAAATCAGCGTTTTCGGCGCCTCTGTTCTGGCAAGCACCACCTTTAATGCCAATAAAAAGCGCGCCAATTCCCCGCCAGATGCCGCCTTTTCAATAGGGGCTAAATCTTGGCCAGGGTTTGCCGCTGCCTCAAATCGTACCATGTCCCAGCCATGGGATTGCCATTTCTCATCGCCTTGGGCCGCCACGGCCGTTTTAAACATCGCAGCTTCTAGCTTTAAGGGTGGTAATTCTGCCATTACCGCTTCATCAAGCTTATCTGCCACAGCTTGCCGTCTGTCAGAGACCGCTTGTGCCAATTTTTGGTATAAGGCTTGCTGTTCTCGCTCGGCCGCTTTTAATTGGGCCATATGACCTGATTGATCATCTAAGCCAGCTAATCTTTCTGCCAAACCCTCATGGACCTGCGGCAAGTCCGAAGGCAAGCAATTATGTTTGCGCGCTTGGGTGCGGATATCATGCAATCTGTCATCAATCTCTGCAAGGCGTGCAGGATCTGCTTCGAGGGAAGATGACAGATGTGATAAGGCCGCATTGGCTTCTGATAATTCTGCTGATGTGCGATGCAAGGCATCAAGCGCATCATCTAATTTACCGCCCCCTTGATCTGCCACCCGCTCTAATGCATTTAAGGCACGCGATAGGGCCGTATCTGCGCCAGCTTCGGCATTGATTGCATCATCGGCAATGGCAAGGGCTTCGGCGATTTTCTCAAGATTAGAGAATAAGCTGCGTTCCTTTGCAAGGCTGTCTTCTTCATCACCTTGCGGGGCAAGCATATCCAATTGGCTGACCGCATCCCGAAGCCAATCTTCTTCTTCTTTGGCTTTCGCAAGATCAGCTTCGGCTTTGGCAAGATTGGCCTTGGCAGTGCGCCACCCTTGATAGGCGCCGTGTAATTTGTACAACACATCATCATGCTGGCAAGCGCGATCAAGCAGGCCCAAATGATTGGCGGAATCAAGCAGGCCGCGCCCTTCAAATTGTCCTTGGATTTCAACCAATAAATCACCGCATTGCCGTAATAAGGACACCGAAACCGCTTCGTCATTTATGCTGGCAGGTGATTTGCCGTCACCGCGCAATTGGCGTTTGATAATCAGCTCATCAGATGGTGCCATGCCAGCCTCATCCAACAAGGCCCAAACAGGGTGGTCAGATGGTACATCAAAACGCGCTGTGACAGAGGCGCGGTCTGTGCCTTTGCGCAACAAGCCAAAATCAGCACGTTCACCAAGCACAAGACCAAGAGAATCAAGAAGAATTGATTTACCCGCGCCCGTTTCACCAGTCAAGACAGTCAAACCTGTTTTGAAATCAAGCGAGAGTTCTTCAATCAGAACAATATTTTTAACGCTCAGATAAGAGAGCATGGCACATTATTCAAATACAGACAGGGTTCGGTTAAACAAGCCCGCAACAAAACCTTGTGGGGCAGGACGGTTTGGATTGTCAATAAGCGTGATGCCACGTGCCGTCCAGATAGATTCTTCATAATTATATTCTGCCACCTGAAGCACACGTTCTGCTTCTTCTCTCAACCCAAGAGACAGATAAGATTCGATCAGGCGATACAAAGCCTCTGGCACCTGATTGGTGGTATCATAATCACGCACAACCACATTAAATCTGGAAATCGCTGCCCCAAAATGACCACCTTTTAAATAAAAGCGTCCCACGGCCATTTCTTTGCCCGCAAGATGCGATCTCGTTAGGTCTAATTTTAACTGGCTGTCTCTGGCATAAATGCCGTCTGGATAGCGGCGCAACACATCTTCAAAGGCGGTTTTGGCTTCTTTGGTCATAGCCGCGTCACGTTCCACATTTACGATCTGTTCGTAAAAACTAAGTGCGCGTAGATAATAGGCATATTCTGTAAATTTACCAGCCGCTGGATTCAATTCAATAAAACGATCAAGCGCGGCAATGGCCCTGCCATATTGGTTGTCTTGGTAAAAGGCCCATGCTGCCATGACCTGTGCTTGGGTGGCCCATTTTGAATAAGGGTGCTGGCGTTCCACTTCTTCAAATTTTGGCGCGGCTGCTTTGGCTGATTCATTCAAAGCGGTATCAAGTGCCTCATTGTAAAGGGCTTCGACAGGCTTTTCGTCTTGGGCAAGCAAATCAGCTTGGTTGTTGTCAGCACAAGCAGAAAGGCCAGCTGCCATCACGATAACCGCACATTGTACCCGTAGATTTGCGCAAAGATGTCTCATCACAGCCTTCGGTTGCTAAATAAGGTGAATTCACCCCTTAGTTATAGCCTATTTCAAAGCACAATAAAGCGATAAATCAGCAAAGCGATAAATCAAAAGAGTTTTTTAGATATAGGCTAAGATCAGCTGGTTAAGCGGTGGCTGCCACAGGCATGGCCGCAAGATCAACCGCTGGTGCAACAGCCAGATCATCTTGGGCGCTGACAATGCGGTAACAAGATGGCTGTTCTAAGACCGCGCGAACCAAAATGGTTGATAGGCGGTGCCCTGGCATATGAGATGTCAAGCGGCCTTTGATTGGCATGCCAAGCAAGTAAAGATCACCAATGCAATCAAGGGCTTTATGTTTGACGCATTCATCAGTCATGCGCAAACCGCCTTCATTCATGATTTGGCCATTATCATACACAAGCGCATTATCCAATGAACCACCTTTGGCAAGACCTGCATTCCGCATTTTTTCCACATCAGATAACATGCAGAAGGTACGTGCCAAACCAATTTCATCTGCGAAATTTTGTTCGGTGATATCAAATTCACATTGTTGTTTGCCAATGCCAGGATCTGTGAAATCAATATCCACATCCAATTGCAAACAACCTGCAGGTGTTAAGGTTGCTGTTGCCCCTGTTTCAAGGGCCACTGAGACAGGCTCAAGAATTTCGATATAATGGCGCGGCGCATCAAGCTGCAAGATGCCAGCGCGGGTAATGGTTTCAATGATGATTGCGCTAGAGCCATCTAGGATAGGCACTTCAGGGCCATCAATTTTGACCAGCGCATTATCCACCCCAAGGCCATGGAATGCTGCCATAAGGTGCTCGATCATATTTACGGCAATGCCCGCACTATTTTCAATACGTGTACAAAGCTGTGTTTCAATGGCGTTATTGGCATGCGCTAGCACAAAGCCATCTTCACCTTCAATATCAATGCGCTGGAATAAAATGCCTGTATCAGCAGCAGCAGGGCATAAGGATACACAGACATGGCGGCCAGAATGCACCCCCACACCAGATAAATGAATCTCACCACCAAGGGTGGTCTGCATCATAGAATATGTATCTAAGTTCGTCACTGAAACGCTTCTCACTCAATCCCCTGAAGAGGCAATGCCATCTTCTTCGATGTTCAAGCTAAACAAGGCTGGAGGGAATAACAAATCACTTTACTGTTACGTTTTGTTGCAGTCTGCCCGTGACGGGGCAGACCGCGTTTTTTAAAGCGCTATCTTAATTGGCCTGACGGCGCAAGAAAGCGGGAATATCAAGCTCATTATCAGCCTCATCTTGTGCAGCTGATGTGCCATTTGGGTTACCCATTGGCAATGATTCTTGCAACGCATCACCTCTTGGAAGATCAAGAATGGTTGGCGCTGGCGCTTCAATTTCCGCCTTGGCAGGTTCTGCCTTGGCATCATCATCCAAAGACCGTGATGCCCATAGACCTGAAATTTTATTGATCAGGCTTGGACGCGATGGCTGGATAGGTGCCGCCATTTCTGGGGCAATATTGTCATCAAGTTCAACAGTCTGCGCTGGCACAAAGGCTGGTTTTTCAGCGGCGACTTCCGTCTTTATATCGCTTTGATCCGCCAGATCATCAATCACCTCAATAGGCGCGCTGTTATCATCAAGCGCGGCCACTGCTTGTTCCAGATCAAGCTGATCACCAGATGCCGCACTTGGGGTATCTAGCGGCAAATCAGCTGGCGCGGTATCTGCCATCATCGGCTCTTCTGCACCAGTTTCGATGACAGGCACATCTGAATCAAGACGCGCTGATAAATCAGGCACCTCCCCATCCATCAAAGGCGCAGAGGCAGCGACGCTGTCTGAAGGGGTATTTTCGCTGATCATTTCTGCCGGTGCATCAGATGGTGCATCAGATGGCGCGCTTGCTGGCATGTCAGGCATCTTGATATCGCTTGACGCAAAACCGCCTAGATTTGGCACTTTTGGGATCGGGCGCATCTCGGCATTGGCATCAATGCCTGTTGCCACAACAGATACCCGAATGGTGCCATCAAGGCTGTTATCAATGGCAGATCCAAAAATCAAATTGGCATCTTCATCCACTTCGTTGCGGATGCGTTGCACTGCTTCATCCACTTCATAAAAGCCGAGCTCTGGGCCGCCAGTCACATTGACAATCAACGCTTTTGCACCACGCAAAGAGGTGTCTTCAAGCAGGGGATTGTTGATGGCTGTTTCAGCGGCTGTGATGGCGCGGTTTTCACCAGTGGCCTCACCTGTGCCCATCATCGCCTTGCCCATCTCTGTCATGACCGAACGGATATCCGCGAAATCAAGATTGATAATGCCTGGCTTTAGCATCAAATCAGTTACGCCGCTGACGCCTTGATGCAATACGGTATCAGCCATATGGAAGGCATCAGCAAAGGTGGTGCGCTCATTGGTGACATGGAACAAATTCTGGTTTGGCACCACAATCAATGTGTCCACATGGGCTGCCAATTGTTCAATGCCAGCATCAGCTTGTTTCATGCGTCTTGGGCCTTCAAATTCGAAAGGCTTTGTGACAACACCAACTGTCAAAATGCCACGTTCACGTGCCGCTTTGGCAATCACTGGGGCAGCACCTGTGCCAGTGCCACCGCCCATGCCAGCTGTGATGAATACCATGTTACAATCACTTAATTCAGCGAGAACCTCATTCATCGATTCTTCGGCGGCTTGTCTGCCGATATCTGGCTTTGAACCTGCGCCAAGTCCAGCTGTTAAATTGGTGCCTAGCTGGATTTTGCGTGGCGCCAATGAATGGGCCAATGCTTGCCCATCTGTGTTGGCAACAAGAAAATCAACGCCATCTAAGTCAGCGTTAATCATGTTATTCACAGCGTTACAGCCTGCGCCGCCAACACCAATTACGGTGATGCGTGGACGTAATTCCTGCATCGTCTGTGGGACAGTCAGATTGATACTCATGATAGCCTCCCTTCAATTTTAAGGCTTTTGGATTGTGCCGCATTCATGGCGGCGGTTGATCTGGTGCAGCGTGGGGCAGTGCTGCAGGTCAGATAGGAATAAAAAGCATGTGCTTTGGTCATCGTCTTTTGTCTCCTCCCTATAGATGGGTGCGGAGCCACATCCCAAGACGCCCAAACGGCGTTTTGGCAAAAGTGGCAGGGTGAATTTCGGAAATGTCATCATCTGATGAGCGGCTGATATGAAGTGCCATCCCAATCATCGCGGCAAAGGCGGGATTGGATGATTGCTCGTCAAGGCCAAGAATATGATGCGGATAAGCAAGGCTGGCTGATTTCTTCCAATATTGCGATATGAAATCAGCAACGCCTGTTAAATGGCTTGCGCCGCCTGTTAAGACCACACGGTTGCCAATATGATTTTCAAGCCGCGCATCTTTTAGTTTTTGATAAGTGTAATCTAAGATCTCTTCGATACGCGGTCGAATGATATCTGACAAAAGTTGGCGCGAGATCATCTCACCATTTGGCAAGGCCAAATCCTGCATTTGATAAGGGCTTGTCGCTGGGATAAAATTATCACCTGTTGCGGTGAAAGGGGGCGGGGCATAAATATCGCCCAACGCCTCGCCATGTGAGGGGGTAACAGACCCTTCCATGGCCTTTAACCGTTCAGCATCAGACAGACTGACAGATAAAATCCGCGCAATGTCTCTGGTGATTTGAATGCCACCAAGTGGGACTGTGGCAATGCCAATAATGCCGCCATTTAAAAATAACGCAGCTGAGGTTGTGCCGCCGCCCATATCAAGTAGCAAGGTGCCAAGATCACGTTCTTCTTCGCTCAGGCATGCCAGACCAGCGGCATAAGCAGAATGACTTAATCGTCCCATGGCCAGGTGATTATGCTGGACCGCTTCTTTGATATTTAGATAGGCGGTGTTGTTTATCGTAAAGGATGTGGCATCTAGGGCCAGATGATTGGCGCGCATGCCTTTTGGATTTTGCACTTGTGATGTGCCATCAATAATATAATGCAGATTTTCTGTTTGAATCAGGCTTCTGCCTTCTGGTAGGGGCACACTCAGCTGTTTTGTAAGCAGCCGTCTGATATCTCTTTTTGAGATAATCTGATCTGTTAACTCCAATTCTTGGCGATGGATGGTCGATATGGCCGCGCCGCCTGGCATCACAATATGCAAATCTCGGATGGTCAATTCTGCTTTTCGTTCAGCCGCCTCAACAACCTTGCCAATGGTTTGTGATAATAAGCTAAGATCAGTGATCTCACCGCGCTGAATGCCAGCAGACGCATGCATGGCATAAGATAAGATTTTTAATTTATTGCCGCTGACAGTCTCAACAATCAGACATGCCAATTTGGAAGAACCAATATCAAGGATGGCAAATGGCCCTTTGGTTGCGCTATGTTTAATAGGGGCAATGGCGTTCATGTTTTTTGCCCTTTCTTGCTTAACGGCAGATTGGGTTCGACAATCAATTGACCAGACACACGCATATCAATCATTGCCAAATCACGTTTCATGATCTTTGTGTCACGGTCCAAAATGGCCAGCTTTGACCAGGCCAAAGCTGCATCAATTTCTGGCAAACGAACCTCAAGACCTGTGCGCAAATGCACATCCCACCGCCGATCTGAAATGCGGTGAATGGCCCATACATCAGCGAATAATTCAGGCTCTGTTCGCAACGCATCAATGATCAGCCAAGCTTGCTCTGCTGCGCCTTTGCCAGCCACCACAGGCAAATGGGTAAAATCAGCGGCATCAGCCCCAAAAATGGTATGGCCTGCCTGATCAATCAGCCGATGACCGCCTGTTGTTTGCAACAAGGCAAGCGGGCGTCTTTCTTGTAAGTGAATAAATAACTGATCTGGATAGTGACGTGACACAGATGCGCTTTCCACCCAGCCAATTTGTTCCAGCCTGTCTTTGATATCTGATAAAGACAGCGACAATAATGGGGTGCCATAGCCAGCATCTATGGCATCTAGGATATGATCTTGTGATGTGAAGTTGCGCCCTTTGACATGCAGCTCTGACAGTGCCAAACCGTGATCCGCTGTGACATCATAAAATGCCTCAATCAGGGCATCTTGTTTGGTGTAGACTGTCATAACAAGTCCAGCCACCAAACAAACCCCGCCTAATTTGCCAGCGCGTTTGATCAAGGGCCAACGAAGCTGGGAAAGAAGGCCAGTCTTCCTTAAAACATCTTGTCTTGTGCCATCCTGTCTTATGCTATCGGTTGGCAAAGCCGCAGAGCTCGTTGCATGGGCAGAATATTTTTTCCAGAACATCAATCGTCGCATTGGGCACTCTCCAATAAATGATTGACCAATTCTTCGCCTGAAATGCCGCGCCATAAGGCTTGTTCTGGCACAAGGGATGTGGCTGTCATGCCAGGCTGGGTATTCATTTCCAGCATATAGAGCTGATTTTTCTTATCATCATAGCGATAATCTGCGCGCGCCACACCGCGGCATCCCAAAACGCGATAGGCGGTTTCTGCCCAATCAAGGGCTTGTGTTTCAATTTCTTTTGGCACCTCAGCTGGCAAAATATGATGCGAGCCACCGACCTTATATTTGGCGTCAAAATCATAAAAGCTGGTTTGGGTTGTGATTTCGGTTACGCCAAGCGCCGTGCCATCAAGCACAGAAACTGTTAATTCTCGTCCTGGAATGAAGACTTCAGCAAATAATTGTGTGCCAGCTGGCCAGATATCTTGTTGCGGTGCCTCTTCGCCTTTTTGCACAATTTGCACCCCAAAGCTTGATCCCTCATTCACAGGCTTAACCACATAGGCCCCATCATAAGGCCCATTGTGACCTTCAGGCACAAGGCGACCATTTTCTTCTGCCAAGGATAACCGCGGTGGCACGGTAATGTTGGCAGTTCTAAAAATCTGGCGGGATGTGGTTTTGTTCATCGCCAATGACGAGGCCAGCACACCGCTATGGGTATAAGGGATGCCCATAATATTTAATAAACCCTGCACAGAGCCATCTTCGCCAATTTGACCATGCAGCGCGTTAAAGACACGTGAGGGGTTAATATCACGCAAACGTGCGGTGATATCACGATCAAATTCGACCTCAATCGTATCCCAGCCAGCGGCGCGCCCAGCCTTGGCGCAAAAGGCACCAGATACACGACTGACTGCGGCTTCTGATGTCCAGCCGCCCATTAATACGGCAACGCGTCTTGGATCAGGATGTGCCATCTTTATGTCCTTTTACTGTCTTGGTCATGATCATCTCTGGTTGGTCATTTTGCGCTATTCGGCCAATGCGTTTGATTTCCCAACGAAGGTGAACACCGCTTGTCTCAGCCACACGTGCGCGCACTGTCTCGCCCAAGGTTTCGATGTCATCAGCTGTTGCGGCACCATGATTAATCAGGAAATTGCAATGTTTTTCAGACATGCCAGCATCACCAATGCGCAAGCCACGGCACCCTGCTTGGTCAATAACCTGCCATGCTTTATGGCCATCTGGATTGGCAAAAGTTGACCCGCCCGTGCGCACGCCTTGCGGCTGTGTTTGGGCGCGCATTGCCAACATTTGCTTCATCTCTTGGCGTAAGGCTTGCCCATCTTCTGGCTTTGTTGCAAAGCGGGCAGATAAAAAGATCATGTCATCTGGCACATCGCTGTGACGATAGGCCATGCCCATTTCAGCAGGGGTCATTTTATGGATTTGGCCACTGCTATCCATTAGTCTGGCAGTGATCACTACATCTTTAAATTCACTGCCATAACAGCCCGCATTCATACGCAATCCGCCGCCAATAGTGCCAGGAATAGAGACCAAAAAGGACAAGCCGCCTAGATCATGACGCGCCCCATAACGGGCAAGTTCCGCATCGCTGGTGCCAGCGCCTGCGGTGATGAAAGTAGCGCCTTGTTTGTCCATGTTATGCGTAATGGTTGCAAAGGACCCTGTCAGGCGGATCACCACCCCATCAATACCGCCATCACGCACCAACATATTTGATCCTGCACCTAGAATGACTCTTGGGATATCATCAGGTAATTGGGTGATAAATTGTGCCAGATCAGCGTCATCCACTGGTTCAAAATACAGATCAGCAATCCCACCAACACCAAGCCATGTTTTGGTATGGAGCGGCTCATCATAAGCCAACTTGCCGCGGATATTGTGAAAAGTCGGGGCGGTCCTGTTCATTAAGCGGCCCCCCGTGGTTTTGGCAGGATGTCATCCAAAGCCTTTGGCAGGGCCGCGGCCCAGCTGGTGATTGAACCAGCCCCAAGACACATGACAATATCGCCTTCTGTGGCATGCTCTGCGATCATTTGTGCAAGTTCTGATACCGTGTTATCAGGTGCCGTTCCATCAGAGGCAGGTAATGCTAGGCAATTGCGGTGCCCATAAGCTTGTAAGCCAGCGACCAAATCCGCTTGGCGATAACCGTCAATGGGCTGTTCGCCAGCCGCATAAATATCAGCCACAATCACCATATCTGCATCATTGAAACAGCTGCAGAAATCATCAAATAGATCACGCAGGCGGCTATAGCGATGTGGTTGGATAACCGCGATTAAGCGGTTCTGGTGTGCTTTCATACGACCCGCATTCAAGGCTGCTTTAATTTCCACGGGATGATGACCATAATCATCAATCACCGTGATGCCTTTGGCTTCGCCTTTAATATCAAAACGTCGGCCAACACCTTTGAAATTTGCTAACGCTTGGCGGATGATCTGAATATCAATCCCCATTTCAATCGCAACCGAAACAGCCGCCATAGCATTTTGCACATTATGCATGCCAAGCATGGGAAATTGCATATTTTGAATGGTTTTTTCCGCGACTGGCAAGCGGTCTGAGAGATGCAAATCAAACAGCATGTGATCATGGTCATGACGAATATTTACCGCCCGCACATCTGCCATGACAGATTCACCATAGGTAATAAGGCGTCTGTCTCTGATCTTTGGCAAGAGCCGCTGAACTGCCACATGATCAATGCACAGGCTGGCAAATCCATAAAAAGGAATTGAGGAAACAAAATTTTCAAATGCCAATTCTAGATTTTCATAGGTGCCATGATGATCAAGATGTTCAGGATCAATATTGGTGACAATCGCCGCGGTCGGTTTCAGGCGCGCAAATGATCCGTCACTTTCATCAGCTTCGACCACCATCCATTTACCAGACCCCAATTTCGCATTTGACCCCCAGCTTTGAATGATGCCGCCATTGATCACAGTGGGATCAATTTGCGCGGCATCTAGCAAGGTTGCCACCAAGGATGTGGTGGTGGTCTTACCATGCGTGCCCGCAACAGCCACAGACCAGCGCAGACGCATCAACTCGCCAAGCATTTCGGCACGATGCACCACGGGAATGAATTTCGCACGTGCGGCCAATAATTCGACATTATCTGGCTTAATCGCTGTTGAAATTACAACAATAGATACATCATCCAGATTTTCTGCTTTTTGTGGAATGGCAATCGAGATGCCCTTATCACGCAAGCGGCGCACATTATTATTTTCTGAAATGTCACTACCTTGGACATCATAACCCAAATCAGCCAGAATTTCGGCAATGCCACTCATGCCAATGCCGCCAATGCCTGTGAAATGAATTTTTCCAATTGTTAAAGGCAAAGCCGTCATGATCTGGCTCCTTGCTGAATGGTCATAGAAGATAAGCCTGTCAAATCAGCAATCATGGCCGCAGCCTTGCCTGATGCAAGGGCGCGCCCTTGTGATGCCATATTGCCTCTTTTCTGGCTGTCACTAAATAATTCTTGAATATGGCTTGCGAGGGATGCGGCGGTGATATCAGATTCAGGGCATAAAATGCCAGCTTGCGCGGCATCCAAAATCGCAGCATTACCTGTTTGATGATCATCAAGGGCAAAGGGATAAGGGACCAGCAAGCTGGCACGGCCTGCCGCGGCAATTTCCGCAACTGATGAGGCGCCAGCGCGGCTGATAATGATGTCAGCATCTGCAAATAAAGCAGGGATATCATCAAAGAAAGGCGCGATTATCGCAGGGATACCTAGCGCATCATAGGCTTTTGTCAGCTCTGAGATCTGTTCTTTGCGGGCTTGCTGGGTGATGCGGCACTGATGGCGCATATCTTCTGGCAATAATGCAATCGCCTCTGGCAGAATATCGGCAAAGATTTTCGCACCCAAAGAGCCACCAATAATCACGATATGAAACGGCTGATCATTTTTGGCGTGATAGGCTGGCACCTCACTAAAGGCGGATCTAACAGGCATGCCTGTATGTGTCGCACGGCATTCTTTTGGCAGACCTTTGGTGGCTTGCCATGATAAGGCGACCTGATGGGCCAAACGCGCCAGCAAACGGTTGGCACGTCCCATTACTGCATTTTGTTCATGTAAAATACATCTTGCCCCAAGCAATTTGCCAGCCACCATCGGGGCCAATGACGGATAACCGCCAAAGCCAATCACTGCGGCTGGTCGCTGGCGGATCATCTTGGCAAGTGCTTGGAAAAAGCCCCATTCAAGTTGCATCAGGCCAGATAATTTGGCGATAATCCCCTTGCGGAAAGGTGAGGCAGATGCCAGCACATCATAAGTGATTTTGCCATCGACCATAGGTGCCCCACGTTTATCGGTGAGAAGCACAACCTTATGGCCTGATTGTTGCAGCACCTCTGCCACTGCTAAGGCTGGGAAAATATGGCCGCCTGTTCCGCCAGCGGCAAGTATAACGTTAGCCATCAAGCCCCCCTTCGCGCACAGGTCGCCTTGTTAAGGCCAATAACATGCCAATGGTAATGCCGCTTGCCAGCAAGGACGAACCGCCATAGCTGATCAAAGGCAAGGTCATGCCTTTGGTGGGGATCAAATCTACAGATGATGCCATATGAATGGCCGCTTGCACGCCAAATTGCAGGGCAAGTCCAGCACCAGCGATCAAACAAAATAGATTATCTCTGGCGGCGGCACGTTCAAATCCGCGCAATACCATAAAGCTGTAGAGGCCAATGATAAATAAACAGATCAATAACCCATATTCTTCGGCCGCGACTGAGAAAATGAAGTCCGCATGGGCATCTGGCAGATAATGTTTCACCTTGCCATCACCAGGGCCAACACCCAATATCCCGCCATCAGCAAAGCTGCGAATGGATAAATCGGATTGCATAGAGCCGCCATCAAAGAATTTATCAATGCGTGAGGTGACATGCGGCAAATGGAAATAGGCCAAAATCAAAGCCAAAGGTGCCAAGGCCGCCGCGCCAATCACAAGCAATAACGGCATGCCAGCAAGGAACATCTGAAAGCCCCATGTCAGCGCAAATACCGTGGTCATGCCAACGTCAGGTTGCAAAATCAAGATGGTTGTGATGATGCCAGCAAGGCCTGTGGCCCATGCCCAGCCTGGGAAATCATCTCCTTCACGCCACAAAGATAATAACCATGCGCAAACGATCGCAAATAGGGGTTTGGCAAATTCAGATGGCTGTAGATTTAACGGACCGATGGTAATCCATCTTGTTGCCCCTTTGACCTCTGCACCCAGCACAAGGGTTAGACTCATCAATCCGATTACCCCAAAAAGACCAACGAGAGATAAGGCACGGATTAGGCGCGGGCTCATCAAGGATAAGATGAAAATCGCAACCGCAGACGGCACCAGATAAACCAGCTGACGCCAAACAAAATGAAACTCTGGTAAAGAGATGCGTTCTGCCACAGGGGGGCTGGCCGCCATCACCATCAATGTGCCAATCACCATCAATAAAATCGATGAGGAAAGAAGCCATCTGTCGACGGTCCACCACCAGACGCCAAGCAATGATCTGTCTGTTCTACCGAGCATGGCAGACCTCCTTTTGGCTAGCGGATAAAATGAAATTGTTGGTCAATGTGATGAAATGATGGCCTCTGCTGCCAAAATTCGGGAATTGATCAAATGAGGCGGCAGCTGGTGATAACAACACCACCTCTTGGCCTGTCAGCGCGCTGGTCGCCGCGGCAAAAGCATCATCTAATGTGCCATAGCATTGATTTGAAATCTTATCCCCGACTTCTTGAGAAAAAGCGTTGGCACATTCGCCATAAAAATAGGCCGTCTTGATGCGGTCAAAATACCCTTCGCAAGCGGCCAGCCCATCATCTTTGGCACGCCCACCAGCCAGCCAAATAATATTATCAAAGGCCGATAAGGCCTTTGCGGTGGCATCACCATTTGTGGCTTTGGAGTCATTAATGAAGGCCACATCATGCCAGTTTGCCACTGGTTGCAAGCGATGCGGCAAGCCTTCAAAATCATTTATCGCTGTCAAGATGCTTGCCTGATCAACGCCAAATTGGTTGGCAATGGCGGCGGCAAAAGCGGCGTTTTCTGCGTTATGATCCCCTGCCAGGCATGCGGTGGTGATCTTTGTTTTCAGGGTTTGAACAGCCTCATCTGATATCACAGAGATGGCGCAATCAAGGTTTGCCTCAGCCCATTTTATTGCTTCGCTCATCATCTGATTGCCAGAGCCAAGCAAGGCCAGCCCATCCGTTTTTACCGCTGATAAGCTCAGCCTTTTGGCAGATTGATATCCTTCTATCCCGCCATGTCTGTCAAGATGATCAGGGGTGATATTTAACAAGGCAGAGATCGCACAAGCCAGATTAGGTGTGGTCTCAAGCTGGTAAGATGATAATTCCAATACCGTAATGCCATCTGGCTGGTCTTCTAGCGCGCATAAGGGCGTGCCAAGATTGCCGCCAACGGATACGGATTTGCCAGCTTGTTTTAAGATATGCGCTGTCAGGGCTGTGGTGGTGGATTTGCCATTGGTGCCTGTTATAACAACCATATCCCCCCAATTGCCTGTCGCAAGCCCAAACGCCACTTCAGATATCACGGGCACATTATGATCTATAGCGGCGGTGACAATCGGATGAGGGGCAGGGTGCAGATGGGGCGCGCCAGGTGATAAAATCACCGCATCTAGCCCTGCCATATCCCATGATTGCCACGCGCTCAAATCCGTCTTATCAAGGCCTTTATCTTGGATTGCTTGATCATCAAGCGGGCTATCATCAGACATCACAACAAATAGCCCAAGATTTTTGGCACGGTGATACGCAGCACAGCCAGATAGGCCCGCACCGAAAATCCCGATTTTTTGCAAATCTTGTGGCATGTTTGGTGTGAATAACGACATAAGAGCTGTAATCTGCCTTTCTAGCGTAGCTTGAGAGTTGATAGCGCAATCAGCGCCAAAATGACGGAGATGATCCAAAAACGAATAACGATGGTGGGTTCTGCCCAACCTTTTTTCTCAAAATGGTGATGCAAGGGTGCCATTAAGAAAATGCGCTTGCCTGTCAGTTTGAAAGACGCGATTTGCAAGATGACTGATACGGTTTCAAGCACAAATAAGCCGCCTGTGATGGCAAGCACCAATTCATGGCGTGTGGCAACTGAAATAGCCCCCAAAGTGCCCCCAAGTGCCAGTGACCCTGTGTCGCCCATAAAGACTTTGGCTGGTGGGGCGTTAAACCATAAAAAGCCAAGACCTGCGCCAATTAATGCACCGCACACAACCGCCAATTCGCCTGTGCCAGCCACATAATGGATCTGCAGATAATCTGCGAAATTTAAATTGCCAGATAAATAAGCAATCAGTGCAAAGACACCTGCGGCAATCATCACGGGCACAATCGCAAGCCCATCTAGGCCATCTGTTAAATTCACGGCATTTGACGCGCCCACAATCACAACCAGAGCAAAGGGAATGTAGAAATAAGACAGATATAACAAAGTGTCTTTTAAGAAGGGCAGGGCAATGCCATAGCGCAAATCTTCAGGTGACATTTCAATCAGATATAAAATCGCTACCAAAGACAGCGCACATTGCAGTAAAAATTTATGATAAGAACGCAAGCCAGCAGAGCTTTTTTTGGTCAGCTTTAGCCAATCGTCAATTGCGCCAATGCCGCCAAAGCCAATGGCCACAATCAAGATTGGCCAGAGATACGCATTACCTAGCGGTACCCATAATAAGGTTGAGAACACAAAACAGCCCAATATCATCAACCCCCCCATGGTGGGGGTGCCAGCCTTTGTCAAAAGATGTGTTTCAGGGCCATCTTGTCTGATCGGTTGACCTTCGGCTTGGTGTGATTTTAACCAACGGATAAAAGCAGGGCCGATACATAAACTTAACAACATCGCTGTCATCATTGCGCCACCTGTTCTGAAAGTCAGATAGCGGAACAGATTCAGCGGCTGGAATTGATCAGATAAGGGAACAAGTAAATCAGGAAACATAAGAACCCTCACGATCAGAAGATGTCTGTGGTGCGTCCATGGCATAAGATAAAAGCGCACTGGCACATTGCGGCGCGCCTGAGCCATTTGAGCCTTTGACCAAAATTAAGTCTGATCCAGCCAATAAATGCGGTAAATCTGGCAAAATATCATCTAGGCTATCTGTGTGATGACAGGCAGGTAGCGCATCGCAAAATTTTTGCAAGGTGGCCATTTCAGGGCCAATCAAAATCAAGGTGTCTGGGGCGATATCATGGATCAGCGGCAATAACTCATGATGCGCTTTAGGGGCGAGGTCACCTAATTCAAGCATATCTGTTAACACCAAGGCTTTGTGCCTGGCTGATAGCTGAGCCACATAAAACAAAGCCGCCGCCATTGAGGCAGGACCAGCATTATAGCTGTCATTAATCAGTACCGCCTCACTGTCGCATGGCAATTTCAAAATATGTTTATCGCCGCGCCCTTGCGCTTCTTTCAAGTTGGCAAAGGCTGTCAATGCCTGTCTGATATCTAGATCAAGGTGATGCAAGATCGCTGTGATAATCAGCGCGCTTTGCGCATG
Organism: Puniceispirillaceae bacterium (SeqCode); assembly: GCA_049889495.1. Lineage (GTDB taxonomy): Bacteria > Pseudomonadota > Alphaproteobacteria > Puniceispirillales > Puniceispirillaceae > UBA685. Next base: position 21,065 of record JBMHDH010000068.1, on the reverse strand, counting down.
ATGTGGCTGGGACAGGCCAAGGGTGATATCGTGCTGTTCGCCGTTAAGATGATTGGTGATGACAATTTCTTGCCCGTCTGGCAATAGGCGCTGGCTGGTCAAAGTGATATCTGCGCTGGCATCTTGACCAAAGCTGATGACTGACAGGCCTTTTTCCTCTGCTTTGCTTGCAAGATAGGCAAAAAACGCATCATCTCTTGGCAGAATGGCAATGCCAGAAGACATGCCATCAAAAATTTCAGCCTTCGCCGCTGCGATCTCTCTCATATCTGAAAAATGACCAATATGGCTTGCGGCGATTTTGGTGATAATGGCGATATCGCCATCAAATATGTGGGATAAGGGGCTGATTTCACCTTTATGATTCATCCCCATTTCCATCACAATATTTGCCGCATCTGATGGGGTGCGTGCCATTGATAATGGCGCACCAATATGATTGTTAAAATTGCCAAAGCTGGCATGGGTCTTGCCATAGCAAGACAGGATATGCGCAACGGCTTGTTTGGTGCCTGTTTTGCCAACCGATCCTGTGATGGCAATTTTGGTTGCAGATGTGCGGGCCATGGCGTCTTTTGCCAAATCGGCTAGCGCGCCTAAAGGGTCTGTGACCACCAATTGGGCCGCCTCTGCCTTCTCATCTGGGGTGCTGACCAAGGCGGTTTGCATCGGTGATAAGCAAGAGACAAAATCATGACCATCTGTATGATTGCCAGGCAAGGCAATAAATAACGCCTGATCTGTCATCTTGCGATTGTCAATTTCAATGGCTGATAACGGCAGGTTTGGCGATTTGCCATGCCATGTGCCAGATGTGATATATGCCATATCATGGGCGGTCCATAAATCCATCATGACGCCCCCTTTTTTGTCTTTGGAAGAGGGGGGAGGAAAGTAAGGGCAGAGCGCGCCACTGCTGCATCATCAAATGGCAAAGTTTCATGGCCCATGGTTTGGGTTGCCTCATGGCCTTTGCCCGCGATTAGCAAACAATCATGTTCCCCAAGCGCATCTATGGCTGTTTGGATCGCGGCTTTGCGATTGCCGATTTCAATGATGCGGTCAGTTTGACCATTAATGATTTCAGATCTGATCACGCTGGGGTCTTCTGAACGTGGATTATCATCTGTGACATAAACCACATCGGCTAGGTCAAGTGCCACTTGCCCCATCATAGGGCGCTTGCCCTTATCACGATCCCCGCCACAACCAAATAACACCAGTAATTGACCTGTGGTCTCTTGGCGCAATAAACGCAACGCATTTTCAAGCGCATCTGGGGTATGCGCATAATCAACCAAAATACGGGCATTTTGCGGATGACCATAAACAGGCTGCATTCTGCCAGCGATTGGCTTCAGATTTGGCAAAGCCCCAAAGCTGTCATGTGCGGCAAGGCCAGATAAATGTGCCATCAGTGCCGCAATCAGCGCATTTTCCGCTTGGAAACGTCCCATCAAGGCAAGCGGATAGTGATAGGATTTCCCTTCAAAAGTGAATTTCGCATCATAGCCATAATTGGTTTGTGTCAAATCTATGATTTGTAAATCTGACTGTTTTGACCAGCCAATGGTTTTCAGAACAAGGGGGCGATCTGTCAGCATCTGGACAAGCTTTTCCCCATGAGGGTCATCATGCCAAATCACTGCCGCCGCACCATCAGGCAGGATGTCTGTAAACAGCTTTGCTTTGCACGCAAAATAGCTTTCCATATCGCCATGAAAATCAAGGTGATCACGGCTGAGGTTGGTGAAACCTGCCACATGCACTGATAATGGGGTTAATCTGTCTTGCGCAATGCCATGTGATGAGGCTTCGATGGCAAGGCATGAAATGCCGCCTCGCGCCAATTGGTCAATGGTGGCAAATAAATCTTCTGGTCCTGGGGTTGTTAAAGACGGCACATCTGGCGCCAAATCTTTGGTGGCTGTGATCGCGCCCAATGTGCCAAGCGAAGCAGATGAAAAACTAGAATTTTGCCAGATTTGACGCAAGAATTCGGCAACAGATGTTTTGCCATTTGTACCTGTTATGGCCGCTTGAATGGCTGGTCTTTTTGGCCAAAATTTCGCACAAGCAGCGGCAAAATCGCGTCTGATATTATCGGATGCAATATAGGGGACAGATAAGGGGCCGATGGCATCTGCTGGCCGTTCTCCCATAATGGCGATGGCCCCATTGGCAATGGCTTGTTCAATATAATCATGGCCATCCGCATCATTGCCAGATATCGCAAAAAACACCCATCCCGTTTCAATACGGCGTGAATCCGCGCTTAAACCAGATAGGCTGGCTTGTGCGATATCCTGTGGCAGATTTGCCAGATGTGGGGTTAAATCACAAAGCTGCATTTTTCGGATCCTCTTTGCCAATTTTTATATTTGGCAAAAGATTTTGGCGAATTTCAGGCGCGCTTTCATCAACGGGTAAAACGCCAAGCTTTGGTGCGATTTGTTCAACAATCTGGCGAATAGCAGGCGCTGCAACCCAGCCTGCTGTGGCATAGCCATAAGAGAATTTTTGTCCCTTTGGTTCATCCACCATGACAAAGATCAAATAAGCAGGGTCATGCACAGGAAAGGCCCCGACAAAAGACACCATGTTCTTTTTCTTGTTATAGCGGCCATTTTCAATTTTTTCGGCTGTGCCTGTTTTGCCGCCGACCAAGTAACCAGGGGCTTCGGCAAAATTGCCTGTGCCATCTTTATGGGACACGACAAGACGCATCATAGACCGAACAGCTTTGGCCGTATCTTTTGAGAAAATCTGTGTTTCAACAGGCATTGTTAAGGGATCACGACGCAACAAGGTTGGGGCGCGGTAAATCCCATCACCTGCGGCGGCCGCAATCGCAGCAGATGCATGCACAGGGGTAACAGACATACCATGGCCATAGGAAATGGTCATTGCGGCAATGCGTTCCCAATGGCGTGGTAATAAGGGCCGCCCTGTTTCTGGCAATTCCAAAGACAAACGATCAAGCAGGCCCAATCGTTCCATATAGGCTTTTTGTACCTTTGGGCCGATCGCTTCTGCCATGCGCGCAGAGCCAATATTCGAGGAATAGACCAAGATTTCAGAAATCGAAAGAGGACGATCATAAGGATGGAAATCCTTAATGGTAAAACTTGCCACCTTAAGCGGTTTTGAGACTTGATATCTCTCGCCCAATTCAGAGGCACCAGATTCTAGTGCAACAGCCGTATTAAGCACTTTAAAGATAGAACCCATTTCAAACACGCCTTTGGTGGCGCGGTTAAATCTGGCGTCATCTGTGGCGGTTGCAAAATGATTAGGGTTAAAATCAGGCAAAGAGGCGAGTGCCAGCAATTCCCCTGTTTTAATATCAAGCACAAGACCAGCCCCGCCGATGGCTTCGAATCTATCAATTTGCTTTTGGATTTCATGGCGCACAATGGCCTGTACACCCACATCAATTGACAAGGCCACAGATTGGCCCTTGGCCAAGAGGTCATCAAATTGTTTTTCAACACCCGCAATGCCAAGCCCATCTACATTGGTGGTGCCAAGGATATGTGCCGCTTCGTTGCCGTGAGGGTATAGGCGCGCTTTGGTTGGGGTCACAGCAATGCCAGGCAAGCCTAAGGCAAGAATTTGTTTATGACGCTGTGGCGTCAGCCTGCGTTCTAATTCGACATAACGTGTTTTTTTCGCAAATTTTTCAAGCAGGCGTTCTTCTGTCCATTTTGGCAATAAAGGCGCCAATTTTTCCGCTGTCTCAAACGGATCCAAGATTAATTGTGGATCAGCATGCAAGATTTTCACAGGCACAGATGTGGCAAGTACTTTGCCATTTCTGTCTGTAATATGGCCTCTGTCTTGCTTTGCGGTTTTCGGAGCTGAGAATTGCGAGCGTAAATCACTGTTGGTTGCCAAATATAATGCTTTTGCACCAATGGTCGCAAAGCATAGTAACGCAAAGACAGCCGCAAAGGTCAAACGGCCAAGGGCGATCCGTTTGGACATGGCTGGCTGTGGTTTGGATGGCCAGATGATTTCACGCCATCTGCGTTTCATCTATTCAGCTCCTTATCTGTCAGCCCTTTAATGGTGAATTTCGTGGCATCATCTTCATTGCGAAAGGGGATGGCTTCGAGCGGCAAGACACGGTCATTTGAAATTGGCTGAAGCGATAAATGCGTATGGGATAAGGTCAGCACACGTTCTGGACGCGATAAATAAGACCATTCCGCGTTTAAAATCGCAGCTTGTTGTGTTTCAAATTTGATATCTGCCTCAAGACGCGCCAGCTCATCATGGCGGCTGTCAAAGCTGTGTTTGGCCACATAAAGCGCAGTGCCACAGATGGTCGAAATGAAAGCGATCAATAAAAACAGCCTCATATCATCATCTCCTTTTTAGCGGTGCCATAGGCATTTGTGTGTGGGATATGATTAATTCTGCGGGCAGCCCGTAATTTGGCAGACCGTGCCCGCGGATTGGTTGTGGTTTCTTGGTCGCTTGGCAATAAGGGCTTGCGCGTCACAGCTTCGAAAAAGACAGGGGGTATGTCTGTTTCTGGTAAATGACGTGACGGTTTGGCGATTTTACCGCTTCTTGTGGCGATAAAATGTTTCACCAAACGGTCTTCAAGAGAATGAAAGGTAACAACCACCAACAGCCCATCTGGCTTTAACAAAGCTTGCGCCGCATCAAGGGCTTGTTCGATTTCGGCCATTTCTTGATTGACGTAAATCCGCAAGGCTTGGAAAGAGCGTGTGGCTGAATCAGACTGGCCAGGCTTGGGGCGCGGCATCACAGAATGAATAATTTCTGCCAATTGCAAAGTGCGCGTGATGGGGGCCTCACCGCGTGCTTTGACGATGGCTCTGGCAATGCGACGCGAAGCGCGCTCATCCCCATAGCGATACAGGATATCAGCCAAATCGCTTTCTGAAAGGCTGTTTACCACCTCTTCGGCATCGAGGCCAGATTGCGACATCCGCATATCAAGCGGCCCATCTTTTTGAAAGGAAAAGCCGCGTTCTGCCTGATCAAGCTGGGTAGAACAGACGCCCAAATCAAACACAATCCCATCGAGAGACGGGGCAGCATCATCACCAATCTGATAGGTTGCGTGATACAGATCTTTGACATTTGAAAAACGGCCATGGGCCAATGAAAAATGCGGGCTGTAAGATGCCACAAGGCTTTGGCCTCTCGCGATGGCGTCGGGATCTTGGTCAATCGCCATAACATGACAAGGGGCAGCCTCTAAGATCGCACGGCTATAGCCGCCATTGCCGAATGTGGCGTCGATATAACGCCCATCCGCCTTTGGGGCCAGTGTCGTGATGACCTCATCAAGCATAACAGGTTGATGCAGGGTCATCTCCGCCATCATCTGCCTCCATTTGTTGGGGCGGCGTGGCCACGAGATGCCAATGTTAATTTGGGCAGCCCTTGTTTTTTGGCATTGTCTCTGGCTTCAGCGTCTCTTTGTCGAAACACATCTGGATGCCAGATTTGGAAAGAGCGGCCAATGCCAGCAAATAACGCGGTTTCGCCAAGCCCAGCGCATTCAATAAATTCCGCGGATAATAAAATGCGCCCCTCACTATCCAGACGCATTTCCTGTGCGCTTGATAACATGGTTGTTAAAGTTGCCACTTCTTCAGATAGGCTGTCCATTTCATCAATGGCGTCAACAATCTGGGAAATTCTGTCGGGTCCGCACCCTTCGATACAAGGCAGCAATAATGAGCGGTATAAAAACAAGCTGGCATGATTTGCTTCAAGGGTCGCACGAAAGGGGGCAGGCACGGATAATCGGCCTTTGCGATCGATGCGATTTTCAAATGTGGATAAAAATAAAGCCACAAATACACCCTTTTTATCCCCGTTGCCTTTGGCTATGTGGGGGCAGGTGCCGGAAACGAGGCGTTTGTTTCCCTAATCCCAAAATATGCTAACGCATTGTATTTCATGTTTTTTTTCATATTTTCTGTGTGAATTTGCCCCCAAATCCAACAGAAATTTGTGATGAAACACTTAATATGGGTTCTTATGGGATATCATGGGTAATAATGGTGGTCAATGGGAAATAGCTGTATCAACATGGAAAAATGAAGAAAAAACAAGGACTTATGAAGTAATCTCTTAGCAATCATCGATAACATATTGCAAAAATTGAAAAAATCAGAAATTGTTCATGAAATGTTCTAATTTTTGGGTGTTTTTCGGTCTTTTTTGGGTGTGGCTCTTGGTGTGGCAGTCGATGAAAATTCCCAAAAAATACCCCCTCTAAAAGAGGGTGGCGTTTGCCTTTTCGCATTTCATGTTCAGTGATTTTAAGAAAATAAGGTCAGATAGCCTATAAGCCGGGTTTTGTTCAGGGCCAAAGGCCCGTCGATGACTATTCATCTAGCTGGCCAGTTACCTGACCAGTCCTGCAACCTACCCGAACATAATGGCAGGATCGCCAGCGCCATCAAAAGATAGCTTTTATGTTCCTATCTGGTCTTGCTCCGAATGGGGTTTACCCTGCCAGCCTTGTCACCAAGGCCGCGGTGCGCTCTTACCGCACCTTTTCACCCTTACCCATAAAACATAGGTGGTTTATTTTCTGTGGCACTTTCCCTAAGGTCGCCCTCGCTGGACGTTATCCAGCATTCTGATCCTGTGGAGCCCGGACTTTCCTCTCGCAAAATATCGCTATGGTAAAAACAGCACAATTTTGCCAGCAGCCATCCAGCCATCTGACCCGTGCGCATTATCTGGGATTGATGGCGAAAAATCAAGCGCGCGGCCTTTATGCTTTTTGCGCTTCGATTTCTTCTTTTTTTAATTCGATTTCAAGCCAAGCGTCTTCTTTTTTGGCTTTGCTGTCTTTGTCCTTTTCAATCTGGCTTGCCAAGGCTTGATAGGCCTCTGGTTCATTTTTGAAAAAACGCATATCGGTTAATTTGGCTTCACCAGCTGAGATGGCTTCTTCAAGAGCGGCAATCTGCCCTGGCAATGTTTCAAGCGCATGAACATCTTTATAAGACAGCCTGTCTGTTCGAGGGGCTTTGGGCTTGTCAGCTTGCTTTTTTTTCTTCCCCGCGCTGGCAGAGGCTCCGCTGTTATTGCCGTCTTGTTTTTTGCGCTCTTTATTTTTCTTTCGGGCCAAATAATCGTTATATACGCCCGCATGCGGGACGATCTTGCCCAACTCTTCAAATGCCAGAACAGATGTCACGGTGCGATCTAGAAAATCGCGATCATGGCTGACAATCATGATGGTGCCATCATAATCAGCAATCACCTCTTGCAACAAATCAATGGTCTCAATATCCAGATCATTGGTTGGTTCATCTAACACCAAAAAATTATGAGGCTGGGCAAAGATCTTTGCCAATAACAAACGGTTTTGTTCCCCCCCTGATAAGGTGGCAACACGTTGAGTCATTTTATGATCATCAAACAAAAAATCACGTAAATAGCTGGTGACATGTCGTGATTTACCAGAAATCTCAACTGTTTCACCGCCATCTGGGCATAACACAGACCAAGGAGAGCCATCTTGATTTAACCCCTCTCTTGATTGGTCAAAATAAGCAGGTAATAGGCCAAAGCCATGTTTGACATGCCCTGCAACAGGCTCTGTTTCTTGCAGTAAGACTTTCACAAGTGATGACTTACCAACACCATTTGGGCCGATAATGCCAATTCTGTCTCCGCGTCTGATGCGGGCGTTAAAATGGGTGACCAAAGGGCGCATGCCGTCATTGGTTGGCACTTCTACTGAGATGTTTTTGGCCTCAAGCACCACTTGGCCGCCGCCTTCTGCAGGGCCAGTTGCAATTGTCATGGTCTTGGCTGTGATACCGCCTTCGCGTGCGCGTTGTTGGCGTAAATTGGCCAATTCGCGCAATCTGCCTTGGTTGCGTTTTCGTCTGGCAGAGATGCCTTGGCGTGACCAGCGAGTCTCTTCGGCGATTTTTTTATCAAGTTTTGCCAATCGCACAGCTTCATCTTGTTCGATCGTCTCTGACCAATCTTCGAATTGGTCAAAACTGCCAGCACGTCGGCGCAAGCTGCCTTGGTTAATCCAGATCATGCCATTGCCCAAAGATCGCAAAAAGGCACGATCATGAGAGATTAATACAAGCGCGCCTTGGCGGTCACGAAGCAAGCCTTCTAGCCATTCAATGGTTGGCAAATCCAAATGGTTTGTCGGCTCATCAAGTAATAAAACTTGCGGTCTTTTGACCAAGGCTTTGGCAAGAGAGGCGCGGCGTGCCTCACCGCCCGATAGGCCATCTGTCATGCGCGCTGGGTCCATTCCCATTTTTTGCAACAAGGTTTCAGCGCGATAGATTTCTGAGGGATCATCAAGGCCTTCAGCTACATAAGAGGCTAGTGTCATGACACCTTTGATCTTTGGGGCTTGCGGCAAATAGGCCACATCTGTTTGTGGTGCAACCCAGCGGCTGCCTTCATCTGGTTCAGCTTGCCCACAAATTAATTTCATCAAGCTTGATTTGCCAGCACCATTGCGCCCAACCAAAGCAAGACGATCACCTTGATGAATCGATAAATCAACATGACGCAACAACCATCTGTCGCCCAAATTGACCCCAACATCGCTTAACGTCAAAAGTGGTGGTAATGCCATTATTATGTTGTCTCTTTAGGGGTAGTGGTTGCGGCGCGATCATGGGCGGCCTTCATTAATTCATAAGCGCGGTTTATGCGGGCCAGCCTGTCTGTGGCAGCGTCAATAAATTCCGCTGGCATGCCTTTGGCAATCAGCTGATCAGGGTGGTGATCTTTTGCCAATTGCATCCATGCTGATCTGATGGTGCTAAGCGAGGCATCTTTTGGAACGCCAAGCACATGATGTGGCAGGGCTGTGTCTGTGGCATAAATCTCTGTCATGCGGTCAAAATCAGCATCATCATAGCCAAAAATAGCGGCCACTTCGCGCAAATAGGCCCATTCTGGATCTGTGATATCTCCATCTGCTCTGGCAATCAGAAATAACAGATCAAGCAATTGTTCTAAAATAGGGGCCTTGGCACCAAATAATTTTACCGTTTGCCAAGCATAGGCTTGAAACCCATCTTGGGTCTGGCGTGCCAATTCCCAAAACCGTGATACTTGCGGAATGTCTTTTTCAGGGATATCGACGCGGGACCGAAAGGCGTTAATCTCCGCCCTTGTCACAATGCCATCTGTGCGTGCCATTTTGGCCGATAAGGCAATGACCGCAACGGTAAAGGCCACATTACGGGTTTGTTCAGGGGCAACCACTTGTTTTAGCCCACGCTCTGCCACATGGCCAGCTGCTGCGCCAAGCAATGCGCCAATTGGTCCGCCAATTGCGAAACCAGCCGCGCCGCCAATGATAATGCCCCAAATTGTCATGCTTACTTTTAGCCTTGCCATAGATGCAAAAGCAAGTTGCCATCTGTCTGCAATTTGCTATTTTGCCATTCAGTTATGCGCATGCAAGAGGTCATCATGACGAACAGCCCTGAAATCATCTATGATTATTGTGGTTTGAAATGCCCGCTTCCTGTCTTAAAGGCGCGTCGTGCGTTAAAAGAGGCTAGCGTTGGTGCGCGTCTTTTGATCCTCGCAGATGACCCTGCCGCCCCGCTTGATTTTGTCCATTTTTGCGAAACAACAGGACATCACCTTATCCAATCAAGCGAACAGGATGGGCGTTATGAATTTATCATTGAAAAATCAGGTGCTTAAAAAAGCGGGCCGTTGAACCGACTGATTGTTGCCAGATTGTTGATGATTGTGCCCTCTTTACAGGCTGAAATCAGGGTTTAACGCTTGTAACATCTGGCTATGTGCTTCCTGACGCGTCCTATCATTATCTGGCTGATGATGCAGGTCTTTGAAGTCACCACCTTGTTCGATTACAGCATCAAAGAAGCCGCGCGCTGGTCTATCTGTGATTTTTGAGACCACAACCGCTGCTCTGATTGGCTTTTTATCAGCGATATCACGTGCAATCAGCTCTTCTAGGAAGGCAGTGAGCTTGTGAATGCGGTGCGGTGCAGGCACATCAGTTGCCGTAGCAAACTCATCATAACTCATCGTTTTTGCTTGCTCTGCGAGGATGGCAAGCATCATCACAGCTCTATCTTGCCAATTTTGTGCCATCATGATGCCTCATCGGTTATCATCTTGTCTTGTCATCTTTTTGGGGCCTCTATAGAATGCCAAACGGTGAGATTATACCATCTTTTTTCAAATAATGACCGCTTTTATGATTTTATTACGATCCTTCATTTTTAATCTGCTTTTTTATGGTGGGACCATATTAATTGGCATTTTATGTGCGCCAACATTGCTTATGTCGCAACGCGCCACAAGGAATATTGGGGTATTTTGGGGCGTTTATACGAATTTCATATTGCGTTATGTCACAGGGATACATCATCGCATCAAAGGTGATAAACATCTCGATAAACAGATGATCTATGCGGCAAAGCATCAATCAGCGTGGGAAACCATGTCTTTGGCATGGCATTTGGATTCGCCTGCGATTATCTTGAAACAAGAGCTGACAAAAATCCCCTTGCTTGGCTGGATGATGGCGCATTCTGGTGCCATTGGTGTTGACAGAGACGCTGGTATGAAAGCGTTAAAAAAGCTGAAGATAGATGCCATCACCGCGAAAGAAGCAGGCAGATCTTTGCAAATTTATCCACAAGGCACGCGCGTGGCACCTGATGAAATTGTCGATTATCAAATCGGTATCTATGCGATCTATCAAGCCACCAATTTGCCAGTTGTGCCAATTGCGCTAAATTCGGGCCAATTTTGGGGCAAGCGGGCATTTCGCAAAACCCCAGGCACGATTACCGTATCTTTTCTGCCTCCGATCCCCCCAGGGCTTGATCGCAAAAGCTTTATGGCTCAATTAGAAGATGCCATTGAAACAGAAATGAAACAGCTATAGCTGGCATAATGGCGCTGTTGCGCTATCTGTTTTGATAGAAGATTTTTTTGATAGAGGGCGAGATATCATCCTCTCTATGATTTTGCTTGCTGAATGATAGTCAATGAAAGGCACCGCTCACATGGATGGCGAAAGCTTTTATAATCACCAACAATATAATGTGCTTGGCGGGGTGTTAATCCCTTGTTCGACAAGCCCTATGACAGGTTTTTACCGTGATGGGTGCTGTGCCACAGGTCCCGAAGATCGAGGGGTGCATACAGTATGCGCGTTGATGAGTGATGACTTTTTGGACTTTTCAAAATCACAAGGTAACGATCTTAGCACGCCGCGTCCTGACTATGGGTTTGATGGCTTAAAGGCAGGTGATTATTGGTGTCTTTGTGCGATGCGTTGGGAACAAGCGCGGCAAGCGGGCAAGGCCCCAAAAATCAAACTGGCAGCAACCAATCGCGTCACTTTGGCCCTTGTGCCATTGGATGTTTTGCGCGCCTATGCCCTAGATGATGACCAGTGATTAGGCTAATTTAGTATTTTATGTTACGTTGACTCTATGGTCGGGGGAAGATCATCAATCATCGTAAAAAGGCATCGCAATAATGCTTCGCAACAATGATTGGGTCACACAGATAAGTTAGGTCGCTGGATGGGGGTGTCCCTCAGCGAGTTGGGACCGGCTAGGATACTCAACTAAGGGACATAACCTATACGCCTGTTGTCTGAAACTGGTTTTCTTCCGATCATCTTTTCTTAATCTTTTTCGACGTCATTCCACAATGTGAGATAGCCATTGCTATTGCAGGCTGATAAGAATGATAAAACCGCCTTATAAGAATTATAAAACCGCCAGATAGGCGGGGGAGCCATTCCATTATGCGCAACGTTTGGGACGATCGATTTGACAGTGATGATTATTTATTTGGCAAAAAGCCAGCCCAAGCGTTGGTGCGTCACGCCCCGCAATTAATCCAAGGCGGAAAAACGTTGGTGGTTGCTGATGGCGAAGGGCGTAACAGCTGTTATTTGGCTGGTTTGGGTTTTGATGTCTATGCCAATGATTATTCGTCTGTGGCACTTGCAAAAGCCAAAGATCTTGCCGCTGAACAGCAGGTTAATGTCACTTTTGCCATGGCGGATATTTATGACTTTGATTGGGCGCAACAGGCCTATGACAATGTGGTTGCGATTTTCATCCAGTTTGTCCCCCCAGCCGAACGTGCCAAAATTTTTGCAGGGCTAAAGCAAGCGTTGCGTTCTGGCGGGGTGTTGTTTTTGCATGGCTATACCCCTCAGCAGGTGGCCTATGGCACAGGCGGCCCCAGCAATCCAGATCATATGTATACAAATGATATGTTATCAGATGCCTTTGGTGATATGGATGTGATCCTGCAACAAAGCTATGAGGCTGAGCTTGATGAAGGGCCTGGCCATAGTGGTAAATCAGCTTTGATTGATCTGGTTGCTAAAAAAAACTAAGCCAATGATAGCGGTGATTGCTGTTTTTTAAAAATGGCTTGTTAAAACAGCCATCTGACCGCGATCAGCGTGATCCCTGGGAATAAGGTCAATAATACGACACGTACCAGATCACTTGCGACAAATGGCAATACGCCTTTAAAGCTTTCTGATAGTGGCACATCTTTGGCAAGTTTGTTGATCACAAATAAATTCAATCCCACTGGCGGGGTGATCAATCCCACCTCGACCACAATCAAAACAAGCACGCCAAACCATAAAGCAGCTTCTTCTGCTCCCATGCCAAAATCCAATGTTTGAAAGACAGGGAAAAAGACAGGGATCGTCAGGATAATCATGGATAGGCTGTCCATGAAACATCCCAAAATCAGATAGATCACCAAAATCACAGCCAAAATCATATAGGGGCTGACGGCCAATTCTGCGACAAAGCTCGCCGCTTCAAATGGCACACGCGAAAAAGCCAAAAAGCTGTTGAAAATAGCCGCGCCAAATAAGATGGCAAAAATCATCGCCGTTGCGCTGGCAGTTTCCAGCACCGCATCTTGAAATGACTGCCAGTTTAGCCCGCCATTGGCAAAGGCATAAAGACCTGTGGCTGTGGCACCAACCGCCGCACCTTCGGTTGGGGTGAACCAGCCACGATAAATGCCGCCTATGACAAGTAAAAAAATCGCTATGACAGGCCAAATGGCAAGCAAGGCTGACACCCTTTCAGACCACGATGTTTTGGCATCTTGATGTTCTTTTTCTTTGCCATAGCCCACCATAACGCGCACAGTGATCATATAGCCGATAATGGCAAGAAAGCCTGGAATAAAGGCGGCGATAAATAATTTTGCAATATTCTGTTCTGTTAAAATCGCATAAATGACCAACACAACAGATGGCGGGATCAATACGCCCAAGGTGCCACCTGCGGCAAGAACTGCCGTGGCAAGGCGATCTGAATAGCCATGTTTGCGCAATTCTGGCAAAGCGACTTGGCCCATTGTGGCCGCTGTTGCAAGAGAAGAACCGCAAATGGCACCAAAACCGCCACATGCGACAATCGCAGCTTGGGCAAGTCCGCCCCTGCGGTGGCCAACAAATGTCTTTGCGGTTTGGAATAATGCCCTCGATAAGCCGCCGCGACTTGCAAATTGCCCCATTAACAAAAACATCGGTACAACAGATAAAGAATAGTTGGAAAATGTCGAATAGGTGACATGTTTCATCTGTGCCAAAAAGGGCGTCCAACTGCCAAGAATTAAAAATTGACCAATCACACCCACCGCAAACATCGATAACATAATCGGTACCCGCGCTAATATCAGCGCCAGCATGATCGGAAGTGATAATAACCCTAGCTCTAGCGATGTCATGATGCATCCCTTGCATGATCTGGAAATGCTATAATCTGTATTGTCATTATCACAGATGTGACGGCCCATAATCCACTTGCTGGCAAGGATATCGCATAGCCCCACCATACAGGGAATTGCAGAATAAAGGTGGTTTCTTGCCACTGATATTTATCCATAAGCCCTAGATAAAGCTGGCGCGTGACGATCATGGCCATAACCGCCATCCCCGCTTGCGAGATCACAGCGATCATGGTGGACAGGATTGTTGGAAAATAGCGCGCAAGCACATCAACGCTGACATGGCCCAGGCGCATCTGGCAATAAGGCAGGGCGCAAAAAACGAAAAACGCAACGCCATGTTCCATTAATTCGAAATCGCCCTGTATCGGGCCAAATCCATAAGCGTTAATGCCTCTGCCAATCACAGATAACACCGTCATCACCGCCAGGCCAAGCAACACAACACCGCCCAGCCGCGCAAGCCATTGTGCCCCCTGATCAGTAATATGATACAGCTTTTCAAAAGACAGCTTTGATGATGATAGGAATAAAGGAGACGGCATAAAAGGCCTATGGCAAAGTGAGGCTGGATGCAAAGGGTAAAAAAAATCTGCCCCCAATTCCTATCAGGGGCAGATCATTATTGCAAAGCTTGTTCTGAAAATTTAGGCAGATAAGCCTAAAAACATGCCTTTATTTTTCAGCTGCAATTGCCGCTCTTGCCGCAGCAACAAGGCCTGCACCATCACGACCTTTGCCATCCATTTCGGCGATCCAGCCATCAATCACAGGCTGAGCGGCCGCTTGCCAAGTGGCCTTTTGTGCGGCATCCAAAAATACCACTTCATTCCCCGAATCTTGGGCAATTTTTAGACCAACCTTATCCGCAGAATCCATCGCCTGACCAAATAGACGCGCGATAGCCACACCAGAATTGGCATCTAGGATCGCACGTAAATCAGCTGGCATAGCTTCATATTTCGCCTTGTTCATGATCACGCCAAAAGTCGCTGTGTAAAGGCCTGTTTCACCTTCAAAGCCTGTATGGCCGTCAACCAATTGTGCCACTTTCAATGGTACGGAAACTTCATAAGGGATCACCGCCCCATCAATGACACCCTTTGATAGGGATTCTGGCACCGCTGGAACTGGCATGCCCACAGGGGTTGCGCCAAGCTCTTTTAACATACCCGTGATCACACGTGTTGGCCCACGCAATTTCTTGCCTTTCATATCATCTAATGATGTGATCGCACCGCCCTTTGTATGGATGATGCCTGGCCCGTGAATATGGAAACCCAAAGGATGCACATCTTTAAAATCATCCATGCCATTGGCTTCCATATATTTTTGGAATGCCACAGATCCTTTTTCGGCATTGCCTGTCATGAACGGCAATTCAAACGCTTCGGCAGAAGGGAACAGACCTGGGGTATAGCCTAGCACTGTCCAGATGATGTCAACCACACCATCGCGTGCTTGCGAATAAAGCGCTGGTGGCGCACCGCCAAGCTGCATTGATGGGTAATGTTCGATTTCAATCCGCCCACCTGATTCAGCTTCAATTTTGGCAATCCATGGTTCAATGCCGTTGCCTGGAATAGCAGATTGAAGCGGCAAAAACTGATGAAAACGTAATGTTACATCAGCAGCATGTGCGCTAGCAGTCATGGTCAATGCCATCGCAGCTGTTGCCACATATTTTAAATAGTTCATGTGAAACTCCCTACGTCACAGATAATCTAGAGACAAGCTAAACAATCACATATGCTTTTCCAAGCAATATTGCATCGCTTTCATTGATAAAATTACGAAAATCGGCAATTAATTCTGGGCCGCATAGAACCAATCACAAAAACAGACGTAGAGATCTGTAATGATTTGTTTATTTGGGAGCGGTTCATATGAAACATATTCTTTTTGGTTCCATCGGCGTTTTGGCAGAAACCTCAGCCATTCAGCAAGCTTGTTATAATCAAGCGCTGGCCGAATTTGATACGGGCATTTATTGGAATACAGCCACCTATTGCCATCTTATCCGTGAACCTGGTGGGTATCAAAGGCTCGAAAATCTTGGTATTCATGCGCCTAAAGCAAAGGCCATACATGAACGCAAACAACAGCTTTTTGCCGAAAATCTTGTCAATATTACGCCGCGTGCTGGCATTGTCTCATTGATAGATGCGTGCCGCGATAAGGGCGTTGGTATGAGCTTTGTTACCACCACCACCCCTTTGACATTGCATGCGATCACAACCGCACTTTCTGGGGCCATCACATTTGATGATTTTACTGTGATGACATCAGCAGAGGATGTGGCACAGCCGAAGCCATCATCATTGATTTATCACCACGCCCTTTCAGAAATCACCGCGAAAACAGGGGTGAGCGCGCAAGATATGCTTGCCATAGAGGACACATCTGTGAATTGCCAAACGGCGCGTGATGCTGGGCTTGCTTGTTTATTTACGCCAGGTGATTATGCGCTTGTGAATGAAGGCGAGATGGTCTGCCGTGATTTGTCCTATGCGGCATGTGAAGCGTGGTTTGAGTCAGCAAAAGAGACGATTTTATCTGTTGCGTGATCGCCAATGATTGGCAGCCTAACGGCTCACAACGCCTTCAGCCTATCGCTTTTATATCTATAATTTTTTCTTTACAGATCAGCTCAGTTTGACTACGAAAATAAGTAGGGAAATAGCTGGCAAATGGACCTATGAGCAAGCAAAATCAAGACCAAATCAGCAAGCATATGGCGGTATTACGGGCGCACAAATTGCGTCCGACACGCCAGCGTGTTGCTTTGGCTGATCTTTTGTTTAACGGGCCGTGTCGTCATGTCTCAGCAGAAGAATTGCGGGTTGAAGTTGCTGAAAAAGGCATCCAAATGTCGCTTGCAACCATCTATAACAGCCTCAATCAATTTACCGAAGTTGGGTTGCTGAAAGAAATCAATCTGCATGATACGGTCACCTATTTTGATACCAATATCGACCAACATCATCATTTTTATGACACCAAAACAAACCAGCTGATTGATATTCCAAAAGAAGCAATATCACTTGATAATTTGCCAGAGGCCCCTGAAGGGCGCGATGTCGAAGCCGTCGAAGTTATCATTCGGTTAAGTTAAGATAGCTAAATCAATTTTCAGTATCAATTTTCCGTCTCAATGTTCAGGCAAATTTTCGCGAAAAAGTATTTTAAAAACATTCTAAACTGCTTGACTTATGCGAAGATGAAATCATATTTTTAAAGTGTGATTTTCATGTTTGTGATGCCCTGACCAAAAGGCGTTGCAAACATGCTGAAACCCCCTATTTTTACAGCAACAAAAGCAACGAAAATTGGAGAAAACCGATGAATGAAATCAGTAAATGCCCTGTGATGCATGGCAGTGTGACAACGCCAACATCAGGCACCAAAAACGTGGATTGGTGGCCAAATTCATTGAATTTGGACATTTTACGTCAGCATGATCAAAAATCAAATCCGCTTGGTGCTGATTTTGATTATAGCGCCTTGGTCAAATCATTGGATGTAAAAGCCTTAAAAGATGAATTGAAAGCGTTGATGACTGATTCACAAGATTGGTGGCCAGCTGATTATGGTCATTATGGTCCGTTTTTCATTCGTATGACATGGCATGCCGCTGGCACCTATCGCACAGGTGACGGCCGTGGGGGCGGGGGCACAGGTGCTCAGCGTTTTGCGCCCTTAAATTCATGGCCAGATAATGGCAATCTTGATAAAGCGCGTCGCTTGCTTTGGCCGATCAAACAAAAATATGGCAATAAATTATCATGGGCTGATTTGTTGATCATGGCTGGTAATGTTGCGATTGAATCGATGGGTGGTCCAAACCTTGGTACCGCGCTTGGTCGTGCTGATATCTGGCATCCAGAAAAAGATATTTATTGGGGTGCTGAAGATGAATGGCTAGGGGATAACCGCTATGGTGATACCCGCCAAGATCTGGAAAACCCACTGGCCGCTGTTCAGATGGGCTTGATTTATGTAAACCCAGAAGGCCCGAACGCCAACCCAGATCCTCTTTTATCTGCGCAAGATATTCGCGAAACATTTGGCCGAATGGCGATGAATGACGAAGAAACATTTGCGTTGGTTGCTGGCGGCCATACTTTTGGTAAGGCACATGGTAATGGGCCTGCTGATGCTGTTGGCGTAGAACCGGAAGGCGCGCCAATTGAAGCCCAAGGTTTTGGTTGGGAAAACAGCCATGGCACAGGCAAAGGCGTTGATACCATCACATCTGGTATTGAAGGACCATGGACAGCCAACCCAACACAATGGGATATGGGCTATTTGAACCTGCTCTATAAATATGATTGGGAATTAACAAATAGCCCTGCTGGCGCACAAATCTGGCATCCGATTGATATTGACGAAGCTGATATGGCACCAGAGGTGGATGGCAGTGGCAAAGTCACACCAATGATGACCACAGCGGATATGGCAATGAAGATGGACCCAGCTTACCGCGCCATTGGTGAAAAATTTGTCAATGACCCAGAAGCCTTTGGTCAGGCATTTGCAAAAGCTTGGTTTAAATTGTTGCATCGTGACATGGGGCCAAAGTCAAATTATGTGGCTGGTGATTACCCAGAAACAGATTTCATCTGGCAAGACCCAATTCCAGCTGGTGCCACATTGAATGCTGGTACAGTGACAGCGATCAAAGATGCCATCAAGGCGTCTGGCCTGTCATTACAGGAAATGGTGGAAACAGCTTGGGCATCTGCGGCATCTTTCCGTGGGTCTGATAAGCGCGGCGGTGCCAATGGCGCACGTATTCGCTTGGCACCAATGAAAGATTGGGCCGTGAATAAGCCTGATCAGCTTGCCAAGGTATTAGGTGTTTATGAAGGCATTGCCAGCGCCAATGGGGCCAGCATGGCTGATGTGATTGTCATTGGTGGTGCCGCTGGTATCGAAATGGCTGGCGCAGCAAATGTGGCTGTTTCAACTGGCAGAGGCGATGCAAGCGAAGCTGATACAGATGCCGAATCTTTTGCGCATCTTGAGCTGCGCGCCGATGGCTTTAGAAATTATTCAGAAACCATCTTTGCGGTAAGCCCAGAAGAAATGATGCTTGATAAGGCGCAATTGCTTGAATTAACACCAGCTGAAATGACTGTTTTGGTTGGTGGTATGCGTTCGCTTGGCATCAGCGCAACTGGCGCTGGCGTTTGGGGTGATGGGGCAAAGCTTGATAATGGCTGGTTCCGCACATTGCTAGATATGTCAGTCAGCTGGAAAGCCACTGGTGCCAACAGCTATGAGGCTCATGATCGCAATACAGGCGCGCTTGTGCGCACCGCAAGCCGTATCGATTTGGTCTTTGGCAGCAATTCTGAATTGCGTGCGATTGCTGAAGTTTACGCGCAAGATGATAATCAGGACAAATTTGTTGATGATTTCATTGCGGCATGGACGAAGGTCATGGATTTGGATCGCTTTGATCTGAAAAAGTAATGAAACCGCCATGCTAGTCATGCCGAGTAAATTATGATGAAATAAGATCGGCCATCCGCATTTGGGTGGCCGATTTTTTATGGCCTATGAAAGGGTCAAAAAAAGGGGCGGGGCCATGAATAAAATGAGGGTGGATAATCTGACAATGGATGAGTTGACATATGAGATGATTCAATCTTGGGATGCCACATGCCCTTTTGCGGCCTATCGCGATTATTTTGATTTGCCAGAGGGTGTAATTTATCTGGATGGCAATTCACTTGGCCCTTTGCCAAAATCTGTGCCAACGCAGATCGAAAAAACCATGCATCAGGAGTGGGGGCAGGGGTTGATTCGCAGTTGGAATGCGGCTGGTTGGATTGATTTGCCACAAAAAATTGCCACCAAGATTGCCACCTTAATTGGCGCGGACCCAGATCATGTTGTGGTCGCTGATTCTACATCTGTGAATTTGTTTAAAACATTATCTGCGGCACTATTATTACGCCCTGATCGTGCCAAAATCATCACTGAAGAACGCAATTTCCCAACTGATAATTACATTGCCGAAGGTGTGATTAACCAGATGGGTAAAGGTCATGTGATATCCTATGCCACATCACCAGATGCCATTGCCGATATGATCGATGAGGATGTGGCCGTGGTGATGTTAACGCATGTCAATTACCGTGATGGGCGGTGCCATGATATGCAGGCTTTGACCAAGGCCGCCCATGATAAAGGGGCGTTGGTGTTATGGGATTTGGCGCATTCTGCGGGGGCGATGCCTGTTGATCTGATGGCATGTGATGCTGATTTTGCGGTGGGATGCGGTTATAAATATCTGAATGGCGGGCCAGGGGCGCCAGCGTTTTTATATGTGGCACCAAAGCATATTGGCAAAACGCACCAGCCATTAACAGGATGGTTTGCCCATCACAGCCCCTTTGATTTTGCCCCGCATTACGAAGCTGATACAGGCATTAAACAATATTTATGCGGCACGCCGCCTGTCCTATCTGCAATTGCTCTAGATGCGGCACTTGATCTGTGGCGTGATGTGGATATGCAGGCGTTGCGGCAAAAATCTCTTGCGCTGACGGGCTTGTTTATCCGCCTTGTGGATGGCTTATGTGCTGGTCATGACTTAACATTGATCACACCGCGTGAGGGGGCGGCAAGAGGCTCGCAGGTCTCTTATACCCATCCAAAGCATGGTTATGCGATTATGGCGGCTTTGATTGCCGAAAATGTGATTGGGGATTTTAGGGCCCCTGATATTTTGCGCTTTGGCTTTACCCCGCTTTATACCTCTTATGAGGATGTCTGGCAGGCCGCACATAAATTGGCAGATATTCTAGAGACCAGACGCTGGGACCAGCCGCATTTTCATAAACGAAAAGCGGTGACATAACCGAGAGGAAATCTCAAAAAATCCCCAAAAAATCGAAAAAAAAACGAAGCAACAAGGCCTGTCACTTCGCTTTTTAATTATTATGATAAAGGCGGTATGCCGCCTGTCGCGATCTGGCCCTTAGGCGTCTTTCAGATTAACCGCGCTTGATTTGCCTGTCTTTGGGCTTTCTTCAAGGTCATATGATAGTTTTTGACCTTCTTGCAAATCGCTAAGACCAGCGGCCTGTACAGCTGTGATATGTACAAACACATCTGCTGCGCCATCTTCTGGCTGAATAAAGCCATAGCCTTTTGTTGCATTAAACCATTTGACTGTCCCGACGCTCATAAATCTCTCCTATGAATTCTGGGGTGAGGTTCTGCCATAATTTCAACAAGAGAAAATCGTGGAGACCAGCGCACAATATGTATCGCGTACCACGCTA
>JBMHDH010000067.1:0-30897 GCA_049889495.1 Puniceispirillaceae bacterium (SeqCode) | reverse complement strand
TGATGCGCTGGCACAGGCTGATTTGGGTGTGACCATGTTATTGCAAGTGCATGATGAATTGATTTTTGAAGTGCCAGATGACAAAGCAGAGGCTGCATCTGCTGTCATCCGAAAGGTTATGGAAACCGCCCATGAAGGTGTGCTGGATTTGGATGTGCCTTTGGTCGCTGAGGCTGGCATTGCCAAAAATTGGGCACTTGCTCATTAATTGGGCTCATTAATAGGGTGCATGAAAAGGGCGCATGAAAAGGGCGCATGAAATGGCTCTGACATAATCTGGCCTTAATTCAGTCATCATTTTTCCACAGCCATTCGCCATCATGCCAGCATGATTTGTTCCGCCACCCTCTTTTGAGCTATAGTGACATTAGCGAAAGGCATGGTTATGAAAAAAAGATTGGCTTTGGTCGATGATGATCAAAATATCCTGACATCTGTCTCTTTGGCGCTTGAGGCTGAAGGCTATGAAATTGATACCTATTCAGATGGCGAACAAGCTTTGATGGGCTTGTCACGTCGCCCTGCTGATTTGGCGATTTTGGATATTAAAATGCCGCGTATGACGGGTACCGAATTGCTTGAAAAATTGCGTGCGAAAACCGCCATGCCTGTGATCTTTTTAACAAGCAAGGATGATGAGCTTGACGAAGCCTTGGGTCTTGGCCTTGGTGCAGATGATTATATCACTAAGCCCTTTTCACAGCGTCTGCTTTTGGCACGTATCCAAGCTGTCTTGCGACGCACCGCAGCTGCAGATGATCAAGCCCCGTCTCAAAAAGCCATTCGGCAAGGCAATTTGTTGCTGGATGCTGAACGCCATCAGGTGCAGTGGAAAGAAAAAGATGTCAAATTAACTGTGACAGAATTTTTGTTGCTTCATGCGCTTGCCGCGCGCCCTGGACATGTCAAAAGCCGTGATCAATTGATGGATGCTGCCTATGGGGAATCTGTATTTTTGGATGACCGCACAATTGATTCTCATATCAAACGCTTGCGCCGCAAATTCAAAGCCTCCGACAAGGCCTTTGATCAGATTGAAACACTCTATGGCATTGGTTATCGTTATAAAAGCGAAGAGCCTGATAGCGAATAAGCGAGGCAAATGATGCGTGCGGTTCGTGTTCCTTTTTCTTTTTCGCGTCTGTCAACGCGTATTCTTGCCATTATGTTATTGCCGCTATGCTTATTTATGATTGGGCTATTTTCAGTTGGGCAATATAAAAATGTATTAATCACCGCTGAATTGGACGCGCTAGAACGCCAAGGTGTTGTCTTGGCGCGCTCATTGGCACTTGCTGAGGCTGATCAACAACGGGTTGTCTCGTCAAATATATCCGCCCGCTATCTCTCGCCAAATACCATGAAACAGCTTTTGCCTTTGGTGGGTTATGGGTCGATTTTGCGCGCACGCGTTTTTCAACCAGATGGGCAATTGGCCGCTGATACATCACGTGATGGCCTGACCTCTGGCAGGGTGCGCTGGCGTATGCGCCGTGACCGCCCCTTTCAGGATCGCTTTGCTGATCGCCTAATATCAGGGCTCAATGCCATTTCCTCTTATTTTTCGATGGAACCACCAATGCCTGACATGCCGCGTTCAGACAGGCGGCGCGCTGGACAAATGCCTGTGATTGCCACAGCCTTAAATGGTCAAATCACACGCGATGTGTTTCGCAATCATCATGGCCATATTGTGTTGTCTGTGGCACTGCCCGTGCAAGATGTGCGCGCCATCAAAGGTGCCTTATGGCTGACCACAAGCGGCGGTCGTATTGAACAAGAGATCAAAGAAGTGCAATGGGCTTTTTTACAGATTTTTGGGTTTGTGACATTGGTGACGATTGGGCTTGCGATCTATTTGGCACGTTCGATTACCACCCCGATTGCGAAATTGGCTGGGGCAGCTGATAAATTACGACGCAGTCATGATCATGAACCTTTGGATCGCTTGCCAAATCGCAAAGATGAAATTGGTGATTTATCCAAGGCCTTGCATGATATGACAGATGAATTGCAACGCCGCATTCAAGCCACAGCGGGATTTGCGGCTGATGTCTCTCATGAATTGAAAAACCCTCTCACCTCACTTCGTTCTGCGGTGGAAACGGTGGCGCGTATCGAAGATGCTGCACAGCAACGCAAATTAATGGATGTGATCCTAGCAGATGTGGGCCGTTTGGACCGCTTGATCACCGATATCTCATTGGCAAGCCGCATTGATGTCGAATTAAACCGCCTGCTACCAGATGCCAGCGATTTGGCAGTCTTGCTTCATAATTGGCATGCGGTATCGCAAGAACGAAATCAAAATCTGCCGCTTATATTCATTTGTGATGCTGATGGTATCCCTGTGCGGATGTTTGCCACGCGTATCGTTCAAATTTTGGATAATTTGTTACAGAATGCGATTTCCTTTTCACCTGAAAAAGGCAAAATCACTGTGCGGGTTGAAACAGATAAAGATCAGGCTGTCATTCATTTCGATGATCAAGGGCCAGGCATCCCAGAGGCGAAAAAAGAGGCTATCTTTGAGCGGTTTTATACAGAACGCCCTGCTACAGAAAGTTTTGGCAATCATTCTGGCCTTGGCTTATCGATATCGCGCCAGATCGCAGAAGCGCATAATGGCACATTGCAAGCATCAAACTTGAAAGATGGCGGCGCAAGATTTACATTAACATTGCCAGTTGAACGCTCTTAGATATAAAGGGCAAAACATATCATCTCAGGCGCATCTGATATGATAATGGAACATGAAAATGAGTGACGATCACATCATAGAAGACCATGACAACGCGGAAGAGGGCATAGGCGCTGCTGGCCCATCTCCCTCAGGGTTATCTCCCACTGGGCCTTCTGTTGTGTTGATCACAGGCCAATCAGGCGCTGGCCATTCGACCGCTTTGAAAATTTTGGAAGATCAAAATTATGTGACAGTGGATAATCTGCCACTTGCCTTGGTTGATCAGCTGGTGGCGATTGAAGTTGAAACCGAACGCCATCAGCTTGCCTTTTGTGTGGATGCAAGAACATCTGGCTTTGATCCTGCCGCATTGACCAGATTAATCACCAACCTGAAGGCAAAATTTGCAGATGATGTGAAAATCATTCATATGAGCGCATCACAATCAGAATTACTGCGGCGTTATCAAATCACAAGACGCAATCACCCGCTTTCTCATAGCCACATGATTGAAGAAGCCATCGCGCTTGATTTTGACCGTATGGCAGAGATCAGAACCTTGGCAGATCTGAAAATCGATACCACGTCAATTTCGCCCACCATGTTGCGCCAGACAATTTTGGGCGGCGTTGGCGTTTTGGGTCATCGCACGCTAACCATCCAATCTGTCAGCTTTTCTTATAAAAATGGTGTGCCAGATACCGCGGATTATGTCTTTGATATGCGCTTTTTACGTAACCCCCATTGGGATCCCCAGCTACGCAGCCTGACAGGGGAAGATGAACAGGTACAGAAATATATTCAAGATGATCGCCAATTTGATGATTTTTGTGGTCATCTGACAAGCCTATTGCGCCCGATCCTAGACCGTGCCCTGTCTGATGGTCGTACGCAATTAACGATTGCCTTTGGCTGTACAGGCGGCAAACACAGATCAGTGACAATGGCGCATTGGTTTAACCAATGGGCTATGGCCGAAGGTCATGATACCAAAACACGCCATAGAGAGCTTATCACAACAGCTTGATACGATAGATCGCTTGGTGGTTTTTGCTTTCCAGATCTTATGATTTCTGATAGGAAAACCACACGATAAAACTGGTCGTATGTATAAATGATTTATCATGCGCCACGCTAGGCTTGGGCCTAACAGACAAACCAGCACGTCAAAAGTGGCATAAACCCTTGATGAATAAAGGAATATAAGACATGTCTCAGGACTATATCATCGCTGATATCAGCCTTGCTGATTGGGGTCATAAAGAGATTTCAATTGCGGAAAGTGAAATGCCAGGTTTGATGGCACTTCGCGCAGAATATGAAGGCCAATTGCCTTTGAAAGGCGCACGTCTAACAGGTTGTCTTCATATGACAATTCAGACCGCTGTTTTGATCCAGACATTGTCAAAGCTTGGCGCAGATATCCGTTGGTCATCTTGCAACATCTTTTCCACGCAAGATCAAGCTGCTGCCGCAATCGCTGATTCAGGCATTCCCGTCTTTGCGAAAAAAGGTGAGACACTTGAAGAATATTGGGCTTATGTCGACCGCACATTTGATTGGCCAGATGGCGAACCAACAAACATAATCTTGGATGATGGCGGCGATGCCACCATGTATATTTTGCTTGGCGCAAGAGCCGAAGCTGGTGAGGCGATTTTGGAAAATCCAGCTTCTGAAGAAGAAGAATATCTAAAGGCACAAATGCAAAAGCGTTTGGCCTCAAGCCCAGGCTGGTTCACCAAACAGCGTGATGCCATTGTGGGTGTGTCTGAAGAAACCACCACAGGCGTTTTGCGTCTCTATCAATTGGCTGAAAAAGGGTTGTTGCCATTCCCTGCGATTAATGTGAATGATTCAGTCACAAAATCAAAATTTGATAATCTTTATGGGTGCCGTGAATCTCTTGTGGATGGTATCCGCCGCGCCACTGATGTGATGTTGGCTGGCAAGGTTGCTGTTGTCGCTGGTTATGGTGATGTGGGCAAAGGCTCTGCCGCATCATTGCGTCAAGGCGGTGCCCGTGTGATGGTCACAGAAGTTGATCCGATTTGCGCTTTGCAAGCGGCAATGGAAGGCTATGAAGTTGTGACAATGGAACAAGCCGCGCCAAAGGCTGATATCTTTGTTACCGCAACAGGCAATAAAGATGTGATCACATTGGACCATATGCGCGAGATGAAAGACCGTGCAATCGTCTGTAATATTGGCCATTTTGACAATGAAATTCAGGTGTCTTCTCTGTCAAATATGAAATGGCATGAAGTGAAGCCACAAGTCGATGAAGTGGAATTCCCAGATGGTAAGCGTATGATCTTGTTGGCCAAGGGTCGCTTGGTCAATCTAGGTTGTGCCACAGGCCACCCATCATTTGTGATGTCTGCGTCATTCACCAATCAGGTTTTGGCCCAGATTGAATTATTCCTTGATGGCAAAAAATATGACAATCAGGTTTATACTTTGCCGCGTCATTTGGATGAAAAGGTTGCCGCCCTTCATCTGGAAAAAGTCGGGGCAACATTGTCAAAGCTGCGCGAAGATCAAGCCTCTTATATTGGTGTTGAACAGCAAGGCCCATTCAAAACAGAACAATATCGCTATTAAGCGATCCTATTGTAAAGGGGCCTGTTGTGGCACCAGGATTTACAACAAAGACACACAGCCTGGCAGAGACGCAAACTCTGGCAGGCTGTTTTGCATCTATGCTGCATGCGGGCATGGTTGTTGGGCTTAATGGGCCGCTTGGCGCTGGCAAATCTGCTTTTGCGCGTTTTGTGATTACCGCCGCTTGCCCCGAAATAGATGATATCCCAAGCCCCACTTTCACCCTTGTTCAAACCTATGAAAGCAAAACGCATTTGCCGATTTGGCATATGGATTTATATCGCCTTGATGCGCCAGAAGAGGCGTTTGCACTTGGCATAGAAGATGGCTTTTATGAAGCCGCATGTTTGGTGGAATGGCCTGATAAGCTGGGTGGCTATTGGCCAGATGGCGCGTGGTCTGTCACCATTACCCCGCTTTCCCAAACAGAGCGTCACTTTGAATTTACAGGGCCTGAAACAGCATTGGCGCATTTGCAAGCTATGATTCTAACATCAGGTCTCAGCCTCCAATAAGATCATTATAAGGTCTATTTTTGCGCTAGCCCCAAATGGTTTTTCGCTTGTATAATCAAACCTATGAGCGCGCCATCCTTTTACACCATCCCCCCAGGTTGTTCTTTTGCCATTGATTTGGCAAAGGGGTTGTTGCAAGACGCATCCTCACCAGAAATCCTGGCAAAAACACAAATCCTTTTGCCAACCAAACGTGCGGTTCGCGCACTATCTGCGGCTTTTACACAAGTCAGTGATGGCAAAGCCTTGCTTTTGCCAAAAATGACGGCGCTTGGTGATATGGATGATGATGACCATGAGGCGACCAGCTATGGGGGACTTGGCCTTGCAAGTGATGGTGCTTTGCCGCCTGCTATTTCAGATATGCGGCGGCTTTGTTTGATTGCGCGTCAAATTCAATCTTTTCCAATTGCGGGCCAGCGACCATCACAAGCGCAATCTTTCACACTTGCCAGAACGTTAATCCAGCTTTTCGATCAGGTGCAAAATGCCGAATTTGATATCGCACAGATGCGCGATTTATGGCCTGCTGATTTGGCAAGTCATTGGCAAGATATTGCGCGCTTTCTTGAAATTTTATGGACCTATTGGCCAACTATCCTAGCGGCTGAAAAGGCGATGGATCCTGTCGCGCGGCGCATTGCTTTAATGGAACGGCGTGGCCAGCTATGGCAGGATCAGCCGCCACAAACCCCTGTGATCATTGCTGGCTCAACAGGCACCTTGCCAGCCACACAAAAATTGATGCGTGTCATCTCGCAATTGCCGCAAGGCCAGATTATCTTTCCAGGATTATTGCCTTTTTATGATGCTGATGATTGGCAAGATATCAGCCAAGATAAAGTGCATCCCCTTCATCCATTATCTGTGACAATGGCAGCGTTAAATATCACGCCTGATGATGTGGCGGTATGGCCCGCTAGCCAGAGGATCAGCGATGCCACCTATGCGCGCCAGACATTTATGTCTGAAGTCATGCGCCCTGCCAGCCAAACAGATAAATGGCGAAAATTGCCAGACGCAAAAACCCCTTTGACAGAGGCCGCAACCTATGACGGCTTTCGGCGCATCGAAGCAGAGGACACCCATGAAGAAGCTGCCATTATTGCGCTTTTGATGCGGCAATCGCTGGAGGTGCCAAAACAGACCGCGCTTCTTGTGACAGCAGATCGGCAATTGGCACGCATGGTGCAATCAGAATTGCGGCGATTTGATATTGAAATTGATGATTCCGCTGGGGCACCCTTATCACATTCTTTGATTGGCAGCTATTTGCATTATCTGGCCAGCTTGATTGCGCCAACGGATTTTATTTCAGACCTAGTGACGCTGGCAGGTCATCCCTTTGCCACAGGCCAGATGGCACGCGTGCCGTTTCGGCAAAAATTCGATGCGTTTAATCTTGCTTTTCTTCGGGGGCCACTGACATTTTTTGACCAAGACAGCTTGCGTGATTTTGCGCATAACCAAAACGCCGCAGATCAACAAGATCTTGTGGCATTTTTAACACATCATGTCTTGGACCTGTTGGCCCCGCTCTGCGATTTAGGCCAAAAAAGTGAAGTTACATTATCCGAATGTGCCAAAATCCTAGGCCAAGTGGCAGAGGCCTTTGCCGCCACAAAGACAGATGATCTTTCTGATGCGATCGCAAAATTATGGTCAGGCTATGATGGCGAGGCTGCGGCAAAATTATTATCAGATCTAGCTGATTATGGCGGAGATATGCTGATTGCCCCATCCTCATTTGTAACCATCTTTGCTGATATGATGGCTGGGCAAGTGGTGCGTAAACCATATCAATCACAGTCACGTCTTGCGATTGTTGGCGCGGTGGAATCACGTATGATATCTGCTGATTTGGTGATTTTGTCAGGGCTCAATGAAGGGGTTTGGCCACCAAGGGCCACACGTGATCTTTGGATGAACAGCCAAATGGCAAATGACATTGGATTGCCTGATAAACAATGGCGAATTGCGCTTTCGGCGCATGATTTTATGATGGCTGCGACGATGAAACAGGTGGTGATTACCAGAGCGCGTCGCCAAAATGGCCAGCCAACTTTGCCCTCTCGTTGGCTTACGCGTATGGATGCTGTGATGGCGGCGTTGAAAATTGAAGATTTGATAAAACCACATATGCCAGATGATGTGGCCGCTATTTTGCAATGGCGAAAATCTCAAATCGTCCAGCCGATTGCACCGCCAAATCCAAAGCCGCCTATTGCCTATCGGCCTGTGCGGTTTTCAGCCACACAATTTGATGTTTTGATTGGGGACCCTTATGCGGTTTATGCACGCTCTGTGTTGGGGTTGCGGTCGCTAGATGGCGTTAATGAAAAACCAAATGCGGCCCTAAAAGGCACCATCTATCATGAAGCATTGCATTTATTTACCAAAGCTCACCCCACTGGCGAGATTGGCCCACATCATGAACAAGAACTGATCGCGATTGGTGATCGTCTGATGGCGCCCTATGCCAACCATTATGAAGTTGCGCATTTTTGGAAACCGCAATTCGCTGTTTTGGCAAAATGGTTTGTTGCCCATGACGCTAAATGGCGCGATCGGGGGCAAAAAAATCATGTCGAAATCAAAGGGTCCTTGATCCTGCCAGTGGGGACAAAAGAGATCACAATCACGGCCAAGGCAGATCGAATTATTGTTGCCCCTGATGGCACTGTGACCATCCTTGATTATAAAACTGGCCGCGTGCCATCCAAAAAGGCGGTGCAAGGTGGCAGGCGGTGCCAGATGCTGGTTGAAACCGTTTTGGTGACACAAGGTGCCTTCCCTGATATTGACCAAAAAGATGACGCACCAAAGCTGGTCTATGTGAAGTTAAAAGGCAGGGGCGAGCAAGCAGGCGAGATCACAGATATGGATCTTGGTGAAGAGGTCACATCATCTGATATTTTTGACGCGATGACTGCCTTATTATTGCGCTTTGAAGATCCAGAAATGGGATATAGGAGCGAGCCAGATGGCAGAGGCAGGCAAGATTATTCAGATTATCGCCATCTTGCGCGCGTGAAAGAATGGCGCGTATTGGAGGCAGATAGTGACTGATTTGTTGCAACGCCAAGCCTCTGATCCTGCCCGTTCTGTCTTTGTCTCTGCCAATGCTGGCACAGGTAAAACCAAGGTTCTGATTGAACGGGTTTTGCGTTTGTTATTATCAGGAGAGGTGCCGCAAACCATCTTATGTGTGACCTTCACCAATGCGGCTGCGGCTGAAATCGAAGAAAGATTGCATCGCAAATTGGCAAGCTGGGCGGTGATGGAACAACAAGCCCTGATGCATGAAATCAAAGAGATGACAGGCGCGCTTCCCGCGCAACAAATGATTGATGTGGCACGGCGCCTTTTTGCGCTTGTCATTGATAATGATGAAGGTCCGCGCGTTGAAACGACCCACAGCTTTTGCCAATCCTTATTATCACGTTTTCCTGTTGAAGCAGGTTTGCCGCCGCAATTTAAGTTGATCACAGAAAGCCAAAAAGAAACATTTATCTCTGCAAGTTTTGCGGCCTGTTTTCATGCCCCTGAACGTCAGATGAAGCAAGCAGTGTCTTATTTGGTGTCACAAACAGCGCATCAAAATTTGCTTGATCATGTCAAAGATTTTATCAATCACCGCCGTTTATCTGATGCGGCTATCACCATGCCGCTTGGCTTTTTGCCAGCCTTTGAGGCGGCAATGGCCGCCTTACATCCTCATGCCGCACGGGATAAAGATGATGCGCAACGCCTGATAAATGCGGCCATAGCGGATCAAATAATGGCATGTGATGGCCGTCTGCTTATCACAGCGCGCGGCGAAAAATTCGAAAAATTTGGCCGCTGGTTGGCGCTAGATGACGCTGATAAGCCAGATCAGCTAGAGATGATATCTGGTGAGTTTTTGACAACATCAAAAGGCACAGTTCGAAAGTCATTTACCACCAAAGCCATTCGTGATGCCTATCCAGATGCCGAAGACCAAGCACAGAAAATTGGCAGCCTATTGCATCAATGGCAATCTGAAAAAACAGCCATAGAGACGATTGCAAAAAGTCGTGCGCTTTATGTTATGGGACGTGCCGCCGCGCTTGATTATGCACGGGCCAAATGGCAAGCAGGGGTGCTTGATTATGATGATCTGATCATCAAATCTCATAGTCTGTTATCACAATCACAATCTATGGCATGGGTGCGTTGGAAATTGGATTTCGGCATTCATCATATGTTGGTGGATGAAGCACAAGATACAAACCCGTTGCAATGGGATTTGTTAAGCGCACTGGTAGATGAATTTTTCACAAGCGAAGCAGATGATAAAACGCAAAGAACCATCTTTTCTGTCGGTGATTTCAAACAATCTATTTACAGCTTTCAAGGGGCCGATCCACAAGTCTTTTTGGATAAGGGGCACGCCTTTGAACAAGAGGCCAAAGCAGGCGGGCGCGCATTTCAAGATGTCAAATTAACCAAATCCTTTCGCTCATCAAAGGCGATTTTGGATTATGTCAATCATGTGATGCGCCTAGATGATATCGAAGGTCTAGGCGGCCATTATTATGATCATGAAGCGGCCTTTGTTGAAAAGCCTGGTATTGTGGAATTATGGCCATTGACCACGGCCGACAAAGAGCCGCCAGAATTGCCTTATTTCGATGTGCCTGATTTTGTCACAGCAGAAGAGGCTGGCGATTATGGGGCAGATGCCAAACAAGCAGAGCTGGTGGCGCGCCATATCAAAGACTTATTATCTGGCAGTCTGTTTGAAAAAACAGGCACCTTCTATCAGCCGCGTGATATTTTGATTTTGGTTTCCAAAAGAGATCGCTTCTTTTCGTTGTTGCGCGGCGCATTGCAACGCCAAGCCATTCCTGTTGCAGGCGCAGACCGCATTCACCTTGATCGGCAGATTGAGGTGCATGATATGCTGGCACTTGGTGATGTGTGTTTGTTGCCTGAAGATGATTTGCAATTGGCCAGTTTGTTAAAATCTCCCTTATTCAATTTCAGTGAAGATGATGTAATGGGGCTGGCAATGGGTCGCCCGCAGGGGCAAAGCCTGATTGCAGCCTTAAAAAGCAAAGCGGGCGGTGATGATATTTATGGCAAAGCTGTCAAACAGCTTGAACATTACGTCTCCTTGTCAGTTGCGCTGACGCCTGCCGCATTTTTTGAAACCATCTTGGCCCAAGAGGGCAAACAAGCCTTTTACAAAAGACTAGGGCAAGCGGTTGATGAAAGTCTAAATGCGTTTATTTTGCAGGCTTATGATTTTGAGGCAGAAGGCGGGATCGGTCTTGGACAATTTTTGAAAACCCATCGTAAAATGGGGGGCGAGGTCAAACGTGATTTCGGCAATGCACTTGAAAATCAAGTGCGCATCATGACCATCCATGGCTCAAAAGGGCTTGAAGCCCCTGTGGTCTATTTGCCAGATACTGTGAAAGGTCTGTCAAAGGCGCATAGCCTTTATAAAGGCAAAGATGCCCTTTACTGGCCCCATGACAGCAAATTCATGCCACAAGCAATCGCGGATTTGAAACAAGAAGAAATTGACGTACGCATTGCAGAACATCAACGATTACTCTATGTGGCATTGACCAGGGCCAGTGAATGCCTGTTTTTGGGCGGCTATCAAAAAAAGCAAAAAAGCACCGAAGGAACCAGCTGGTATGAATTATTGGAAAAAGGCTTTCAAAGCCTAGATCAGACAGCGCAACCAGATGATGGGTATCTATACCATCACAAAGGCACAAAAGAACAGGTGCCATCACAGCCTGACACACAAGATCACATCCTAACAGGTGATGCGGTGCCATCATCCTATCCGTGGGCCTTTACACCTGCCCCGAAAGAAGCTGTGCCAGTCAGGCCCTTGGTGCCATCGCAAGCGCGGGCTCCAGAAACGCCTGAATCTGTGACAGATGATGGCGCCATGACAGCCAGAGCCCTTGGCAGTTTTGCGCATAAATTGCTTGAAGATTTAACCTATGTACGCCCAGAAGACCGCCCATTTGTGGCTGATCGCCTCATGACACAAGCCAATGATGCGGTGCCTACTTTATCAAAAGAGCTGTTACAAAAACAAGCTGATCTGGTGGTAACATTAATGGCAAATCCCGAATTTGCGCCTCTCTTTTCAGATACAGCTTTGGTTGAATTTGATATTTCTGGCGTGGTGGGTCATCGCGCTGTGGTGGGGCAAATTGACCGTTTGGTAGTTGGTAAAGATTACCTATGGCTGGTGGATTTCAAATCTGGCAAGGCGCATGGGGATCACGTGCCAGATGCCTATGTGCTTCAAATGGCACTTTACCGCGCTTTGCTTCGTGATATTTACCCAGATAAGGATATCATTGCGGAATTGATTTGGTTGCGTGATGCCAGCACAACAAGGTTGGGTGCCTATGTGCTTGATAATGCCTTGATTGCGGCTGGTCTTGCCCAAGCGTAAAAGAATTTGCTTTGTTTGATGCTTGAACCTTGACCTTATAAAGGCCAGTTCCTAAATTAAACGTATTATCACTTGAATGGCAAAGAGGGGAACATCATGGCCACAGTCACAACTACAGATGCCAATTTTCAGGCAGATGTCCTTGGTTCAGATAAGCCAGTTTTGGTGGATTTCTGGGCAGAATGGTGCGGCCCATGTAAGGCAATTGGTCCAGCCCTAGAAGAAATTTCAGAAGATATTGGCGACAAGCTGACCATCGCGAAATTGAATATTGATGAAAATCCAATGACACCAACACAATATGGTGTGCGCGGTATTCCAACCTTGTTGATTTTCAAATCAGGTGAGGTTGTGGCAGAGAAAATCGGTGCTATGCCAAAATCACAATTACAGCAATGGATTGAATCAAGCATCTAAGCTGTGATGACAGGCATTTCGATTAGTGTGACCTAATCTGGGATTTAATCTGGCAGGGTGCCATTCTCATTCAGAATATGCCCTGCCAAATATAAAGAGCCACAAATCAAAATATTGGGATGATGGCTTATATCTTGCAGCGCGTGATGGATATCAGGCGCTGTTTTGCATTTCAGGCCAATTGCATGGGCTGATTGCGCAATCTCTTCAGCTGTCAAAGCGGCATCTTGATCAGGGATTGTCAGGGCGATGACCTGATCTGCCAGCGGTGCTATTTGCGCTAAAAAATCACCGACAGGGCGGGTATTTAGCACCCCCATAACGATCGTCCATTTATCCTGTGATATCGCAGTCATAGTGCGCACCAGTGCCGCGGCCCCATGGGCATTATGCGCGCCATCCAGCCAAATAGGCGTGCCATTTGTGATCTCAACAAGTGCCCCTGTTTTCAATTTTTGAACACGCCCTGGCCATCTGGCTTTGCTTATGCCATTGGCTGATTGTGATAAAGGGGCGATAGCTGTGATATGTAATGTGGCGGCGGCAAGGGCGGCATTTTGGATTTGATGGGCACCAGCCAGAGATGGCAAAGGCGCGTGATAAACCTCATCTGCAATGGTGATGGTCATCTCTGTCTCATTATGGCTGACGTCAAAATCACGTCCCATCCAATAATTTGTGATGCCTTTTTCTTCTGCTATTTCAGCGATACCAGCCGCGGCGTCTTGTGATTGATGCGCGATAAAAGCAGGGCTGTTCTGTTTGAAAATACCAGCCTTGGTTCTGCCAATTTCAGTGATATCACTTCCCAAGAAATGTTCATGATCTCTTGCCACTGGGGTGATGATGGTTGCCGCTGGCTGGGTGATCACATTGGTGGAATCAAGTAAGCCGCCAAGCCCTGTTTCCAGAATAACCAAATCAGCCGCCACACGCGAAAAGGCCAAAAAGGCCGCGGCAGTTGTCACCTCAAAAAAGGTGATTGGCTTGCCTGCATTTTTATCTCTGACCTCTTCTAGCAACGCGATCAGCGTCTCATCATCAATCAGCTGATCTGCCAATCTGATGCGTTCATGAAAACGGCATAAATGCGGCGAGGTATAGACATGGCATTTTAGGCCTGCTTCGTTGGCAAGCGCACGCAAAAAAGCAGTGGTTGATCCTTTGCCATTGGTGCCTGCAATATGAATGACAGGTGGCAAGTGATCTTGCGGGTTGCCAAGCACCTCTAATATCTCAAAGGTTCTGCCAAGGCCCAAATCAATTAATTTGGGGTGCAACGCACCAAGCGCGTCTAGCACATCATCAATTTTTGACATCAGATAAACGTTGCTTATTCAGCGGCAGCAAGGCGCGGCTTATGCGTTAACAAAGAGATCACTTGTGCAATTTTCTGGCGTTGCTCTGATCGTGGCACAACCAAATCAACCATGCCATGATCTTGAAGATATTCTGCTGTCTGGAAATCATCAGGCAGTTTCTCACGCACTGTCTCTTCAATGACGCGTCTTCCTGCAAAACCGATAATCGCACCAGGTTCGGCAATTTGAATATCACCAAGCATCGCAAAAGATGCTGTTACACCGCCTGTGGTCGGGTGCGCCAATAGCACGATATAGGGCAGACCCGCTTCAGCTAATTTGTCCGTGGCAATGATGGTGCGTGGCAATTGCATCAAAGATAAAATACCTTCTTGCATACGCGCACCGCCTGTTGATGGCACAGTGATTAGCGCGGCACCACGGCGCACGGCTTCTTCGGCTGCGCTAAGAATGGCATTGCCAACCGCGCGGCCCATAGATCCGCCCATAAAGCGGAAATCAAATGCGGCAATGACCACATCAAGCCCTTCAATTTTACCAGCCGCCACCGCAATGGCATCTTGTTCGCCCAATTTGCCGCGTGTGTCCTTAAGACGGTCTGTATATTTCTTTGAATCTTTGAATTTCAGCGGATCTTCACTGATTTTTTCTTGGTCAATCAGATCATAGCTTGCGCCATCAAAAAGCATATCAAAGCGGGCATTTGGCGCCAATGGGGCATGGTGGCCACAATTTTGACAGCAATGATGTGCGGCTTCAAATTCTTTATGAAAGATCATCTGGCCGCATGATTTACACTTAACCCACAGCGAATCTGGCACATCATTTGATTGCACCAAAGCTTTGATTTTTGGCAAAACGGCGTTGGTAATCCAGTTCATTGATTTGGCTCCTGATGCGTTATCCTTTGGCCTAGAATAGCGGTAATGCTATGCGCCTGCAATGGCAGCTGATAATTTCGCAACATAAGCCCCGATTTGTTCAGGGATGTCTTTTGCGATTGTGCCATCGTCACTGATATTTTGGGCAATGATATCAACCACAGCTGATCCCACAATGGCCCCGTCACTTAATGTGGCCGCTTCTGCGGCTTGTTCAGGGGTTCTGATGCCGAAACCAGTGACAACAGGCAGGTTTGTTGCCGCTCTGATATCGCTAACGGCTTGTTTGATGCTATCTGCCCCTGCGCTTTTTGTGCCTGTGATACCTGTGATAGAGACATAATACACAAACCCACCTGCTTTTTCCAAAACACGTGTTAAACGTTCCCCTTTAGTTGTGGGGGTGGTCAGCCTGATGAAATCAAGACCTGCTTTGATCGCGGGGTCACATAATTCGACATCTTCTTCAGGTGGTAGATCGACAATAATCAAGCCATCAACACCAATCGCCACAGCTTCGCTGATAAAGGCATCACAGCCATACATATAGATCGGGTTATAATAGCCCATTAAAATCAAAGGCGTATCTGGATGACGTTCTCTGAACCGTTTGGCAATGGCCATTGTTTTTTCAAGTGTCATGCCAGCCTTGATGGCTCGCAAGCTTGCGGCTTGAATGGCAGGGCCATCAGCCATCGGATCTGAAAATGGCATGCCAAGTTCAATCAGATCTGCGCCATTGGCAACCAATTGATCAAGCGTGGCTTCGCAAATCTCTTCACTAGGATCGCCAGCAGACACAAACACGCCTAAAATGCCGCGCCCCTCTGCCTTTGCGGCGTTAAAACAATTTTCGATACGACCAGCCATCTTCATGTCCCTATAATCATCGTGCCTATAATAATCAAAATAAGAGAGGCCACCACAAAAGACAGCCTTTCTGAAAGACTGCCTTACAGCAAGCCTCTTTCATCCAGCATTGGCAGAACTGCGCCCAAATCCTTATCACCGCGGCCACACATATTCAAAATCACCACCTGATCTTTATCCATCTTTGGGATCATGGTTGAGGCAAATGCCAGCGCATGTGATGGCTCCAGCGCAGGGATGATACCTTCTTGACGTGAACAAAGCTGGAATGCCACCAACGCTTCTTCATCTGTTGCGCTGACATAATTCACACGGCCCACATCATGAAGCCAGGCATGTTCTGGGCCAATACCAGGATAATCCAAACCTGCTGAAATAGAGTGGGCATCTGCGATTTGCCCTTCTTTTGATTGCAGCAAATAGGTACGATTGCCATGCAACACGCCAGGTTCGCCCCCTGTCAGGCTGGCCGCATGAAGCCCTGTGCCAATGCCATGGCCTGCGGCTTCGACGCCATAAATATCAACTGATTTATCGTCAAGGAACGGATAAAACAGCCCCATAGCGTTTGAACCACCGCCAATGCATGCAATCAGCGCATCTGGCAGGCGGCCTTCTGCTTCCATCATCTGTTCTTTGGCTTCTTTGCCAATCACAGCCTGAAAATCACGCACCATCTCTGGGTAAGGGTGCGGGCCAGCAACTGTGCCAATGATATAAAAATGCGTTTCTGGATTTGCCACCCAATAACGCAAGGCTTCATTCATCGCATCTTTCAAGGTGGATGTGCCTGATGTCACGGGATGGACTTTGGCACCAAGCAAGCGCATACGATCCACATTTGGCTTTTGGCGGCGCACATCTTCTGCGCCCATAAAAACCTCACATTCCAAATCAAATAACGCACAAGCGGTGGCGGTTGCCACACCATGTTGGCCTGCCCCTGTTTCTGCGATGATTTTGGTTTTGCCCATACGTTTGGCAAGCAAGGCTTGGCCAAGCACATTATTGATTTTATGCGCGCCTGTATGGTTCAACTCATCACGTTTGAAATATAATTTCGCTCCACCAAAATACTCTGTTAAGCGTTCTGCATAATATAAGGGTGAGGGGCGGCCAATATAATGGGTCTGGTAATATTTTAGCTGGCGTGCAAATTCATCATCTGCCTGTGCCTCGCGATAGGCTTTTTCAACAGACAAAATCAAAGGCATCAAGGTCTCTGCCACAAAACGGCCGCCATGAATGCCAAAACGGCCATCTTCATCAGGCCCGCTTTGAAACGAATTTAACACTGTCTGATCCATAATTTCACGCCTCTCTTACTTGGCAAATTCTTGGGTTAAAATATAATCATTTCCGCAAAAATAACCATAGCAAAACCAGTTTATTTTACAGCCTGAACAAATTGCGTGATCAGCGCGTGATTTTTCACCCCTTTTTCGGCCTCAACCGCCGATGAGACGTCAAAATATGTGGCATTTGTTTGGGCTTTTGCCTGTGCCAGATTATCAGGGGTCAAGCCGCCAGCCAGCATCCAAGGAAGCGGCGGATTTAAATCAGATGCCAAATGCCAATCAAAGCTGTGACCTGTGCCACCTGGCATATCAGGATTGCCAGAATAAGCATCAAATAACAGCCAATCTGCCACCTCATAATACGCTTTTGCGGCGGCGATATCCCCCTTATTGGCAACCCGAAAAGCCTTCATAATGGGCAAATCGGTTAACGCCTTGATCGCGGCGGTGCGTTCTGGGGTCTCATCGCCATGCAGCTGGATCATATCTGGTCTGGCATAATCTATGATTTTGTTAAGATAATCATCTGTTGGATTGACGCATAATGCCACCCGCACAGGACCATCTGCCACCGCGCAATCAGCCAAAATCTTGGCGTCATCAAAGCGCAAATGACGTGGTGAT
Organism: Puniceispirillaceae bacterium (SeqCode); assembly: GCA_049889495.1. GTDB lineage: Bacteria > Pseudomonadota > Alphaproteobacteria > Puniceispirillales > Puniceispirillaceae > UBA685. Next base: position 13,229 of record JBMHDH010000067.1, on the reverse strand, counting down.
TTTTCAAAAAAAACCATACCAATAAAAGCCGCCCCGACTGCCACGCAATGATGGTAATCATCAGGCGTGCGAATGCCACAAATCTTGGCCCCTTGATCAGGCAGATGCGGAAATAAAGAGGGTGGCAATAAAGAGGTTGGCATTAGTCGTTATCTTCGGCAGTGGTGGCAAGCATGTTGGCTTGTTGCTGGGCTTTGGCCTGATCGCTATCCTGTTGCTTTTGTAAACGGAATAACCGCAAGCGCAATGCTGAAATGCGCAAAGATGCAAAAAGGGTTGCGATAAGCAAGCCTGCAAAAAAGGCGGTTAAACAAATAAGCCAGATGGGCGCGTTACAGGCCACATCACCAGGCCATAAAGTGACACTGGCATCTTCTGGATTGGCAATGGCAAAGAACGCAATATAACCAAACAGAATGATGCTGAGAACACCCCAAAATAGCTTGGCGATCGCAGTCATGTGACAGGGGCCTCCGAAGGTCAGGGCAGATGAGTGACGCGCCTTTGGTTAAAGCGGTACCAATTACGGGTAAAAACACGCCAAGATGCCGCCTATTTATTTAAGCGTTCTTTCATGCCTTTGCCCATCTTAAAAAAGGGAACTGATTTGGCTTCGACTTGCACAGATTCGCCTGTTCTGGGGTTGCGACCAGCGCGCGCGTCTCTGTGTCTTACGGAAAAAGCACCAAACCCGCGCAATTCAACGCGATCACCATTTTCAAGAGCATCGATAATCGTTTCAAACACGGTATTCACCAATCGTTCGATATCACGGTGATACAGGCTTGGATTTTGCGCAGCCAGTCTGGCGATCAATTCTGACTTCGTCATGGTGACTGTTCCACTAATTAAAAAAACAACCCGTAAATCATGGCTTCCCAAATAGGGGACGTCAATAAAAACCACCAGAAATGCTATTAAAACAGGTGTTTTTTAGGATAAATGTCAAAAAAAGGCCCTGTTTTGCAACAGGGCCTGATCATAAGCTGTTGAATGATAAGCGTTATGGCTTATTCATCACCACCGTCTTTTTTGGCCAAAGCGGCGCCAAGAATGTCACCAAGGCTTGCACCTGAATCGGATGAACCGAAATCAGCCATAGCTTGCTTTTCTTCCTGAATTTCTCTGGCTTTTACTGACAATGACAATTTACGTGACTTTGAATCAATCGCTGTGATTACCGCATCTAGCTTTTCATCAACAGCGAAACGCTCTGTGCGTTGTTCTGAACGTTCACGTGACAAGTCTGTGCGACGGATAAAGCCTGATAGACCTTCACCCACACGAACCTCAAGGCCCTGTTCTGTCACTTCGGTGATTGTGCATGTGACTGTTTCACCTTTGCGCACTTGGTCAACCAAGCCAGCATAAGGATCTTCAGACATTTGCTTGATGCCAAGTGAAATGCGTTCTTTTTCGATATCAATATCTAGAACCTTGGCTTTGACCATGTCACCTTTATTGAACTCGGCCATGGCTTCTTCACCTGTGACTTCCCAAGAGATGTCTGATAGGTGAACCAAACCGTCAATATCGGCGCTCAAGCCAACAAACAGACCAAATTCAGTGATGTTACGAATTTCACCTTCAATCTCAGTGCCCGCAGGGTTTGCTGCTGCAAATTCTTCCCATGGGTTGCCCTGAACTTGCTTCAGGCCAAGCGAGATACGACGCTTTGTTAGGTCGATATCTAGAATCATCACTTCGATTTCCTGGCTGGTTGATACAATCTTGCCAGGGTGAACATTTTTCTTTGTCCAGCTCATCTCAGAAACATGCACAAGACCTTCGATGCCTTCGTCCAATTCAACGAATGCGCCATAGTCAGTGATGTTTGTAACACGGCCTGTCAGCTTTGTGCCAATTGGGAACTTCTCTGAAGCGGCTTCCCATGGATCTGACATCAACTGCTTCATGCCAAGTGAGATACGCTGTGTTTCTTGGTTAAAGCGGATCACCTGTACATCAACAGTTTGACCAACTGTCAAAGCTTCTGATGGGTGGTTAATACGCTTCCAAGCGATATCTGTGACATGCAACAGACCGTCAACACCGCCCAAATCAACGAATGCACCGTAATCTGTGATGTTTTTAACAACACCCTGTAGCACCTGACCTTCTTCAAGGCTTGATACCAATTCTGTTCTTGCTTCGGCTCTTGATTCTTCAAGAACCGCACGGCGTGATACCACGATATTGCCACGACGACGGTCGATCTTCAAAATCTGGAATGGCTGTGGTGTGCCCATTAATGGGGCAATGTCATGAACAGGGCGAATATCGACCTGTGAGCCAGGCAAGAAAGCAGTGGCGCCAGACAAATCAACCGTAAAGCCACCTTTGACACGACCAAAGATCACACCTGTGACACGTTCTTGTGCTTCAAAGGCGCTTTCTAGCATAATCCAGGCTTCTTCACGTCTTGCTTTTTCACGGCTCAGTACGGCTTGGCCGTCTCTGTCTTCCATGCGCTCGACATACACCTCAACAGTATCACCAGCTTTGATTTCGGCGTCCTGCCCATGGGCTGCGAATTCTTTTAAAGGAACACGGCCTTCTGATTTAAGGCCGACATCGATCACAGCGTAATCACCAGCGATCTCGATCACATAGCCTTTTACCACACTGCCTTCGACTGAAATATTTTCTGCAAAGCTCTCAGCTAGCAGATCAGCAAAATTCTCTTGGCCAGCCATAGCTGACTCAGTTGCGTTATTTGACAATAGTTTCTCCGTTGATGCCATATGGTGATGGCTGGCTTATGGCCGCCAATCATACGCCTTTGCTGGTTAAGGCAACGAAATCCATCTGATGCTCAGATAACGCCTGAAAGGGGCATGCTTATCTGGAATGTCGCTGGAAAATATGGCTTATAATCTTTCACCCAGCCGTTAAAGTTTGGTTATGACTTGTCTGCATCAGACATAAGACAAGCTATGATGGAGGTTGTTATATCTATTTTTCAGCAAAATTCAAGCTTTTCACCAATTTTAACGCAATTTGTAAAACATCTTCAGCTGATTTGTCAGAGCTATCGATGATATGGGCATCATCTGCTGGCTTTAAGGGGGCTGTTGTGCGTGTTTTGTCTCTGGCATCACGTTCTGTTAAATCGGCCAAAACTTGGGCATGTGTGATGGCTTCATCTTTCACAGATAATTCTAAAAACCGTCTTTTGGCACGCACATTCACATCAGCGTCAATATAAAGCTTCAGATCCGCATCTGGCAAAATCACAGATCCAATATCACGCCCATCTAGCACCGCGCCCTTGCCTGTTGGCGGGAACATGGCAAAATCACGTTGCTTGTCGACCAAGGCTTGTCTGACCTCTGGCGAACTTGCAATTTTTGACGCCATCTGTGCTGTTTCAGGCAATCGCAGAGCCGCATCATCTGGCACAGGCAACGCTAAATTTTGGGCAAGATCAATGATATTTTTTATATTATCTGCAACAGCATCTGCGCTGATACCAGCTTGCAGACTTGCCAAAGCAACCGCCCGATAAAGGGAACCTGTATCCAAATAATCATAAGATAATTTCATGGCAAGTGTGCGCGCTAATGTGCCTTTGCCAGAGGCAGCAGGGCCATCAATAGCAATCTGAAATAGGGCATCTGTCATGGTCATTATCCTTGGTCATTATCCTTATAATTCATCTTAGGATATAGGTGAGATCTGTGCCCCAATGGCATTCATCTTATCAGCAAAGCCTGGGAAAGACGTATTGATGGTTTCGACATCATCCACGGTGATTGGCTGTTCTGAAATCATACCTAGCACCAAAAAGGACATGCCGATTCTGTGGTCATGCTGGCTGTTAATAACAGCCCCGCCTGCTGGCGGCATTGTGCCACCTGTCACGGCCATATAATCATCACCTTCTTCGACTTGCACCCCGCATGTGGCAAGACCTTTTGCCATCACTGCGATTCGGTCTGTTTCTTTAACGCGCAATTCAGCGACGCCAGACATCATGGTTGTGCCTTTCGCCATAGACGCTGCCACAGATAAAATCGGATATTCATCAATCATAGATGCCGCTCTGGCAGGGGGCACATCAATGCCATGTAATTCAGATGATCTTACACGGATATCTGCGACCTCTTCACCGCCTTCTAGACGTTGATTTGACAAAGTGATATCGCCGCCCATTTCTTGCAAGGTGGTGATCAGGCCCGTGCGTTGGGGATTCATGCCAATGGCAGGCAAAAACACATCACTATCTTTTGTTAACAAGGCCGCAACAATCACAAAGGCAGCAGAAGACGGATCGCGCGGTACCAAAATATCTTTGGCGATTAAATCAGTGCCCCCTGTCATGGTGACATGATGGCGGCCTTCCTCATCAATCTCTTGTGTGACTGTCACGCCAAAATGGCGCAGCATCGCTTCGGTATGATCACGCGAAATATGGGGCTCAATCACAGTTGTCTCGCCTCTGGCTTGCAGACCCGCTAGCAAGATCGCTGATTTAATTTGCGCCGAGGCAACCTTTGGGCTGTAGCTGATAGGCAAAGGCATCGCAAGGCCTGTGATGGTCACAGGCAAGCGGCCACCTTCGGCACAAGTCACCTGTGCGCCCATCTCTTCAAGCGGATCTGTGATGCGGCGCATCGGACGTTTTGATAATGACGCATCCCCCACAAAGGTGGCTGTCATGCTTTGCCCTGCAATCAGCCCCATTAACAAGCGAACCCCTGTGCCAGCATTGCCAAGATCCAGTGGCTGTTCGGGATTGGTTAACCCGCCCATACCAACGCCATTAATGATATAATCATCACCTTGTTTTGTAATATCAGCGCCGCAATCAATCATCGCTTGTTTGGTCGCCAGAACATCATCTCCTTCTAGCAAGCCTGATACTTTGGTTTGGCCAATGGCAATGCTTCCTAAAATCATAGAACGATGAGAAATGGATTTATCACCTGGCACATCAAATGTACCTGATAAGCTTTTGGTCTTTTGCGAGATAAGAGACAAAGACATAAATTATAAAATCCTTATTCAATTCATATGCCAAATCATCATGCCTTTTGGCGCGGCACGCATCATTCATTGGGTCCAATCAAAAAGCCAAGATGCGTAAGGTGGCGTTATTATGCCAATCTGGCCAAGCAGATGACAATAAAAAAGCAAAAGCTGGTCAAAAAAACCACATTTTAAAAAAAAACAGCTATGAAAGACAAAAAAGGGCTTCCTTTTTTGTTCATTTGACTTTTTATTAAGGCGCAGTTTGTTATTGCCTGTGCGACAGCCAATGGCAAAAAGTCAGTGTTTGATGTGAGTTTATCGCGAAGAGGACGGATTATGGCAAAGCAGGACCTTGGAAAAAAGAGACGTTGTGCGTCATGTGGCATGAAATTTTATGATTTTAACAAAGCAAAGATTGAATGCCCAAACTGCCAAACAGAATTTAACCCAGACCAATTGCTGAAAAGCCGCCGTGGCAAAAGCACAAAATCAGCGGCCGTCGCCACTGAAACGGCCAGCGAAGATATCGCACATGATGACTTATTGGCAGATGATAATGACGATAATTCTGATGACCTTGACTCAGATGCGCTTGGCGGGGATGAACCATTGGTTGATATCGCACAGACAGATGAAGATAGTGATGATGACACAGCGGTGTTAGATGATAATGTCGATGATGATTTCATTGATGATATCGATTCTGAAACCAATGAGGATGCGTAATAGTCAAAATAACAACGCTTTTTTGCTTGCTTTTCTGACCTTGCATCGCTAAATCACTAACACCATGAATGAAATGGGGCTATAGCTCAGCTGGGAGAGCGCTACAATGGCATTGTAGAGGTCAGCGGTTCGATCCCGCTTAGCTCCACCATTCATCGAAATAATGCGGTAAAAAAATAAGGCCCAGTCATTGGGCCTTTTTTTATGCGCATTTTTTGGGTTTTATTGGCGAAACCCAAGCTAGCGTTGGAAACCATCCCCAAGATACACTTCACGCACACCAGAATGTTCGACCACCTCATCAGGGCGGCCATCCATCATCACAAGCCCATCATGAATGATATAGGCGCGGTCAATAATATCGAGTGTTTCTCTGACATTATGATCTGTAATTAACACGCCCAACCCATGTTCTTTTAGCTGGGCAATCAAATCTCTGATCTCTGAAATGGCAATCGGGTCAATGCCAGCAAGCGGCTCATCCAGCAGTAAAAAGGTTGGTCGTGCGGCAAGGGCTCTGGCAATTTCAAGACGACGGCGTTCGCCGCCAGACAGATTTAACGAAGAGGTATTGCGTAAATGCGTAATGCCGAATTCAGCCATTAATTCTTCAAGCATGGCATCGCGATTATCAGCATGCGGTTCAAAAATTTCTAAAACCGCCCGAATATTTTGTTCGACACTTAACCCGCGAAAGACGCTGGCTTCTTGCGGCAAATAACCAATGCCACGGCGCGCGCGTTCATAAAGGGGCAAATGGGTGACATCTGTGCCATCCAGCATGACAGAGCCTTCATCAGCGTTAAGTAACCCACTTAACATATAAAAGGTGGTGGTTTTGCCTGCGCCATTTGGGCCAAGCAGACCAACAGCCTCACCACGTTTCACATTCAAGGTCACATTTCGGACAACACGTTTTTTGGCGAAGCTTTTCCCAAGCCCAGAGGCTTGCAGGCCACGGCTTTCTGTCACAATTTTCATCGCGTTCCCAGTATTGCCTGAAAAGGGAGAAGAAATATCACTCATCATTCATGCCCTGTTTTATGCTCGTCACTAATCTTGCGCCCTACAATCTTATCGTCGCCAAACTTATTTCGATTCTGTTAAAATACCAGAAACGCGTTGTTTGTCATCCCCTGCAAGTAACCGACTGATTCCCTTATTAAAATCAATTTCTGCCTTTTGTCCATTTAAAACGCTATCACCATCGCGAATACTAACATCACCTGTTAAGATCGCTTTGCCTGTTGCCGCATCATATGTGCCTTCTTGGCCTCTAGCTTGGCGGCCATTTGATTGGCGCACATAGACATCACCTGTGGCGATAATGGTTTGAATTTCTTCGGCTTCATCAAGGGTGATTTCCAGCAAGTCCCCTTCAAGAATGCGGCCATCAGCAAGCGCGATACGCCCCTGTTTTTCGGCAATCAGCAAGCCATTTTTTCTGTCATAACTTAATTTATTTGTGGCATTGGCTGTGCCATCCTTAGAGATAATTTCGGCATCTGGACCAAATAATTCATAAAATTCGGTCCTGATATCATAATTTAATTTGGCCCCTTTGCCGCTTAAATCTGTATCAGAAAACCGCACAGCATTTTCAGCAAGGATACGCTGAATTTCTTGATCATCGCCTGTGCTATCATAAAAGGCGGTTAATTTATCAGCCATGATGGCTTGCGGGCCTCTGGTGGCTGATGCATCGCCAATGGCCTTGTAAATGCCCTTATTTTGATCCCAAATCAGTTCTTGCGATGCAGATATTTCCAGCGGATCAGCCAAGGCAGGGGTGGTAAAGGCAGGGCCAGTGGCTGTAAAGGCAAAAAAAGCTGTGATCGCATAAAGCGCATATTTCATAGGATGGATGTTACTTGTCATGATGTTCCCCAATAATGGCTTTGCTTTTGCCTTTAAAAATTATTTTTTCACCAAAGCCTGTCACTTGCATTGCTTGACCTTCAACAGATGATGATGGGCTGGTCACGGCAACGTTGGTTGGTGAAGAAAAATTCCCTGTGTCTAAATTGCCTTGCAATTCTTCAGTTGTAAAAAGAATGTTGCGTAGGCTTTGCGAGATTTGAACTTGCCCGATTAAGGTCACAAAATTATCTGTTTGGTGAAATTTGCCAGTTTGGGAAGTCAAATCGATAACGCCATTTTCGGCGTTTTCAATCGTGCCATCAATGCCTGTCAAATGGACAAGCTGTGCGGTTGTCGCATCTTCAGTGGCGGTTGCAGCACGCAGAATATAGGGGCTGCCGCTTGCGGTTTTGCCCCTAAATGTCAGCCCTTGCAATTCTAAGCGGCCTTCATCTGTTTTTGTGACATTATTCAGATCAATCGAGATGTTGTTATCAGATTGAAAAAACAAAACCCACAAGCCCAGCGTCACCGCCATGATGGTGGCAAGCATACCAAGTATGATACTTGTGCGCCAATTGCGTGATGGTTTGGCATCATGCAATTTGACTTGCGGCGCAAATGTGGGCGCCCTCTTTTGGCTTTGATCTGCTGTGCTATTTGCCATGATATCTATTGCGCTAAGGTTTTTTTAAGAGTGCGGTTATTATGGTCTTAATGATGGAAAATATCCACCTCATCAAAACCAGCAAGGTCAAGGGTGGCGCGGCTTGTTAAAAATGCAAAACAAGCTTGTGCAATCTCGGTTCTGCCTTCGCGTGCCAATCTGTCCATCAAAATATCTTTTAAGCGATGCAGATATAAAACATCACTTGCGGCATAATCAATTTGCTGTTGGGTCAATTCATCGCGCCCCCAATCAGATGATTGTTGCTGTTTTGATAATTCCACTGATAATAATTCGCGGCATAATTCAGCCAAACCATGGCGATCTGTATAGGTGCGCACCAATTTAGAGGCAATCTTCGAACAAAAGACAGGGCCATTCATCTCGCCAGCCAATTTCACCAATTGCGCGATATCAAAACGACCAAAATGAAATAATTTTTCAACGGTTTCATCTTTGATTAAGCCCATTAAATTGGGGCAGGGGGCGGGATCTGACTTAATTTGCACAAGATGCGCATGGCCATCACCAGATGATAATTGGACAACGCATAATCTGTCTCTTGTCAGATTTAGCCCAAGTGTTTCTGTGTCAATGGCGACCACTTTGCCAAGGTCAAGGTCATCAGGTAAATCATCCTGATACAGAAAATTGGTCATGGCAGTTGCCTCTCTATTTTCTTATGCGATGGGTTTTTGTAAGGCAGCTCAACGCCTTATACATAGCCTATCACATCATTTGTTTCAGGGCGGCGGCGTTCTGTTGGTTGTTCTGTTTTTTCGCCAACATAGATAAAGCCTGCAATCTGATCTTTGCCTACCTCACCGCCAAGCTCTGTCAGCATCTTATCATTATAACTATACCATTCTGTTACCCATTGCGCACCATAACCAAGCGCTTGTGCCGCTGTAACGATATTCATTGCGACCGCACCAGCTGATAACCCCATTTCCCATACGGGCACTTTGGGATGGTCTTTGGGGGTTGATAGAACGGCAAAAACCGCGCCTGATCTGGTGAAGCGCGCTTCTTCAAATGCCAAGGCATCATCGCTGGCATCTGGCGTCATTTTGGCAAATTCAGGGCGCAAAATATCTTGGCCAAGGCGCAAACGCGCATCCCCTGTGATGACCATAATTTTCCATGGGCCAAGCACCGCATGATCTGGCACACGCACACCACATGCCAAGATGGTATCAATGTCATCTTGCGGTAAATCTGTTGCGCTTTGTTTGCTGATCAATGTGGAGCGACGAATTTTAAGAAAATCTGTAATAGCGTTCATGGCTGGTTAAATCATGTCCTGTTATCATTATGATCATGGGCGTGCGTTAAGGTCGGCCCATTTTCTTTTTGAAATTTGCCTTCATGCCGTGATACATGCGCCGATAGGTCAAGCGTTTCATGGTTGACATTCTAGCTTTGGTGATGAGATTTGCAATGCGCCAAATGGGATTTCGAAACATTGCCAAATCATGATAGCCAATGGAACTTGCCATCGCATCATCTCTTACCAATTGCGGGGCCGTTGTTGCCACCTTTAATTTTGTTTGCCACCAACGATTTAACAAGGTATCGATGGCCAAACGAAAGGGGGTATGATGTGCCAGCATATAAGACGCAGCTTGGCGCGTAATGACATAGCCTGTGGTGCCGATATTGCTGTATTTTTTGAAACAAAATTGCAAGCCTGTCTCAGATGTGCCAATCACTGGCGCTGGTCTGTTCGGGCGTCTGTCACATAAAAAGATGATATCAAAGGCGGCGCTTGCCTGTTGCAAACAAGGTATATGGTGGCGCAATTCAGGGGTGATGATGGCATCATCTTCTAAGATTATGGCGGCTGGCGCATCGCTATCAATCAGCTTTTGATACGCCTTTATATGCGATAAATGACACCCAATCGCTCCTGGTTTTGGGGTGTGGGTCATATTACAAGCGACCCCAAAAGAAGAGATATGCTTGGCAAGCGTCTTGTCCTGCCATTGGCGGGCATCAACCGCATCAATCACCTGAAAAGACAGCGATTGCCCTGCCAAAGCCTCTGCTAGATCAGCACGTTTTTCACCAGCATCTTGTAAAGATATGACATAGATTTTCATATTTTCCATGATGTTAATGATGCCCTTGATGTTCCTGATTGATCAAGCCAGATATGCCAAAATACCAGATATGCCAAAAAACCAAATATACCATAAAAAAAGGAAGGCATTAGCCCTCCTTTTTGAAATATAACTCACAATAGTGAATGTATAGCTTAGTCGCTATCACCTTCGATTGCATTAAATTCTGCTTCGATGGCGTTACATGTAGCTTCATCATAATTTTGGACACAAACATCAAAGCCATCAATGTCATCAGCCAAACCGTCAGCCAATTGCTGTTCAATTTGTTGTGTCACATCTGCAATAATGTCAAGGTTATCCAGAATAACGTCGCTTGACAAGAATGCCTGCACTTCTTCCAAAGCACCTTCTTCAACAAGGATTTGAATTTCCTGTGTCAATGTTTCAGCCAATTCAGCGTCCAGACCTGATAGAGCTGCATCAACCTTCAAGACTTGGTCGATTGGCAAGCCAGTCATGTCCGACACTTCCTGAAGTTCCTGAAGCTGCTCAAAGCTAAGGGCATCAGATCCTGATACAGTTTCCACAACCGCATCACCGATCATGTTCAGCTGTGATTCTTTTGATTGACCTTGCAAATCCACAACAGGCACGAACGTGATATCATCTTCGACGATCACGAAAACGTTTGGGCCAGCGATACCGGCGGCATCACCGCCTGCTTTTGCACGGTTTACATAAACTTCGATTTGCTCTGGGCTCGCGCCGTCATAAACGCCGCCGTCACCGCCAATAACCTGACCTTTTTTCAAAGTAAGAGCGTTTGCATTTGCTGCGGCTAAGGCTGCGACAGCACAGATTGCTAGAAATTTTTTCATATTAACCTCCATCATTAGGATGAATTGCTTTTTCCAGTTGTTGCCAGTAATATCATGATATGATGAAAATATTAACAGTAATTTAACAATTTATGATGAATTCAATCAAATTTTCCATTTTTCTCGTTTTATTAGTATTTTATTTTATGAAACCTGTCTTTTCCGCACAAATCGTGAGCGGCGTGATCGCCGCATCGAATGGTCCCGTGCAGATTTCCTATGTGGATGATGCGGGAAATGCGATTGGCCGCACCGCTGGGATTGGGGATCCGGTTCATTTAAATGACGAAATTACCACTGGCGCGGATATGTCATTGCAGGTCTTATTAAAAGATCAAACCGTGTTTTCTATCGGGCCAAACAGCACATTGGTATTTGATGAATTTATCTTTGATCCGTCATCAGCCGAGACCGCCTCTTTGCAAGCGTCCGTGACAAAAGGCAGTTTCAAATTCATTTCTGGCAAAATATCCAAATTAAAACCTGGTGCGATGACATTAAATTTGCCAAATGCCACGGCCTCTGTCAGAGGCACTTCGGTGGCAGGGCGCATTGATGAGACGGGCGCCTCAGATATCATCTTATTGACAGGTGCGATCCAGCTTGCAAGCGCACAAACGGCCCCTATTGATATCATTCAATCAGGCTGGGGGATCTCTGTGTCTGCAACAGGGGATCTGGGCGATCCTGAACCATATGCGCTGGAAGATATTAACGCCATTATCGAAGAGACCACCCCTGAAGCAGATGAAGGATCAAATGATGGGTCAGGCACGGGCACGCTCACATTGGCATCAGCGCCTGGCACAGCCGCTGAAATCAAAGAAGTGGAGGCCTTGTTATTAGCGGCTGTTGAAGCAGGTGCAGAAGATGTGTCTGCGGCTGATTTGATCACCCAAATTTTAAGAAATGATGCCTTGATCCAACGCTTTGCTGGCAATGATATTGCCTTGGAAGTGTTGCAAGATTCCCTTGAAAGCAATGTGGTGATTGATACGGATTTGATTGCGTATATTGTGGGGGGCGGCATCCCTTTATGGTTCTATTATGATGGCACAAATGGGCCTGTGAACCCTGTGCCAGTGAATGACCCTTCTTTTGCGAATGATTTGGCGACTTATAATAACAGCTATGCGGGGCTTGTTTCATCCTCTTATTCAGGCAGTGTGCGGTTCCAGAAATCTGATTTGGCATTGGCACCTGCCACAGGCGTCACCAATGGTGATACAGGCTCTGGTACAGCTAGTTTTGATATCGTTCTTGATTATGGCACAGCCGCTGTCACAGGCAGTTTTTCGACATCTGATATCATCATCAATAATGTGAATTTCGGTTCTGTTTCGACCACAAATCCGTCAACCACCATTTCCAACACGTTGCAAACAGGCAATATAGCTGGCTTGCTCGATGGGGTGAATTTGCTTTCAGGGGCGAGTTTGCAAAATAATGCAACTGTGGAATTTGTGGGGTCATTTGGGTCGATTACCAATGGCTTTACCACCGAAGATGGGACGCTTGGCGGTTTTGAAGTGAATGTGCATCGCGCTGGTGAAAGTGACCCAAGCCTGAAAGGGGAAAATTTCCAGATCGGCACCCTACAACCTTAAGGGTCGCCGCAAGCCCTTTTCACTAATAATCAGCTCTTATAAATGGCTTGCCGTGGCATAGGCTGAGGCCCATGCCCATTGAAAATTATGGCCGCCTAAATGGCCTGTTACATCCATTACCTCGCCAATAAAATACAGGCCCTGTACAGATTTGGCCTGCATATCTTTGGACGATAATGCAGATGTATCAACCCCGCCAAGCGTCACTTCTGCGGTCCGATACCCTTCGGTCCCAGAGGGGATAATCTGCCATTTTTCAACTTGTTCAGCGAATTTTCGCAATTTGGCATCGGCAATATCCGCCAGCCGTCCTGACAGATTTTGCCCCTCACATAACAGGCCTGCCAGACGTTTTGGCATTTGTTTGGCCAACACATTTTGGATGATTTGTTTTGGGCCTGTCTGTTTTTCCGACAATAAAAAGGATGCCATCTCGGCTTGCGGTGCCAGA
>JBMHDH010000066.1:0-3545 GCA_049889495.1 Puniceispirillaceae bacterium (SeqCode) | reverse complement strand
TAATGTTGGTGTTCTTCTTCGTGGTACAAAGCGTGAAGATGTTGAGCGTGGCCAGGTATTGGTTAAGCCAGGTTCAATTTCACCACATACAGAATTTAAGTGTGAAGCCTATATCCTAACAAAGGATGAAGGTGGTCGTCATACACCATTTTTCTCAAACTACCGTCCACAGTTCTACTTCCGTACAACAGATGTGACAGGTTCAGTTGTGTTGCCAGCAGGCACAGAAATGGTGATGCCTGGTGATAATATTGCAATGGATGTGACTTTGATTGCACCGATTGCGATGGATGAAGGCTTGCGTTTCGCGATCCGTGAAGGTGGCCGTACAGTCGGCGCTGGCGTGGTGGCTTCAATCATCAAGTAATTCAGCTGTAAGCTGAACGCTTTTAAAAATTCAAAAGTGCCATGGAAATCAACACCATGGCACTTTTTTTATCGCCTTTTGTGAATTCAGGGTTGGAATGGTAAGGGATATTTGTTATCCATGGCCATCAAATATAGCGCTTTGATTAGCTGATGCGTCACCGCGCTATGTGATTATAGGAGTGTAGCTCAATTGGTAGAGCACCGGTCTCCAAAACCGGGGGCTGTGGGTTCGAGTCCCTCCGCTCCTGCCATTAGAAGGGCATCTAATACGTCTTAAATAAGACCTGTTAGGTGCCTTTTTTTATGCCGTTATTCAGCAGATCTTTCGATGGTTTAAAACAGGCTATCTTGCAGCAAATGGTTGGCGCGGCTGATTCGCCCTAAAATTTGTTTCAGCCGCTTTGCTTCCTGATTAGATAAAGATTCTGGCAGGATATCTGTGATCGCTGGCAGGCCTTGCGCGATATCAGCAATTTGTTGTCGCAATACCAATGAAAGGCAAAATTGCAGATCTTCAGCATAATGCAGAATTTCAGCTGGAATGGTTTTTGTTTCAAATAAGGCTTTGGCCCGTTCAGATGTTTTGCGGGCTGTCATCTGGCGTGATATTGCCAAAACACGCACCGTTTCAATTAACGGCAACATCACATGAAGTTTGATTTGGAAACGGCCTGATGTTGTTTTCAGCTTGCCAAACAGCGTTGTCCCTGCGCTATGATTATCGACTGATCGCGCCAATAATTTTAAAAATTGGGGCCCTGTTGCGGCGCGTCCCGTGATGGCTTGTTGCAGGCGATTTGCCAATTGGCCATCGCCATAAACAAGCGCAAAGTCAAAGAAAATATCAACAGATAATAGATCCTCGGGGCGGGCCTTGCGACACCAATCACTGATGGTCTTTCGCCAACTGGTTAAGGATTGGCACCAAGCGGCCTGTGATGACATCACCCCGCCCTTACAATAAGGAATGCCAGCATCATGCATTTCATCTGATAAATGACGGCCAAAACTCTCAAACCAATTTTGAATAGCCTGCCGATCACCTGGGGCAATGGGATCTGTTTTATCATCATAAATCAGCGCGTGATCTTGATCAGCGGCAAGCAAGCTTTCATCGCGCCCACCAGAGCCAAGCATCAGCACAGCAAAAGGACGCGGCGCAGGGCCAATGTCTTGCTGCATTTTTGCCTCTGCAAGTGCCGCACTTCTGGCAAGCACATTGCGATATTCGCCACTGATCACAGCGGCAATATCTGCGGCTGAGACAGATTCAGACATCAAGGATGCCGCAAGAGATGGCAGGCTAGCAAGCGCGGGAGCCATATCAGAACCGCTTTTGGCGCTTTTGATATCATCGCCAATGATGATGGCATCTGTGACACGTTGGCGGATCAGCTCTCTGGTAGACAGCCAGCCAAGCAGCGCACCATCTGCGCCAGTGACACCAAGATGGCGAATGTCATGGCGATGCAATCTGCCAAGGGCGATATGCATGAAATCTTGATCACTGACACAAATCACAGGGGATGACATTTTATCTTTCAGCTGAAGGGCACGGGCGGTTTTTGTTTCTGATAGTGGCAGAGCCATGGCCTGCACAATGTCCCTCTCGGAAATGATGCCGTCAATTTGCGTATGATCTTTGCCAACAAAGGCACAATCATGGCCTGTTTTTTGCATGGCTTTGGCGGCATCATGAAGACTGTCTTCAGGAGATAAGACCAACGGGTCTTTATGCATCATATCGCCAATGCGATGTTGATAAGGATAAGGGTCAATGCGCGCCAAGGGGGATGCATGCAGCTTATGATCTTGCAAGCTTGCAACATCAACCCAGCCAGCCCGCACCATGGCAATGCGTTGATCATCAAGTGCCGCTACTGCGCGTCTGGCATCCCCAAGGGTAAGAATTTGTTTTTCTTTTAAATCAGGTAATAGGGCGGTGAATAATTTGGCAGATATTATGGCGTCACCAAGCGCAGAATGGCGGTTATCTGTGGCAATGCCATAATGGCTGGCAAGCGTATCAAGATCTCCCATCACAAGCATGGCTTGATTGCCAAGCGCAATGGTGGCCAATTGCCGTAAACATAAAGCGGATTGCCATCGCCATTCGATGGCATAACGGTCTGTTTCAGCATCCAAAACGGCCAAATCAAAACCAATATTATACCCAATCAGAACTTTGTCCTGAATAAGATCTTGATAGCTGGTAAAGACGGCACCAAAAGGCGGCGCATTTGCCACATCTTCTTCTGTGATGCCATGAATGGCGGTGCTGGTTTCGGGGATTGGGATATCTGGTTTGACGAATTGCTCGCTTTGATGCGCCCCTGTCAGATCCGTCAGCCCGATTTGTAACACGCGATCTTGACGCGTATTCAGGCCTGTTGTTTCCAAATCCAAAGATAAAATAGGCAATTTATCAAGCGGCATGGTGGCCAAATGTGGCATCGTAATCCCCCCAATAGCAACCATTTATGGTTGTTATCTGCCAGCTTAGGCAAAATGAAGGACTTGTTGCAAGGGCATAAAATCAGAAAACAAAGTGAGAAAATCTTAACGAGCCACATTGTGAAAGATCTTGTCTTGTGCTGTTTGGGAAAAGAGGATAGGCAAAGATGATCAACCAGAATGATGATCAGCCTGAATGAAAAGAGACGAACGATGCGTTTATTTACCGAACAAGATAATTTGCCTGATGGTTTTGATTGGTTGGCAAGCGAGCCTGAATTCTCACCAACCAAGCATCTGGCATTGGAATTTCCTAGCGTTATAGAAAGCTTAACTGATTTTGGGTATCAGCCAGAAGATATTGCCAATTGTCCGTCTGATTTTGCCGTTAGTTCGGTATTTCGGGTGTTAAGTGATGAAGGTGCGGCCTGTTTGCTTGAGGTCTGTAAACAGCTTGAAGCTTTTACCACATCAAACCCAAGAATTGAGCGCAACACCAGAGGTGGGATTTATCGGTCACGGTTTTTGCGTGATTTATGTTTGTCACAAGATGTCACAGCCGCTTTGTCAGATATTGCCAATGTGGCCTTACAACCGCATAGCATCGGCCATCAGCTTGGCCATTTAAATTATAACCCCAGAGAAATAGGCAAGAATGTCGATAAATGGCATGTGGATACGCTTCGTTATGATTATGTGATGTTTGTCACAGACCCTAATGA
>JBMHDH010000065.1:0-3461 GCA_049889495.1 Puniceispirillaceae bacterium (SeqCode) | reverse complement strand
GTGACACAAGCCATGGCAACAGGCGCGCGCCAGCTAGGTGCCAAAATTATCCGTCATTGCCGTGCCACAAATATCACCTGCCTTGAGAGCGGTGAATGGTTGGTTGAAACAGAACATGGGTCAATCACTTGTGAACATGTTGTGAATGCTGGCGGCACTTATGCCCGTCAAATGGGTGAATGGTCTGGCTTGCAATTGCCGATGACCTCTATGACACATCATTATTTGGTAACAGATACCGTACCAGAATTTTTGGAACTGGAGGCTGAATTGCCTGTTATCAGAGATGATGCGATGGTATCTGGCTATATCAGAATGGAACAAAAATCTGGTTTGATTGGCATTTATGAAAAAGCCAATCCAAACACAGTCTGGGAAGATCATTGCCCATGGGAAGCTGAAAATGAGTTATTTGAAGCTGATTATGACCGCATCATGCCATGGTTGGAAAATGCGATGGAACGTATGCCCGTTCTCTCAGAGCTTGGTATTAAACGTGAAGTGCATGGCGCGATCAGCCATCCGCCAGATGGCAACCCTTTGATTGGTCCAGCCCCTGGTGTCAAAAATTACTGGTGTTGTTGTGGCACACAAATCGGCATTGGTTGGGGCCCAGGTTTGACCAGAGAATTGGCCCGCTGGATGGTCCATGACGCGGCTGATATTTCTATGCGTGATTATGACCCGCGCCGTTTTGGCAGCTATGCAACAAAGGAATGGCAGGTTGTCAAAGCCAAAGAAGATTACTGTTTGCGTCATGAAATTCCTTTCCCGCATTTCAACCGTTTGGATGGCCGCCCTGTTAAGCCAAGCCCTTTGCATGATTTATTGAAATCAAAAGGCGCGGTTCATGAAGAGGTTTATGGTCATGAACGCCCGCGCTGGTTTGCCAGAGGGGATGTTGCCCAAAAAGATCATTATTCATTCCGAAAAACGGTTGTTGATGAAATGGTGGCGCATGAAGTGGCGGCGGTTAGAGATAGCGTCGGCATTATGGATATTTCGGCCTTTACCAAAATTGCGGTATCTGGCCCAGATGCGGCAAATTTGCTTGATCGCCTAACTGCGAATCGCTTGCCACAGAAAATTGGCGGCATTGGTTTGACACATATGCTGAATGAACGTGGGCGCATCGAGCTAGAGACCACAATCGTAAAGCTAGATGATGATCACTATTATCTTGTCTGTGCGGCTTTCTTTGAACAAAGATTGCTTGACCATATTGCTCGTCATCAAGGTGAGGCAAATATCACAGTGGAATGCTTATCAGAAAGCTGGTGTGCGCTTGCCATTAATGGTCCCAACAGCCGCAAAGTCATGGAAAAAGTCACAGATAGCGCGCTTGATAATGCCTCATTTAAATGGCTGTCTGGCCAGAAAATCACAATCGCTGGTCATGAATTATGGGCCTTGCGTTTGTCTTATGCTGGTGAACTTGGCTATGAATTGCATCTGCCGCGTGATGCCATGATGGCTGTTTATCAAGCCCTATGGGACGCTGGCAAGGCATATGATATTTGCGATTATGGCTCATTTGCGATGAATGCGATGCGTATGGAAAAAGGCTTTAAGGGCGCAGGTGAATTAACAAATGAAGTCACCTTGCCAGAGGCAGATGTGATGCGTTTTGTGAAAATGGATAAAGACTTTATTGGCAAAGACAAAACAGAAATCAGCCTTTCAGAAGATCAAAAATGGGTGTGTGCTTATTTAGAAATCGCCCAAGATGGCGATAGCTTTGGTCATGGCGGCGAGGCTGTGTATTTGAATGGCCAGGTTGTTGGTTCAACCGCGTCAGTGGCCTATGGCCCATCTGTTAATAAAATTTTGGCTTTTGCCTATGTGAAGCCAGAAGCCGCCGCAGATGGCACAGAGCTTGAAGTGGTGGTGCATGGCAAGACGCGTTCAGCAAAAATTTTGGGCGCACCTGCTTATGATCCACAAAGCGAATTGCCCAGAGCAGCTGAATAAAAGAGCTGCTGAATAAAAGAGCAGCCGAATAAAAGAGCAGCCGAATAAAAGGGAGACCAGGCAAATGACAGATTTAACCATTACCGCGCTTCATCTATGGGAAGTGCCATTGCGCTCTCATGAGGCTTATTACATGTCTGATGGTAAAACATGTGATGAGGTCAAATCTGTCATGATGCGCATGGATACCAAATCTGGCCTGTCAGGATGGGGCGAGGTATGCTGTATTCCGCATTATCTGCCAGCCTATACAGATGGTGTGATCCCTGCTTTGGCCCATTTGGAAAGCCAAATCATCGGCCAAGATGCAGGGCATCCCGAAGTGCTGATGAGCCAGATAAACGCCTATTTGCAAGGTCATGTCTATGTCAAATCAATCATTGATATGGCCCTTCATGATGTGGCCGCCAAAGCAGCTGGTTTGCCGCTTTATCGTTATTTGGGTGGTAATTTTGGAAAGCCCATGCCGCTTTATCATTCGATCACATGTATCGCGCCAGAAGAGATGAAGAAAATCGCCATTGAAGAGCGTAAAAAAGGCATGACTCAATTCCAAGTGAAATTAGGCGCAGATGCCAATTTTGAGGCAGATATTGCCCGTCTTCATATGGTGCGAGAGGCTGTGGGTGATGGGCCGCTTGTTTATGGTGATTGGAATTGCGGTGCCAGCTCTCTC
This sequence comes from Puniceispirillaceae bacterium (SeqCode), assembly GCA_049889495.1. Lineage (GTDB taxonomy): Bacteria > Pseudomonadota > Alphaproteobacteria > Puniceispirillales > Puniceispirillaceae > UBA685. Next base: position 814 of record JBMHDH010000065.1, on the reverse strand, counting down.
GAAGCGACAAGAGTGGGCCGAGCGGTACGTCATCTTGATGTGATGCTCGAACAGCCTTGTGCCACCTTGATTGAATGCGCCAAAGTCAGAGACGCAACAGGTTTGCCGATCAAGCTAGATGAAGGGGCGCATGATACCGCGAGCCTCCTTGAAGGTCATCGCGCGGGTGCTATGGATGCGGCGGCATTGAAATTGTCAAAATTTGGCGGCGTATCTGAATTGCGTAAAGCACGTGATTTATGCTGTACGCTTGGTGTGAAAATGTGCATCGAAGACACATGGGGCAGTGATATCACAACCTCTGCGGCTTTGCATGTTGGCGCATCCACAAACCCGAAATGGATCATGAATGTATGTGATCTGTCATCTTATGTCTCACCAAAATTAGACACCAGCCTGCCAACCCGCCAAGACGGCCATATCTTGCCACCAGATGGATTGGGTCTTGGGGTATCTCCTGATTTAGACAAGCTTGGCGCGGCTAGCGTCATTATGGATTAAGGACCATTTTTATCATGTCTCATCACGATGACGCATTAATCGCACGCGCCAAAACCGTTCTGCCAGCTGGCGGTTTTGGTAATTTCGAGCCAAATATCTTTATCGAAAAAGGTGAGGGCGCCTATGTATGGGACAGCCAAGGCAATCGTTATATTGATTATTTGATTGGCTCTGGGCCTATGTTGCTTGGTCATGGCAATGAAGAAGTTGTCGATGCGGTGCGTGAACAGCTTGGCAAAGGCATGACATTTTTTGCCAATAATTCAGCAGGTCTGGAATTGGCAGAAGAGATTTGCCGCGCTGTGCCATGTGC
>JBMHDH010000064.1:0-14818 GCA_049889495.1 Puniceispirillaceae bacterium (SeqCode) | reverse complement strand
AAGGTTGATATGGTGATGGCAGGGTCTTGCCAAATTGTCCGCCCCCCCAAAGCCAATGAAGCACAGGCCTTTGCTTGTCAATTGACCACTTTTTTCCTAGCCCCGTGGGCCAGAGGCCATGGTTTGGCGCAAAGATTGATTGCCGAAGCAGAAGATTATGCCAAAAGCAGTGGCTTTTCTGTGATCAATCTTGATGTGCGCGCCACACAACAAAGAGCCATCCATTCTTTTGAAGCGATGGGCTTTCAGAAATTTGGGGAAAACCCGCATTATGCGCTTGTCGATGGTGAATATGTGACAGGTTATTATTATTCAAAAGAAATCCGCTGATTTGCCAAAATATTAAGAAAATTGAAATCTAATGTCTGACTTTGAAATTTATCCAGCAATTGATCTAAAAGATGGCCAAGGGGTGCGTTTGCTGCATGGCGATTTTGATAAATTGACTGTTTATGCGCCTGATCCTGCCAAACAAGCCCAATCCTTTTTGGATGAGGGGGCCAATTGGGTTCATGTTGTTGATCTTGATGGGGCATTGGCTGGCAATGGCGTAAATCTGGAAGCGGTTCAAGCTATTTTGGCAACAGGTGCGAAAATTCAGCTTGGTGGCGGCATCAGAACCATTGATCATATTGAAAGATGGCTGGCCGCTGGTGTGGCGCGTGTTATCTTGGGAACCGCTGCTTTGCGATCTCCGCAATTGGTCAAGGACGCTGCCAAAGCCTTTCCTGGGCAAATCGCGGTTGGCGCAGATGCGAAAGGTGGCATGATTGCGGCCGAAGGTTGGCTAGATGTCTCTGATGTAAAGGCAACTGATCTGGTGCGCCGTTTTGAAGATTGCGGTGTTGGAGCTGTGATTTTCACGGATATTGGCCGCGATGGTGCGCTGACAGGTGTTAATGCACAAGCCACCGCTGAGATTGCCAAAGCTGTCTCTATTCCTGTGATCGCTTCAGGGGGTGTGGCTGGTCTTGATGATATTGAAGCTTGTTTGGCAGAGGTTGAAAGAGGGATTGCTGGCGTGATTACGGGCCGCGCGATTTATGATGGCCGCCTTGATTTGAAACAAGCTCTGGCTCTTGCTAAGGCGCATGCGGCCAATACCAGCGTGGCACAAGATGGTGCGTTATGTTAAGCGCGCGCGTTATTCCCTGTCTTGATGTTCACGAAGGGCGCGTTGTCAAAGGCGTGAATTTCGTGAATTTGGTTGATGCTGGTGATCCTGTTGAACAAGCCAAAATCTATGATGCAGCTGGCGCAGATGAATTATGTTTGCTTGATATTTCGGCCAGTCATGAAGGGCGCGAGTCGATTTATGATGTGATTGCCAAAGTGGCAGATCATTGTTTTATGCCTTTGACCGTTGGGGGCGGGGTGCGTCATGTAAATGATTATCGGCGCATGTTATTATCTGGCGCTGATAAGGTGTCTGTAAATTCATCGGCTGTGGCTGATCCTGATTTATTAAGCCGTGCGGCTGATAAATTTGGATCGCAATGTGTTGTGCTTGGTATTGATGCCAAGATGAATGATCAAGGATTTTTTGAAGTATTCACCCATGGTGGACGAAAAGGCACAGGCATTGATGCGGTTGAATGGGCCGCCAGAGGTGTGGAACGTGGCGCTGGCGAGATTTTATTGACCTCTATGCGCGGGGATGGCACCAAAGATGGTTTTGATTTGCCCTTAACAAGGGCTGTATCAGATGCGGTGTCGGTGCCAGTGATTGCCTCAGGCGGGGCTGGCAAGGCTGATGATTTTGCCACAGCTATCACAGAAGGTCATGCCTCTGCTGTTTTGGCGGCATCTGTGTTTCATTTTGGACAAATGACCATTGATGAGGCAAAATCAGCTATGGCACAAGCTGGCGTGCCTGTTCGACGTCTGGCATAGATCATGCCGCAACAGACATCGTAAAATAAGGTCATGAAATAAGGTCGATAAGGAAAATAGCCATGAATGCGCATATTCTTGATGAGTTATTTGCTGAGATCAAAGCCAAATCAGGTGATGATCCTGGCACAAGCTATACCGCTAGCTTGCTGGCATCTGCGCCAGAAAAACCAGTTCGCAAATTGGCAGAAGAAGTCACAGAAACCATCATTGAGGTGATGAAAGGTGACAAGGATGCTTTGGCAAAGGAATCTGCTGATCTGCTCTATCATTTATTGGTTGTTTGGCAATCAGCGGGTCTATCTGCTGATGATGTTTGGGCGGTTTTGAAAGAAAGACGCGGCACATCTGGCCTTGTTGAAAAAGCCAATAGATCTCAAACATAAGCTTACAACAGGCCCAAATTAAAAAAGGTGTATGATCATGTATGATAGCTCTAATATCTTCGCTAAAATTTTGCGTGGGGAAATCCCTTGTAACAAACATGATGAATGTGAACACACATTGGCCTTTCATGATATTCAGCCACAAGCGCCTGTGCATATCCTTGTCATTCCTAAAGGCGCTTATGTTGATATGGCTGATTTTGCTGCCAAGGCTTCTTTGCAAGAACAATCGGCCTTTGTCACCGCCATTGGACGCGCAGCCAAAAAAGCAGGTCTCGAAGAAGGTGGCTATCGCATCATTGCCAATACAGGTGCAGATTCTCATCAAGAAGTGCCGCATCTTCATATGCATATTCTTGGCGGTGAGCCAATCGGCCCGTTGCGCGCTCGTTAATCATCATCACGCAAGCAAAATTGCCTTTGGTCTCTTGTGTTTAAATCTTAACCCGCTTCAGGATAACATGATCTGTTTGGATAATCCTTTCAGAAGCATGCTATCGTGGGGAGAGGATGAACGCTGTTATTCATACCGTTGCGTTTCGCGGGCTAGAAACCATACCAATTGAAGTACAAGCGCATTTATCAAATGGTTTGCCTGCCATGATGATTGTTGGGCTAGCAGATAAAGCGGTGGCAGAATCAAAAGAACGTATCAGAGCGGCGTTATCGTCTATGGGGCTGTCTCTTCCTGCCAAGCGCATTGCGATAAATTTATCACCAGCCGATGTGACCAAAGAAGGGGCGCATTTCGATTTGCCAATCGCGGTTGCCTTATTGGTTGCGATGGGGGTGTTATCACCTGATGATGTAGAAAATGCGCTGATTATTGGTGAATTATCATTAACAGGCGGGGTGCAATCTGTCTCAGGTGCCCTGTCTGCGGCTATTCATGCGGCTGCTCATCAGATGGCGTTGATTTGCCCAAGGCAAAATGGGGCTGAAGCGCAATGGGCGGCAGATGCGGAGATCATTGCGGCGCCCTCTTTATTGGCACTTGTCGCACATTTAAAGGGGCAATCTGTTTTGCCGCCGCCAGACAGGCCAAACATGTTGGCGCCTGAAACCTATCCCGATATGGCAGATATCAAAGGCCAAGAAACAGCCAAACGTGTGTTGGAAATAGCGGCGGCTGGCGCACATCATTTATTGATGGTCGGTCCGCCTGGTGCTGGAAAATCCATGTTGGCAAGCCGTCTGGCTGGCCTGCTTCCTGATTTAACGCCTGCTGAAGCACTTGAAGTGACAATGATCCATTCCCTAGCTGGCACCTTTTTGGAACCTCATGAAACCAGATCCATAATTATGAACCGGCCTTATCGTGACCCGCATCATTCGGCCTCTATGGCGGCATTGGTGGGCGGCGGTGCCAAGGCAAAGCCTGGTGAAATTTCATTGGCCCATCATGGGGTGTTGTTTTTGGATGAATTACCTGAATTTCAAAGACCTGTGTTGGATGCATTGCGCCAGCCGCTCGAAACAGGAGAGGTGATTATCGCACGTGCCAATCATCATATTCGCTATCCCGCTCGTTTTCAGCTTGTTGCCGCGATGAATCCTTGCCGTTGTGGGTTTTTATTTGACGCTGGCAGAGCCTGTAGCCGTGCACCAGATTGTGGCAAAAGCTATATGGCAAAATTATCAGGGCCGCTTTTAGATCGGTTTGATTTGATCATTGATGTGGCGGCCATTGCGCCAATTCAATTATTGGACAGCGCATCTGGCCAACAATCAAAAGACATTAAAGCGCGTATTGAACAAGCTAGGCGATTTGCGCTAGATCGCACAAAAGAAGTCCAGTTAAAGGCACAGAATTTTGGGGCAGAGCCGCAAGCTGATGATCTATCTGACGCACTTAATGATGAAGCAAAGCAATTTATCCGACAAGCGATTGAAAGCCTATCTTTGACAGGGCGCGGCTATCATAAATTGTTAAAAGTGGCCAGAACCATTGCAGATCTAGAAGGCGCAACTGACGTGCAAAAACATCATTTACAAGAAGCGGTATCTTATCGGCAGATTCGGTTGCTGACATAATGGGGGGCATTTTGTTCAATCGCATCCCATGTCTTTGCGGCTAAGCTTATGCCAGTGAAACGTTCAAACTCTCTGATGCCTGTGGGCGAGGTGACATTGATTTCAGTTAAATAATCACCGATCACATCAATGCCAACAAATAATAAGCCGCGTTCTTTTAACACAGGGCCAATAATAGCGCAGATTTCAAGATCACGATCTGTCAATTCACTTGCCACAGCCTGTCCGCCAACATGCATATTGGACCTGGCTTCATCCTTGGCAGGGACACGGTTAATCGCACCAACAGCCTTGCCATCAATTAAGATGATGCGTTTATCGCCTTTGGTGACATCTGGTAAATAAGCTTGCGCCATCACAGGTTCGCGTGAATTGGCCAAAAACATTTCAAGAAGTGCGTTGAAATTCTTATCGCCATCTTTCACCAAAAACACACCTGCCCCGCCATTGCCATAAAGCGGTTTAATGATGATATCTTTATGTTTGGCCCGAAAGGCGGTGATGGCTTCGATATCACGGCTTACCATGGTGGCTGGCATTAAGTCTGGAAAATCAAGCACGAGAATTTTTTCAGGCGCATTGCGCACTTCGGCAGGGTGATTGACCACCATTGTTGATTTTGGCAGATGCTCTAGCAAATGGGTGGCGGTGATATAGGCCATATCAAAGGGCGGATCTTGGCGCATTAAGATCACATCCATATCTGATAAGGGGCCATAGATTGGCGCCTCTTCATCGACATGATTGCCAACTTCATCACGCACGGTGATTTTGCGAAGCTGAGCAAATAAGGTATCGCCATCCAATGTCAGGCTATCTGGTAGATAATAATACAGATCATGGCCGCGTTTTTGCGCCTCTAGCGCAAAGGCAAAGCTGGTATCGCCAGTGATATCAATCGCGGCGATGGGGTCCATTTGAATGGCGGTTTTCAGGCTCATAATGATGCTTATGCCCTATTCGCGTCGATCTGAAGATAGGATAATGTAATCCACCACTTTTTTGGCGAATGGCAATTCTTGTGCCAAGGCCACCACACGCGCACGCTCTTCTTCATTTTCTGCAACACCAGACAAGTACACAACACCATCGACCACATCGACAGAATAATTAAGGGATGACACATTGCTGTCACCAATGATTTTCAAACGGAATTGCGCTGCAGCGGCAAAATCTTTGGCTTTTGTTTTAATGGATGTGCTGTCTGTCACTTCAATTTCATTGACAACTTCTCTGACGCCCTTGATTTCCCATGCCAATCTTGTGGCATTGATTTTCTTTTCTTGGGTGGCGACAATCCCTGTCAAAAGGACGGCTCCTTCATTCACAGATACAGATACCCCTTGGACCAAATCAACATCGTCACGCAAAAACCGATCTGCTAATTTGGTTTTAATCACATTATCTGACACAGATGTGGAAAAGCCTTTTTCGGTGGATGATGCCGCAACCGCAGCTGTTCCCACCCCCACAAGTGCTGGCGCACAAGCTGTTAAAGCAAGGCTGCAAGTCAAAAATAAGGCAGTGATTAGCGAATTGATACGAGACATGGTGGAGTCTTTTCTCTTTCTGTTATGCGTCTATTGGGCCTATGTGGCGGCGAATTTGCACCAGTTTTCTTAGAAGGCGATAGGCCATCATCTGTTACCACTATTACCTATTTCAACAAAAACCGACAAGACTATTTTACAAGCTGTCATCTATTCCCGATATCGGCAATGTCACATGATTGGGATAGGCATGAATTCTGCCCCATCCAGATAAGATCATAATATCAAATTGCGCTGCTCGGTTCTTGCCATATTTGGCATAGGCAGCTGTGCCAGCCCGTCGCAAGCGCTGCAAATCACGCTGGTGGATGGGATGCAGATCATAGCTATATTGCCTGCGATATTTCACCTCAACAAAACAAATGATCGTCTGTTTCTGCAAGATTAAGTCAATTTCGCCATAGGCTGAGCGATGCCGCCATTTGATCAGCCGCCAGCCCCGCATGGCATAGATCATGAATATTAGTAATTCCGCAAGTAAACCAACAAAGTAAGAGATTTGATACGCTCTGGACGAACGCCGCCTTGTCACCCTTTGATTTCCAAGGCCATTTGATACACTGTTTTCTTGCCCTTACCGCTCAGGCTAGCCACTTCTGCGACCGCATCTTTTAACGATAAATTTTGCAAACGGTCTTCCAGCAAGTCTCTGATTTCATCATCTGTGTAATCATCTGTTTTTTCAGGTGGGGCGATGACCAGTACAAGTTCACCTTTGGGTTTTGCCCCTGCTGTGATCTCTGCTAATATCTCAAGGATTGGTCCGCGGCGCACTTCTTCATGTAATTTTGTGATTTCGCGCACCAAGGCCATCTGTCTGTTGCCCCATTTATCAGCGATCAATGTCAGATGTTTTTCCAATTGGCTTGGGCTAACAAAAAACAAGGATGTTGTACGAAGTGATTGGCAATCTTCAAGCCATTGCGAAGCGGCTTTGCCTTTTTCTGGCAAAAATCCATGAAATAAAAACCGATCAGATGGCAAGCCTGATAAAATCAATGCCAGTATAGGCGCACATGCCCCTGATGTTGCTGTGACAGGCAAATGCAAATCGCGTGCTTCTTGCACAAGCTTATAACCTGGATCTGAAATTAATGGCGTGCCAGCGTCACTAACCAGACCCACTTTTTTCCCTTTTTGCAAGGCGTCCAAAATTTTCGGCCGCATCTCTGCCCCATTATGGTCATGATAAGGCAGTAATCTTGCGTTAACATGCAAGCCAAGCAATGAGATCAGCTTTTTGGTTGTTCTGGTATCTTCACAAGCCAGAATTTCGGCCTCTTCCATTGCCTGTTTGCTGCGTTGTGAGATATCAGCCAAATTGCCAATGGGTGTTGTGATTAAGGTTAACATAACAAGCAAATCTGCCTTTTAATGCGTGATGATTGGGTCTTATAACAGGGTTTTGCCAAAGATTTTTATTTGGTCAAATTATGGTATCATCTTGCCATAGAAAGAATAAAGGGTAACAGTATTTTCGCATCAATTTATCATGGGGCCTTAACTTTCGTTCTGTTATAGGCCTTTTATTAAAAGATGTGATGATAGTGGTTTTTCTGGGTCTTTACATGTTGAAATATAATGCCGCAAAACAAGTTATACAGCCGCTTTTATGGATAGCGGCGGCTTTTTATCTTGTGGCATGTGGCACGACAAATCCACCTGTGATTTCAGATGACAGCCGCGCGCAAATAACCGCGCCAATTTTAAAGTCAGAAGCTGATATTACAGCTGATGATATAAAATCGACAGATAATGGCACCCCTGATGATGTGGCCCCTGATAATGTAACTCTGCTTGAAAAAACGATCCCCATAAAAGATGAGGCCGTCACAGAAGAGGCTACTACAGAAGAGAATAATATCGCTTCTGATACTGGCACAGATACCATCGCCTCGATCATCTGGGAAATTGAACAAGCAGATGCCAAAGACAAACAGCAAGAACAACCTACAAAAACCTTTGAAGAACTAATCCCAGAAGGGCCAGATCCTTCTTTGGCTGAAGAAGCGCTGGATGCGGCTTTTGCGATGTTAAAGGCACCAGAGGCCCTTGTGCCAGAAGCCTCAAAATTTCTCTTGCCGATCAAACAAGATGGCAATGCGCGTATCGGGATTTTTGCCCCCTTATCAGGGCCACGCCAGCCTTATGGCAAACAAATTCAACAAGGCGCAGAGCTTGCCTTTTTCCAATTGGCTGACCCAAAGTTAGAGTTGATTTATTTTGATACATCAAACAGTGACGAGCTGGCTTCACTTGCACAATCAGCGGTACAAGCAGAGATCGATATTGCCATTGGCCCGTTATTTAGTGATGCCGCAGAGCAAGTCTTCCCAACATTACGGCGTCATAACATCCCCTTATTATCGCTGTCGAATAACAGCCAGATTGCGAAACCAGGTTTGTGGGTTCTCGGCTTTTTGCCTGAACAACAAATTGACAGCTTGATCGCTGCCACCATGTTAAATGGCTATGGGGATATTGCGATTTTATCTGACCAATCAGCCTATGGCGCGCAATTAACCGCGCATATCATTAACCGCTTAAAAGACTTTGGCTTGGCGCCTGCCACCGTGATGATTGTCGATGGCACCGTTGGTGCAGATGATGAAGGGCTGATTGCTAATTTGAAACAATTTACCCGCTATCGCCCGCTTGAAGAGGGTGAATTTGTCGAAGATAAGCCTGTGCCCTATGACGCTGTAATTATAGCAGGCGGCGGCGGCTTTATTTTGAAAGTAGCCCCGTTATTATCTTATTATGATTTGGGGCCAGATCGGGTGTTATATCTTGGCACAGATTTGTGGACCAATGCGGCCTTGGTCACAGAACCATCTTTGCAAAGTGCGTTTGTGGCAACATTGGATCCGACATTGCGCGCTGATTTTTCAAAGAGATATCAAGCGGTATTTGATATGCCATCATCAACGCTTGGCCAGCTTGGCTTTGATGGGCTTGCTGTGGCGGCCACAGCCCTTAGCCGTGCACAAATCTCTGAAAATGATGCGGCTGATAAAACAGATGTTGATAAAACAAATATACCAGCCTCTATTCAATCGCCAATCATTACCAATTTAGTGAGCGAGCAAGGCTTTAAAGGCTATACAGGGGCCTTTCGTCTTTTGCCAAATGGCATAAATTACAGGCCGTATCAGATTTACCAGATCACAGATGGGACCATCGCCCGTGCTGATATTGCGCCAAAACAAATGACGTCTAACCAGATTAGGCCAAAAGAGCTTGTAACAAATAATTAAGCCGCAGACGGCCTTCATAAGTGGCCTTTAGATGCGTGTTTGTTTTTTCAAGCCATTCTGCCTCGATAAAGGGGGTCAGCACATCATCTGAAAAGGGCCAATCAGATAGATCACATAGCTGGGTGAGCCGTGATAAGGGCACCCCTTCGCTTAAGCGTAAACCCATCATCATAATCTCTTCTAAAACAGGAGTTCCGCTCTCGGTTTCTTGGCTAGCAATGCTATGACCGCAATCTGCCATTTGCGATAAATACCCTGCAGGGGATTTGCGCTTTACGGTTTGTGTTCGTGCTAGTCCATCTTTATCTGTTTTGACAGTCAGCCTGCCTGTGGCGCCAGGGCCAATGGCAAGCCAATCTTGGCTGCGCCAATAAATCAGATTATGGCGGGATTCTGAACCGCTTTTGGCATAGTTAGATATCTCATAACAAGGCATATGATGGGCCAGCATTTCTGCTTCTGTGACATCATAAAGTACGGCCATATCATCATCAGGCAGATTTAACGCCTCACCTTTGCGGTATCTTGTGTGAAACACAGTGCCAGGTTCAATAGTCAATTGATATAAGGACAGATGATCAAGGCCAAAGGATAAGGCTTGTTGCAATTCGCTGTGCCACTGATCAGGGTTTTGTCCTTGGCGACCGTAAATCAAATCAATTGATACACGCTCAAAAAGCTGTCTTGCCACTTGCAAAGCGGCAATCGCATCATCTGCCCCATGGGTGCGACCCAAAAACGCCAAGGCTTGATCATCTAAGGCTTGCACCCCCAATGAAATACGATTAACGCCAGCGCTGCGAAAATCTGTTAATTTGGCTGTTTCAACTGAGGTTGGGTTGGCTTCTGCAGTGATTTCAATATCATCTGTAAAGCCAAATAAATCGTCTGCGCTCTCTAGTAATTTTTGCAGTAAGGAAGGCGGCATTAATGATGGGGTACCGCCGCCAATAAATATGCTTGATAAGGGTCGTCTGCCATAAAAAGAGGCCTCAAGCTGACGGGCGGTTTGTTGCAAATCAGCCAACATGGCTTTTTGCCATTCATCATGATCAATGGCGCTTGCTACATGTGAATTAAAATCACAATAGGGGCATTTTGATAAACAAAAGGGCCAATGAATATAAAGGCCTAGATCAGCTGACATAAAAAACCATCATGATTACACATTATTATGCGCCTTTAAATAATCCACTAGCTTGGCAAAAGCCACAGCGCGGTGGGACATAGCATGTTTTTTATCTGGGTCCATCTCCCCAAAGGTGATGTCATAGCCCTTTGGTACAAAGATCGGATCATAGCCAAAACCCTGATCACCCCTAGCAGGCCACGCAATGGTGCCAGCCACGCGCCCTTCGAAAGAAATATGGTGTCCATCTGGCCATGCAATGGTTAAAGCACAAACAAATTCTGCGCTTCGGTCTTGCGCCCCTGACATCAAAAGCGCATCTGCCACACGGCGCATAGCATGTCCAAAATCCTTATCTGGACCAGCCCATCTGGCAGAATAAATACCAGGTGAGCCGCCAAGGGCGGTGACAGATAGGCCAGAATCATCTGCCAAGGCTGGCAGGCCAGCGGCTTTGGCTGCGGCATGCGCTTTTAATTCAGCATTGGCGATATAGGTGGTGCCTGTTTCTTCTGGCTCTGGCAAATTCAACGCACCTGCAGACACAACTTTTAACTGAAAAGGCACAAGTAAATCAGCAATTTCACGCACTTTGCCTTGATTGTGGCTGGCGATAATCAAGCTTTGATTTTGAAGATGATAGGATGATGTCATAAGGTTTCTTTTGTTTCACGTTATCTGGCGCGGTTAAACGCATCTAATTGCATGTCAAATAATGACTTACATCCTGTTTCTGCCAAATCAAGAAGGCTGTTCAATTCTGCACGTGAAAAAGGTGTTTTCTCGGCTGTTCCTTGAATTTCAACAAGGCCGCCAGAAGCTGTCATGACAAAATTCGCATCTGTTTCAGCAGCGGAATCTTCATCATAATCAAGATCAAGTACAGGGGTGTTATGGTAAATGCCACATGATATGGCCGCGACCTGATCAATGATGGGGTTTTTGGTCAGCAACCCTTTTTGCATAAGATCTTCAACCGCAAGGGCCAAGGCAACCCATGCGCCTGTGATTGAGGCTGTTCTTGTGCCACCATCGGCTTGCAGAACATCACAATCAATTTTGATTTGGCGTTCACCAAGTGCTGGCAAATCCACCACCGCACGCAAAGCACGACCAATCAGCCTTTGAATTTCTAATGTCCGCCCTGATTGCTTTCCTCTGGCGGCTTCTCTGTCCATGCGGCTATGGGTAGAGCGTGGCAACATGCCATATTCCGCTGTGACCCAGCCTTGATTTGTGCCACGCAAAAAAGATGGCACTCTTTCATCAACAGATGCGGTAACAAGCACATGTGTATCACCACATTTGACAAGGCATGACCCTTCGGCATGTTTGGTGAAATTCGTCACTAATTCAATGTCGCGCAACGCATCTGATGCGCGCCCTGATGGCCGAAGAACAGAAGATGTGTCAGTCATAAAACCCTTACCCACTCAAAATTCAAATCATAGTATTTTGGGCCTTATGGTATCAATCAAAGCCACAAAGGGAAAGTCTTTCAGCTTGCGCTTGTCTTATTTAAACAATCTGGCAAGTAAATAATGCGCCTTTAAAACAGGTTAAAGGAAAAGATTGTATCAATCATAGTGTGAATGAACTGATGGGCTTTGTGCCGCCATTCTCGCAAAAGATCAATGGCCCAATTTTGGGAATGCGCTATCTCAGATAAGGTTGTTTGCCCCGCTTCTGTTAAAAGCACCCAAAAAGAAATCACCACAAGCAGATAGAAAAAGCCGAGCCAAAAAAGGGTTTTGCCAAGGGGAAATAAGGCGCGCATCTTGGCAGGCAAGGGTGTCTTGCAATCAGCACAAGATAAGATGATATTTTGCTTTGTGATCATCATTGCTTCTTGTTTTGTTAAGCCAAGCGTCACCGCACAAGAGGGGCAATTTAGGAAAAAGGCAATTTGTGCCTTTTTGGCATCATAATTATCATCTCCCCCATTATCATCATCACTGTGGATGGCCTGCTTCTTTGGGCTGTTGAATAAAAGCTGGCAATGCGGGCAAATAATTGGCCAAGGCCCCTTTGCCGCCAGCATCATAGGGATCAGACATTCCCTAGCACAATGCGGGCAATAAAGGTGGGCCTGCGCCTGTTCTGTCGATGCGGCTGTTTCAAGTGGGGATGACATGGCCCTTATCTCATCGGCCTTTTTTCTTCTGGCAGTGCTTTTTCTGGCAGTGCTTTTTCTGATTGTGCTTTTTCTGATTGTGCTTTTTCTGGCTGTGTGTCTTTTGGCGCAAAAGCATCAGTAAATATTTTGGCAAGGATCGCGGGGGCTTCTTTTTCAATGGTTTCAATGATAAAGCCCTGCAATGTTTCACGCATGATGGCATAAGGGGGATCTTCTGCCGTTTGATCTGGCGCCTCTTTTATAGAAGCAGCCGTTGAATTTGTGGCTGGATTTATGCCCGAATTTGGGGCCTGCTTTACATCTTCATCAAATGTCTTTGCGGCCTGTTCAACAGCCTTTTTAATATCAGACCAATGGGTTGGACTCTTGGAAACGCCCTCAGAATTCTGTCCTTGGGGATTATGTTCTTGGGAATTATGCCCTAGAGGATGATGATCTTGATGACGATATTCTTGGCGCATCGCTTCATAGACCAAGCCTTCCAATTTATAGAAAACTTTCCGCGCTTTAGCCTCATGATCTTTATAATCTGTGCCTCTAAAGTCAGAGTCTTGATGGTCAGCGTCTTTTGGGGTTTTGTGATTGGCTGTTTTTGTCTCTCTTGGCGCGCTCATAGCCCTCTTCTCCTCTATTGCGGCATTTTGATTGCCTCTAGCTTAGGAAGATAGAGATTAAGATTTGGTAAATTTTGTGTCTTTTTTTTGAAAATTATCCTTCAGCTCTTGGATTTTAAAAATTGGCCCCCATATGCGTGACATCAACAGATTATTATGAGGGTGTTGCGGTGACTAACGAAACCAAAAAACCAGAAGATGAAATGTCAAAAGAAGACATTTTGCCAAAAGAAGACATCTTGGAAGATGAAGATCAAGGCGCTGATGAAACAGAGCTAGATGATCAAGCTGATGGGGCTGATGATGATCGTGAATTGTCGCCGCTAGAAGCAGCAGAAGCAGAGCGTGATGCGCTTCGTGATCAGCTGTATCGTGCGGTTGCTGAGATGGAAAACACCAAAAGACGCGCCCAACGTGATGTGGAATCTGCGCATAAATATGGGCCGCTTGGTTTTATCCGCGATGTCACAACGCCGCTTGATAATTTACAGCGCGCTTTGGAATCTGCTCCAGAAAATCGTGATGATCTTGATGAAACCTATAAAAATATTTTGATTGGCTTGGAAATGACAGTCCAAGACATCACGAAAATCATGGAAAAACATGGTGTAGAGGTGATTTGGCCTGAAGGTGAGAAATTTGATTATAACCTGCATCAAGCCATGTTCGAAGTGCCAACAAATGACGCAGAGGCTGGCACAGTGGTCACAGTGGTTCAATCTGGATACAAGCTGCATGATCGCCTGATCAGACCAGCCATGGTGGGTGTGGCAAAGCCAGCCCAAGAATAAAGAGCATTTCAATAAGACGCATTTGCATAAAGGGCATCTGATAACGCAGAAGGCGCGCAAATGCAGAAAGTTGGTTTTGGTGCCTCTTGTATATCGCAAAACAGATCTTATATGCGAATAGAAGGCATGAATAACTTGAATGATTAAACAAATCGTTTTGATGATGAAACAAAGAAGGAAGTAGAGATATGGGACGTGTTATTGGCATTGATTTAGGCACAACAAATTCATGTGTGGCCGTTATGGATGGTAGCGAAGCCCGTGTGATTGAAAATTCTGAGGGTGGTCGTACCACCCCGTCAATGGTTGCGTTTGCTGATGGTGATGAACGCTTGGTTGGTCAGGCGGCAAAACGCCAAGCTGTGACCAATCCAGAAAACACTATTTTTGCGGTAAAGCGCCTGATTGGCCGCAGAGCAGATGATAAGGACACAAAATCATTTGGTGATTTGGTGCCTTATGCTGTGAAGGCTGCAAAGAATGGTGATGCGTGGATCGAAGCAGATGGCAATGATTATTCACCAAGCCAGATTTCAAGCTTTATCTTGCGCAAAATGAAAGAAGATGCCGAAGCCTATTTGGGTGAAAGCGTTGATAAGGCTGTGATCACTGTGCCAGCTTATTTCAATGATGCACAGCGTCAGGCCACAAAAGATGCTGGCAAGATCGCTGGCCTCGAAGTGCTTCGTATCATCAATGAACCAACAGCGGCGGCACTGGCCTATGGGCTAGAGCGCAAAGAATCAGGCATGATTGTTGTCTATGATTTGGGCGGTGGTACGTTTGATGTGTCTATCCTAGAAGTGGGTGATGGTGTCTTTGAAGTGAAATCAACCAATGGGGATACCTTCCTTGGTGGTGAAGATTTCGACCAAGCCATTATTGATTTCCTAGCTGATGAATTTAAGGCTGAAAATGCCATTGATTTGCGTGGTGACAAGCTTGCGCTTCAGCGTTTGAAAGAAGCAGCTGAAAAAGCAAAGATCGAATTGTCATCTGCGATGCAAACAGATGTTAACTTGCCTTT
>JBMHDH010000063.1:0-12542 GCA_049889495.1 Puniceispirillaceae bacterium (SeqCode) | reverse complement strand
AGCGTTTCAATATGTTATCGATAAATTTCAGGCTGAGAACCCTGACGTAACTGTTGAATGGAACCTGTTTGACCATGAAGGTTATAAGCAGTCTATCCGTAACTTCTTGAACACAAATCCACCAGATGTTGCCAACTGGTACGCTGGTAACCGTATGCGTCCATTTGTGAAGGCAGGTCTATTTGAAGATGTCTCTGATATCTGGGCTGATTCAGGTTGGCAAGATGGTGAGATCAACAACTCAATGGCACATGCGAAGAAGTCAATGACAATCGCTGGTCGCCAATGGGGTGTGCCTTACACATATTACCAGTGGGGTGTTTATTACCGCAAAGACATCTTTGAAAAGATGGGCATTGCCGTACCAAAGACATTTGATGAATTCGTTGAAGCCTGTGCAAAGCTAAAGGCTGGCGGCGTAACACCAATTACAATTGGTTCAAAATATCTTTGGACAACAGCTGGTGTATTTGACTATTTGAACTTGCGTACAAATGGTTATGAATTCCACATGGATCTAGCGCTAGGTAACGTGCCTTACACAGACCCACGCGTTCAGGCCACTTTCGATAACTGGGACCGTTTGGTAAAGCCAGGTTACTTCATCGAAAACCATGCTGCTTACAGCTGGCAGGAAGCTTTGACACCAATGGTGAAGGGCGAAGCTGCTATGTATGTTATGGGTAACTTTGCGGTTGCACCATTGCGTGAAGCAGGCTTGACAGATGACCAGCTTGGTTTCTTCCAGTTCCCAGAAATCACACCTGGCATTCCAATGGCTGAAGAAGCACCAACAGATACCATTCACATTCCGTCAAAAGCAAAGAACAAGAAAGACGCAAAGCGTT
Organism: Puniceispirillaceae bacterium (SeqCode); assembly: GCA_049889495.1. Taxonomy (GTDB): domain Bacteria; phylum Pseudomonadota; class Alphaproteobacteria; order Puniceispirillales; family Puniceispirillaceae; genus UBA685. Next base: position 11,694 of record JBMHDH010000063.1, on the reverse strand, counting down.
TCTTGATCTTTATGGCAAGAGCCGACGTTCAGACAGAAGTGAACAAGATCCTTGGTCAGTTGCCAATCAACAGTGCTTCAACTGTGGCTGATGACAAGTTCTTGAAAGCTGGTAACGAAATGCTAAACAACGCTTATGCTATGGCACAGTTCTATGACCGTGATGCCCCAGCTGAAATGGCGTCTGCAGGCATGAAGGGCTTCCAGGAATATATGGTTAAGCCAGAGCGCCGTGACGCGATCTTGAAGCGTTTGGAAAAAGCACGTCAGCGCGTTTACAAGTAATCGCTTGATACCAAAACGAGGCGACAGGGGCTGTGGCTCCTGTCGTCTTTTCTTTTTATTTATTTTTAATGTCTTTCATAATCTACAGTGAGTGATCAAAGCCTATGTCTGTTGCCTCATCACATCAGGTGCGCCGTTCTAGCTGGTGGAAACGCAACCAGCAACGTGTGACCCCATGGTTGTTTTTGGCGCCTGGGCTGATCTTTTTTACTGTTTATGTCCTCTACCCTATTTGCCAATCTTTGATCATTTCGCTCTATGAATGGGATGGGTTATCACCTGCCAGCTATATCGGCTTTGCCAATTATATCGAATTGGTGGATGATGAAGAATTCTATACTTCATTATGGAATAATGTGCGCTGGCTGATCGCCTTTATGGCGGCTGTGCCAATTGGCTTGGCATTGGCGTTATTTTTGAACCAAACTATTTTCGGCATTCGCTTAATCAAATCCTTATTCTTTTTTCCTTTTGTGATTTCACAAGCGGTGATTGGTTTGATCTTTACCTGGTTTTATGAGCCAAATTACGGGGTCATTGCACCGTTATTGAATATGGTTGGCTGGGATGGCTGGGCCATTTTGGCAGATGAAGATTATGCCACCTATGGCATTATTTTTGCGGGCCTTTATCCGCAAATCGCCTATTGCATGATCTTGTATTTAACAGGTTTGAACAATATTTCATCTGACCAGATCGAAGCTGGCAGAATGGATGGGGCCAAAGGCTGGTCACTATTTTGGAACATCATCTTGCCGCAATTGCGCCCTGCGACCTTTATTGCGGTGGTTGTGACCATTATTGGCTCGCTTCGTTCATTTGATATGATTGCGATCATGACCCAAGGCGGCCCCTGGGGTTCGACCAATGTGTTGGCCTATTTCATGTTTGAACAAGCGTTAAGTGAATATGGTTATCGCATGGGGTATGGCTCTGCCATTGCGACCGTGCTGTTCACTATCATGTTGATCTATATCATATTCTTTATTTATCGCATGTATCGTGATGAACAAAGAGGGCTGTAACAGATATGTTTCCGACACCGATTGAAAAAACAGGCCCTTTTTCGCGCATCAGCTATAAAGTCGCTGTGCCAGTGGCTTTGGTGATTTGGTTGATCCCCCTTCTTGGTGTGATGATGACAGCCCTGCGCGGTCCTGCAGATATCACCGCTGGCAATTTATGGGGCATGCCATCTGAAATGATGTTTGGGCAGAATATGACAGATGTCTTTACCAATACGCCCATGTTGTCCTTTATTTTGAACAGCTTTAAAATCACGATTCCGACAATGATTGGTGCCGTGGCCCTGAGCTGCATGACAGGGTTTGCGCTTGCCTCTTATAGGTTCAAGGGCAATTTGTTATTATTCTTTACCTTTGTGGCTGGCAATTTCATCCCCTTTCAGATTTTGATGATCCCGGTCAGAGATTTGACATTCCAAATTGGCCTTTACGATACCGTGACAGGCCTTGTGTTGTTCCATGTGGCATTCCAAACAGGCTTTTGCACCTTATTCATGCGGAATTTTATCCGTGCTTTGCCCTATGAATTAATTGAGGCGGCGCGCATTGATGGCGCATCTGAATTTAAAATTTTCTGGCAAGTGGTGCTGCCTTTGATCCGCCCTGCTATTGCCGCTCTATGTGTGCTGATTTTCACCTTTATCTGGAATGATTATTTCTGGGCAACGGTTCTGATCCAAGGACAGCATGCCATGCCTGTTACCGCTGGTTTGAAATCCTTAAATGGGCAATGGATTGCTGCCTATCATCTGGTTTCAGCTGGCGCAATTGTGGCCGCTATCCCGCCTGTCCTTATGTTTTTTATTATGCAACGTCACTTTATTGCTGGCCTAACGTTAGGCGCTAGCAAGGGATAATATTACCCAGCAAGGGATATAGAATGACAAAGATTACGATTATCGGTGCTGGCAGCACTGTTTTTATGCGCAATATTGTAACAGATATTTTGCTAGAACCTGTGTTTAAAGACTGTCATATCGCGCTTCAGGATATTGATGAAAAGCGTCTTAAAACCTCTCGGCTTGTTGTTGATAAAATCAGCCACAAGCTTGGTGTTGCACCAAAAGTAACGGCTAGCCTGTCGCGCGAAGAGGCGCTAACAGGAGCTGATTTTGTGATTTTGATGATCCAAGTTGGTGGCTATAAGCCATCGACGGTGATTGATTTTGATATCCCTGCCAAATATGGGTTGCAACAGACCATCGCAGATACGCTTGGCATTGGCGGCATTATGCGTGGTTTGCGCACAGTGCCTGTATTGGTTGATATTGCCCGTGATATGGAACGTCTGTGCCCAGATGCGCTGATGTTGCAATATGTGAACCCTATGGCGATTAATTGCCTTGCCCTAAGCCACATTGCACCAGAGCTTAATTATGTGGGCTTGTGTCATTCTGTTCAGGGTACAGCGGCTGATTTGGCACGTGATTTGGGCGAAGATTTCGCCACAATTGATTATGATTGCGCTGGCATTAATCATATGGCCTTTTACACTAGATTTGAAAAACGCCATGCGGATGGCACCATGGAAGATCTATATCCGCGCTTGATGAAAGTCGCAGATGAAAAAAGCTTTGGCCCAAATTGGGATGGCTGCACCAATGAGGTGCGCTATGAAGTGTTAAAACGCTTAGGCTATTTTGTCACAGAATCATCTGAACATTTCGCAGAATATACCCCATGGTTTATCAAATCACATAAGCCTGAATTACTTGGTGAATTTAACATTCCGATTAATGAATATATCAGACGGTGCGAAAAACAAATTTCTGAATGGGATGATCAGGAAAAAGACTTACTGGCCAACCAAGATATCATCTGTGAAAAATCTGTGGAATATGCCGCGCGCATCATCACATCAATGGTCACAGGCGAGGAAGATGTGATTTATGGCAATGTCGCCAATAATGGCTTGATCCCGCACCTGCCAGAAAATAGCTGTGTTGAGGTGCCATGTGTCACTTCGCTTGGCAAGTTGACACCGCAAAAAGTGCCAGAATTGCCGCTTCATTTAAGCCGCTTAATGCAAACCAATATTTCCGTACAACAGCTGACGGTTGAAGCACTTGTCACTGGCAAAAAAGATGCCATTTACCATGCCGCTATGCTGGACCCGCACACAGCAGCTGAATTAAGCTTGGATCAAATCTGGCATATGGTTGATGATTTGCTTGAAGCACATGAGGGCTGGATTCCAAAATTCAGCTAAGGCCATGATCAAATATCGTATAAATCGCGGCGCAGATAGGGTGTTAACACTCTATTCCAAGGCGCCAAAAACCTATCGTGAATTTGATGGTTTGCCGCCTGTATCGAGTTCTGATGCACATATGCGTTGGCATCCGTTGCGCCGTGAATGGATTGGCCATGCCTCTGCCCGTCAAGGCCGAACCTTTTTGCCAAATCAATCTGAATGCCCATTATGTGTGATGACGGATCAGGATCAGCCAAGCGATATACCCGTTGATGATTATGAAGTTGCCATTTTCACAAACCGCTTTTCCGCGCTTGCACTTGGGGCGCAAAATCCGCCCCCGCTTGAGATTGATACCATTGCGGGGATTGGGGCATGTGACGTTATTTCCTATAGCGCAGATCACCATGCCAGTTTGGCAAGCCTGCCTGTGGAACGCATTGCGCTTTTGATCAAAGCCATTGGAGACCGCATCACCGAGTTATATCAAAATGATGATATTATTTGGACATTGCCTTTTGAAAATAGAGGCCGTGAAATTGGCGTTACGCTTGATCATCCCCATGGCCAGATTTACAGCCTGTCTATTTTGCCACCAATGATCAAACGCCAAGCAGATGCCATGGCAGAAGATGCGCCCCTTTCTGGGCTAGCAGATACCCTTGATCCGCAGCTGATGCTTGATCACTCGTCCCATGCGATGGCCTTTGTGCCACGTTGGGCACGCTATCCTTTTGAAAGTTGGGTTATGCCAAAGCGCGCGGTGGATGGCCCGCACCAGCTAGATGACAATGAAATCATTGATCTTGCCCTTATGATCAAAGCAACCGCCACGCGCCTTGATGGGGTCTATGATGCGCCAATGCCTTATACCTTGGCATGGCAGATCGCGCCAAAGGGCTATGAAGGTAAGTTTCATTTCCATCTGTGTTTTCAACCGTTAAAGCGCGCCCGCAATAAGCAAAAATATCTGGCTTCTGTAGAGCAAATCTCTGGGTTGTTTTTGGTTGATTTACCCCCTGAAAGAGCTGCTGCGATTTTGCGAGGAGATGAAGCTGGCGATGAGTGAGTTAGATTTTGCAAGCCGTTTTGGTCATGAGCCAGAGGCCGCAGCCACAGCCCATGGGCGGGTTAATTTAATTGGGGAGCATACCGATTATTGTGGCGGCTTTGTCATGCCCACTTTGATCAGCCAACAAATTATCGTGCAAATCAGCCAGCGTGATGATGATATCATCCATGGGTATTCCACAGAATTTGGCGAAGAAAGCGCCGCAATTGATCTGATTGGCGGCGATAGCTGGTTGTTATTTGTCAAAGGGGCTTTAGCGTTGATGACAGAAAAAGGCGCAAAGCTATCTGGGCTGAATGTGATGACCAGCTCTGCTATCCCTGCTGGGGCAGGTGTATCATCTTCAGCGGCTTTTGAAATTGCCCTATTGCGCGCGCTTTGTGATTTAACATCTCTTGCCATCCCTGCCGAAGAGATGGCTTTGATGGGGCAAAGAATCGAACATGATTTCATTGGCACAAAATGCGGCATTATGGATCAAATGGCGGTGGCGCGCGCTGAGATAGGCCAAGCGTTGCTCCTTGATTGTGAAACATTGGAAAATGACGTTATCACCTTGCCAGAGGATATATGTGTCGCGGTGATCCATTCTGGAAGCAGCCGCAAATTATCCGCGAGCCTTTATAATGAAAGATTGGCAGAAACAAGCGAAGCCGCAAGGCAAATGGGATATAACAGCTTGCGGAACGCCAAAGAAGAAGATCTTACCAAATTGTCAGATCCTGTCTTAATCGCAAGAAGCCGCCATGTGATTTCTGAAAATGCCCGCGTTCACACAGCAAAAGCAGCCTTAAAAATCGCCGATATGGGCGCGCTTGGCCTTGCAATGACTGAAAGCCATATCTCACTTCGTGAGGATTATGAAGTATCAAGTGACGCGCTCGATCATTTGGTCAGCACCATCATTTCCCAAGGGGCGTACGGCGCACGATTAACGGGGGCTGGCTTTGGCGGATGTATTGTCGCATTGCTTGATGAAATGACAGCAGATGACATTATCGAAGCTACCTTGGCAGATTGTGAAGGCGCGTGGCTGGTTGACTGTCTTTAAGAGGGCGTTTTATTTTCGGCCATTTCAATAATCGTCACATCAGCTTGTCCCATAACCCTAGATCCCATAATGATCTTACCGACAAAGCTGTTTGGAATCTCCACCCTATCAGGCCCATAATGGGTGAAAATCAAATGATGGCCTCTTTGACGTACACGCAAATAATCTGGCATATCATGACAGGCAATATCGGCTTTTTCCATCATCATACGCAGTATTTGTTTTAACAGATACGCATCAGGCCACGCACAAAGATAAGAGCCTTGATTGCCATGGCTCATTAATGGCAGGCCATCTGCCATCTCACCATCTGCTTGGCCTGTTACAAGGCCTTCTTCACGCCAAACAGATATATGCCCTTCATGACCTTGCCACTTTGCTTGGATAGGAAGGCGCGCTGGCAAAGCGTCAATTCGCTGTGTCTGAAACCCTGTCATTTGCGACAAAGTTTGTGCGGTTAAGATTTCTGGCAATTGAAAATCAGCTGTCTTTAGGCCAGTGCGTGGCCCTGCCAAAATTTGCGCCTTTGCCTTGGATAAGCGTTGGCATAAATCATCAGACATATGAAGCAAGCTAGGCAATAGGATTAAGCGATAGCCATCAAGCGCATCATCTGGACCGATCACATCAACCGATCCGCCATTTTGACGAACCGCACGATAAAAATCCAAAACCAAACGCAGATAATAGAAATCTTCACTTTGGCCATCAAGCTCGCTCATCCAGTCTGCTTCATAATCATGGATTAAGGCAATCTGGGCTTTGCCAGTTTGTTGCAAAGCAATCTCTGCCAGCTCTTGATTAACCTGTTGTACTTCTGCCAGACCAGGGGCTGGCTCAAAATTACGAAGCATTAAGCCAGCATGCATTTGCTCTTGCGCGAAAGGCGCTTGCCGCCATCTGAAATAGCTGACAACCTCTGCATCATGGGCAAAGGCTTCCCATGACCACATGCGCACCGCCCCTGTCACAGGGATCGGGTTAAACGCGGCCCAATTCACAGGGCCAGGCTGTTGTTCCATAATCCACAACCGTGCCATGCCACGATATAAATCATGATGAAAAGCTTGAAAATCAGGATCCCCAATCCGCAAGCAATCGGCCTCTAGCTTGGCATCAACGCGTGCCACTTTTTGCATATTCTGCAAGAACCCCAAAGGATAGGAATCCCACGTTGCAATATCCAAATTCTTCGCCACAGGGCGGGCATTGAATTGGTTAAAGTCCCCCATAAAATTATGGCTGATAGGACGGTTTGGTGAATGGGCACGGATGATATCTGTTTGTGTTTTGTCAAAGCGCACAATTTCATCAGTGGAAAACCGCCTAAAATCCATCATATGGATGGGGTTTGCCTCAGTCACAGTCAAATTCGGCAGATCAATTTCATCAAAATTGCGATAACAGCTTGACCAGAAAACTGTCCCCCAAGCCTGATTTAATGCGTCAATGGTTTGATATTTATCCTGCAACCATGACCGAAACCTTGCCTCAGCCGAATGGCACCATGATATCGCGGTATCATGACAGCCATATTCATTATCTGTTTGCCAAGCTTGCACAGCGGGATGGGTGCCATATCGTTCGGCCAGCTTTTTTGTGATACGGGCGCATTCTTTCAGATAACCTTGATGCGAAAATGAATAATGGCGGCGCGAGCCAAATCCTCGTGGCCTGCCATCTTGGTCAATGGCAATCATATCTGGCATTTTATCAACCAGCCATTTTGGTGGTGTGGCCGTAGGCGTGCATAAAATAATGCGCAAACCCTCTGCCGCCAGCGTTTCGATGGCCTCATCTAGCCATGAAAAATCATAGCTCCCCTCTTCAGGTTCCATCAAAATCCATGAAAATTCTGCAATCCTGACCCAGCTAATGCCAGCTTGCGCCATGGCTTTTGCATCTTTTTGCCACATATCCTTTGGCCAATGTTCAGGATAATAACAAACCCCTGTGGCTGGTGCAGATGCCGTCATAATCTGATAACCTAGCGGATGATCTGGCCATCACCATCAAAGAGATGAAGGCGTTTTTGATCAAAGCTGAGATGAATAACACTGCCAACGCTTTGCGACGTGGTATCTTCTAGCTTGGCTGTGATAGAGGCGCCATCTGGCAAGGTCACATAGCCAATCGCATATTCCCCCAAATGCTCAATATGGGTGATGGTGCCTGATAACTTGGCTTTTGCTTTTGACACCTCTTGCATATGTTCAGGGCGAATACCAATCTTTGCCGCATGTTGGCCTTTGCCAGCCTTTGCCATTTTAACATCGCCAACCATCACATCCGCGCCCTTCATCTGGGATGATAGGATATTCATCTTTGGGCTACCGATAAATTCAGCCACAAATAAATTATCAGGATGATTATATAATTCCAACGGGCTGCCAACCTGTTCAATGCGACCCGCATTTAACACCACAATCTTATCAGCGAGCGTCATCGCTTCTACCTGATCATGCGTTACATAAATCATTGTGGCATCAAGATCAGCATGCAATGCCGCAATTTCGATACGCGTTTGCACGCGCAAAGCCGCATCTAGATTGGATAAAGGTTCGTCAAACAAGAATACTTTGGGGTCGCGCACAATCGCACGCCCAATTGCAACACGTTGACGCTGACCACCTGAAAGATGCTTTGGCAAACGGTCTAAATAATCTGTGATTTGCAAAGATCGTGCAGCTGCTTGTACTCTTTTGGCTATTTCATCAGGCTTTACCTTGGCTTGTTTCAAACCAAAGGCCATATTATCAAATACACTCATATGCGGATAAAGTGCATAAGATTGGAATACCATCGCCACACCGCGTTCTGCTGGCACAACGTCATTGACCATTTCACCATCAATTTCAAGCATGCCTGCTGTAATCTCTTCAAGCCCTGCAATCATCCGCAACAAGGTCGATTTGCCACAGCCAGATGGCCCCACAAATACGATAAATTCACCTGATCCAATTTCCAAATCAACGCCATGGATGACATCGACTTTGCCATAGGATTTTTTAATCTGTTTTAATGCGAGATTAGCCATTAGGCACCTTACCATTTATTTGCGCGTTTGATTTGAAATTCGTGTCATCCTCACTCTAGCAAACACCCCCAGAAACACAAGAAGCGGGGGCATAATTAAAGCACAAAAATAGTGTATTTCCTGAAGGGTGAGAAAGTGATATTGCCATTATGCCTTTCATGCTAGATGATCAGCAAAGATCACCAGTTATAATGATGAGTTTTCGCATGCCAGATTGGCGTATTTTTAATAGCCCGCAACCTTATCTTCCCATCTTGGATGAGATGAGCGCCCATGTACGTGCGTTGCAAGGTGGCACCGCAGATGAAGCTGTATGGATCTTATCTCATCAGGCAGTCTATACGGGCGGGACCTCAGCCACTGACAGTGATATCTTATCAGCCTCGTCTATCCCATTTGTGGAAACAGGTCGTGGCGGGCAATGGACCTATCATGATGAAGGGATGCGCATTGTTTATCCGTTGCTTGATCTGAATCACAGAAAGCAAGATGTGCGGCTATATGTTCATACTCTCGAAGCATGGATTATTGATATTTTGGGCTGTTTTTCAGTTAAAGGCGAAAGACGTGATGGCTTGCCAGGCGTATGGGTTCGCGATCATGACGCAAAGGGTATGCCGCGCTTTAATAAAATAGCCGCCTTGGGGGTACGTGTATCCAAATGGGTCAGCGCGCATGGCTTCAGTATTAATCTGTCACCTGATTTGTCAGCCTTTGATGCGATTGTGCCATGTGGGGTTACAGATGCTGGCACAACCAGTCTTGCCGAATTGGGATATATCATCTCAGAAACCGAACTTGATATGGCGATCAAAGACTGTTTCATCACCCATTTTGGCAAAGATGGGGCAATGGGGCCACAGAATTAGCTCTTAATGATCTTGCAAAATCATCATAAGCAGCGAGGCCGCTTTATCAGCTTGTTGGCGCAAATAGCCCTCATCTGTTTTTTGCCCCATCATACCTTCAACAGCCCCTTCATAATGCACGAGACTGTTTCTTAATTTCCTGATTTCATTTAATTTTTTTCGATCTGCATAAGGCAAATAATCATAACCGCCTGCCTCAACTTCACCATAGGAAAGCCCATCATCACTCTCTTCTAAATCAAACATCACATCTTCATGACGCAGAACATCGATAATGGTCGCAGATAAGATGATGGTGCTGGCCCACAGATTGTGACGAGCGGCAATCTGTAATTCTTGGAACAGCCGCGCTGCATGTGGGCCAAGGCCCAAGCGGTCAGCATGGCTGGCGTGTAGCTTTTGCAGCGCAGATGACATGAGACACTTACCCTTCTTCATCCAATGTAAGGGTGATAATCAAATCTTCGACATTCAAATTATCCCCTTCGGCCGCATGAATGTCTTTGATCACGCCATTGGCCTCAGAGACAAGCATATTTTCCATCTTCATAGCTTCGATCACTGCAACATTCTGGCCTTTTTTCACAACATCACCAACGCCAACCATCAGACGTGTTAACAAGCCTGGCATCGGGGCCAGAATCTCATCAGCACCAGCCGAGGCATCAACCATCGGCATGTGGGCGAGCGCGGCTTCAGCACGTGCTGGCAAAATCGCAAGGTGCAATCTAGCAGACCCTTTGGTGATGGTGACATGATGTCCATCACAAATCAGTTGCGCAGGATAAGATGCCTTATTCACAGCGCCTAAATAAAGGCCCTTTTGCGGCCCTTCTGACAGATGATAATCTGTGCCATCCACCTGTGCCACAAGCTGGTTTTCCGCATGGTGATTGATGGTGACATGACTGATATGACCATTGTGATCTTGCGCAATAAAGGTGGTGTCTGGCATACCAAAATGGCGGCGCGCCATATCCTGACAAACATAAGTTGCGGCAAGCGCAGCCATAATTTCATAATCTGTGCCAACAGGCAGTGCGGCTTCAAACCCATCAGCAAATTCTGAGGCGATAAAGCCCGTTGTGATATCACCAGAGCGATAACTGTCATTTTCCAAAACAGCAGATAGGAACTGCCTGTTTGATTGGATGCCCTGAATTTCATAATGATCAATTGCCTGATGCAATCTTTCAATCGCCTCATCTCTGTCTTTGCCATAGCCAATCAATTTGGCAATCATCGGATCATAAAACATGGAAATGGCGCCGCCTTCTTCCACACCAGAATCCACACGCACCCCTTCGCCAGCTGGTTCTTGGTAGCGGGTTAACTGACCGATTGATGGCAAGAAATCACGTTCGGGATCTTCGGCATAAAGACGCGCTTCCATCGCCCATCCTTTTGGCTGAAGCTTGGCCTGATCAAGTGTTAATGCCTCGCCAGACGCAATGCGGATCATCCATTCCACCAAATCAAGCCCATAGACCAATTCTGTGACTGGATGTTCAACCTGAAGGCGTGTGTTCATTTCAAGGAAATAAAAATCCTGTTCGGCGCCCACCACAAATTCCACAGTTCCAGCCGAACGATAATTCACAGCGCGTGCCAGCGATACCGCCTGTTCCCCCATCTTTTTGCGTGTTTCAGGTGAAATGAACGGGCTTGGGGCTTCTTCTAAGACTTTTTGATGGCGTCTTTGAACTGAACATTCACGTTCGCCCAAATAGACCGCGCCGCCCTTGCCATCTGCTAGAATTTGAATCTCGATATGGCGCGGCTTGACCACAAATTTTTCAATAAAAACGCGGTCATCACCAAAGGCGTTACGTGCTTCATTCATGGCTGCTGTCATGCCATCTTCAAGACTTGCTTCATCTTCGATAACACGCATGCCTTTACCACCACCACCAGCAGAGGCTTTGACCATCACTGGATAGCCAATCTCTTTGGCTGCGGTTTTGGCTTCGGCAAAATCCGTTACCGCATCTGGCGTGCCTGGCACTGTCGATACGCCTGCCTTTACCGCCCATTTTTTGGATTCAATCTTATCGCCCATAACCTCAATGGCATGAGAATCAGGGCCAATAAAGACCAAGCCTGCGGCCTCGACCGCTGCTACAAAATCAGAATTTTCAGACAAAAACCCAAAGCCAGGATGA
>JBMHDH010000062.1:0-4023 GCA_049889495.1 Puniceispirillaceae bacterium (SeqCode) | reverse complement strand
AGATCCTCTGTCATCTATCAATGTCCATTATGCTTTTGAAGGCCAAGAGCTTGGTTGGCATTTTGACAATTCGTCTTTTGCCATCACCTTATTATTGCAAGCGCCCGAAGAAGGCGGGGTGTTTGAATATGTCAAAGATGTGAGAGACGCAGATAAAGGAGAGATGAATTTTGCGGCGGTTGGCGATGTCTTAGATGGAAAAACCCCGGTTGAAACGCTTACAATGACACCAGGCACTTTGGTCTTATTCAGAGGGCGAAATGCCATGCATCGCGTGACGCCTACCATTGGCAACAGGCCGCGGTTTCTGGTTGTCCTTGCCTATAATGATGCCCCCGATATCGCCTTATCAGAACAGGCCAGAATGACGTTTTTTGGCAGACTTGGGTAACCGTTAGAGAAATATCTGCAATTGGCGTTATTACGACATTGATTGACGAATTGCTTCTATTTGGCTGTTTGAGAAGCGATTTAAGCTCAAATTGAATTTGATTGAAATGCATGAGTGATAAGGGGCAGAGCATGACAAAAAAAGCGCCAAATATTTTATTAATTATGGCTGATCAATTAGCTCCCCATTTCACAGGCGCTTATGGCCATCCGGTTGTGAAAACACCTCATATTGATGCCTTGGCAAAACGGGGCATGCGCTTTGATTCAGCCTATTGCAATTCCCCTTTATGTGCGCCTTCTCGCTTTAGCTTTATGGCAGGGCAGCACATCACCTCTATCTGCGCCTATGACAATGCCAGTGAATTCCCATCAGCTGTGCCAACTTTTGCTCATTATTTGCGTCAGATGGGATATAAGACAAGCCTATCTGGCAAAATGCATTTCGTCGGCCCTGACCAGCTTCATGGATTTGAAGAACGTGTTACGACAGATGTTTATCCGTCAGATTTTGCCTGGACGCCTGACTGGGAACAACCAGATGAGCGCATTGATAAATGGTACCATAATATGGAATCAGTCAAAGAAGCAGGCATGGCAGCGACCACTTTCCAAATTGAATTTGATGAAGAAGTGGCCTTTTTTGCGCGTCGCAAATTGATGGATTATGCCTGTCATAGCGCAACACCTTTTTGTTTGGTGGCAAGCTTTATTCACCCGCATGACCCCTATGTGGCGCGCCCTGAATTCTGGAATCTTTATGATAATGATGAAATTGATATGCCAGAACATGTCTTTTCCTATGACCAACAAGATGATTTTTCAAAACGCTTGATGGATGGGATGGAAGCAACCACTAAGCCAGCAAGTGATCAAGAAATTCGCAATGCGCGTCATGCTTATTATGCCAATGTGTCCTATTTTGATTCCAAAATTGGCGAATTGGTGCGCACCATTGATGAGATCGGGGAATTAGATAACACCATCTTTATCATCACGGCTGATCATGGCGATATGCTGGGCGAGCGCGGTCTGTGGTATAAGATGAATTTCTTTGAACATTCAGGGCGTGTGCCAATGATTATGGCAGGCCCTGGCATTGCGCATGGGGTGAATGATACCCCTTGTTCTTTGGTCGATATCCTGCCAACGATGGTTGATATCGCGGCAAGCACGGGCACTGAGGTTCCTGTCTATGGCCAGCCGATCGATGGCCGTTCTTTGATGCCAATGGCCAGAACAGGCGAAGATGATGGCGGTGATGCCATTGGGGAATATTGCGCCGAGATGACAGGCCATCCTGTCTATATGATCCGCCGCGGCGATTATAAATATATCCATTGTGATGTGGATGCGCCGTTATTGTTCAATATCAAGACAGATCCTGCTGAGCTGAATAATCTGGCACATGATGCGGATCATGCGTCATTGGCGGCAAGCTTTGCCAAGGAAGTGGCAGATAGGTGGGATAGTGATAAAATCCGCGCTGATGTGATTGCCAAACAAAAACAACGCAAGGCGGTGTTTGAGGCGATGCAATCTGGCAAGCGTGTTGATTGGGATTATAACCCGCCACGTGATGCGTCTAATGAATATGTGCGCAACCATATGGATTGGACGGTTGCGGCAGAATTAACACGCTTTCCGCCGTTAAAGAAATAATAGGCGAAACAGAAACAGGCCCTTAATAGGGATTCAAGAGATCACGCCACAAAGCGCGTCTTATCATGATGTTAGAGGTGATAAGGCGCGTTTTTTTTGCCTGATCTGCCATGCGGCATATTGGCTTGCTCCTGTTTGATGCGATATATGATAGAGATACCACAATATATGCGGTTCAGTTGCTTTATCGGGTGATGAAGCAAATGTGAGGCATGACACTGCTGTGATAGAGGAGATTTGTCAAAGATGATTGCCCTTGCTGAGATTGGCCATTTTGCGCTGATCATCTCTTTTGTTGCATCTGTTTGCCAAGCCGCATTGCTGTTGGCTAGCACATCTTATATGCGTCATGCCACAGGGTTGTCTTTTGCCACTTTATATCGCTTTGCCAGCCCGTTACAATTACTGGCAAGCGGTTTTGTATTTGTGTCATTTATCTGTTTGGTGCATGGCTTTATTGTCTCTGATTTCTCGGTGGCATTGGTGGCCCAACATTCCCATTCTGCGAAGCCATTGATCTATAAGATTTCGGGCACATGGGGCAATCATGAAGGCTCTTTATTGCTTTGGATTGTGATTTTGGTGTTGTTTGGCGGGATTTTCGCGCTGACTTCCAAACATTTGCCAACGCAATTCTCTCTTTACACCCTAGGGGTGCAAGGGGCGGTGACATCTGCCTTTTTGGCCTTTAGCTTATTGACCTCTAACCCGTTTGAGCGGCTTAGTGATGCGCCGCTTGAAGGGCGTGGGCTGAACCCTGTGTTGCAAGATGTCGGGCTGGCCTTGCATCCGCCCATGCTGTATGTCGGCTATGTGGGGTTATCATTGGCCTTTTCATTGGCTGTGGCAGGGTTGCTTGTGGGGCGTATTGATCAGGATTGGGGGCGTTATGCGCGCCCGTGGGTGTTGTCCGCTTGGAGCGCGTTAACCTGTGGCATTTCGCTCGGCAGTTGGTGGGCGTATTATGAGCTTGGCTGGGGTGGCTGGTGGTTTTGGGACCCCGTAGAGAACGCCTCGTTAATGCCGTGGCTTGCGGCAACCGCGCTGATGCATTCTGTGATTGTGGTGGAAAAAAGAGGTCAGTTAAAAAGCTGGACGATCTTGCTTGCGATCTTGTCATTCTCGCTGTCTTTGGTTGGCACCTTTATTGTGCGTTCAGGCTTGTTGACCTCTGTTCATAGCTTTGCCTCTGATCCGTCACGCGGCTTGTTTATTTTGGGGATTTTGCTTGTCTCCATTGGTGTGCCTTTGGCGTTATTTGCGGTGCGTGGTCCGCAATTGGCAACACGCAATGATGCAACTCTTGCCAGCCGTGATATTGCGCTTGTTTTGAATAATATCATTTTGGTGGTGGCCACTTCGATTGTGTTGCTTGGCACATTTTATCCGCTTGGTCTTGAATTGGTTAGCAATCAACGCATTACAGTTGGTCCTCCTTATTTTGAAGCCACCTTTAATCCGATCATGGCTTTTGCGCTGATCGGTATGGTGATTGGCCCTGTATTACTATGGCGCGGTGGCTTGTTGCCACATGCGCGCCGCGTCATGATTGTCGCAGGGTTAGGGGCGGTGCTGGTGAGTGTCATCGGGCTGATGGTGACAAAGACACTATCTGCCCCTGCCGCCGCAGGGCTTGGCTTATTGGGATGGCTTGGCTTTGGGATGATCGCTGATATGCAGCGTCATTTAAAATTCCACCAACCAACTGGTATCGGAATGCGCCTGCGCCAGCTTGGCTTGCCAATTTGGGGGATGTGGCTTGGTCATTTGGGAATGGCGTTGTTCTTATTTGGGGCTTTGGGAGATGGTTTGGCGCGGTCCGAGGCGACCGTGCGTGCCAAGGTCGGCGATGTGATTGCGCTTGATGATCGGGCCTATCGGTTTGTGGCGATTGAACAAAATCAAGGGCCGAATTACCGCACCCTGACGGCGCGTTTGTCATTGCAGACGCTGGAGGGTGAGGTGATTGGC
>JBMHDH010000061.1:0-3711 GCA_049889495.1 Puniceispirillaceae bacterium (SeqCode) | reverse complement strand
AACAGAAGCAACGCCAATGTCTTTATATGTCTGGCCTGGTAGACCTGGAGGTGTACGGAAACGGTATTTACGGAAATCATCCATTGAGTTGATTGGCTCTTTAAACCAACCTAGTGCTTCTGGACCAACTGGCTGTAGCATAAAGCCTTTTACATTCATGCCCATTTCGTCCCATAGCTGGTCGTAAAGTTCTTTACCACCTGCATTTAGGAACCATGACATAAAGGCAATGTTATCGATACCAACACCCGCACCAGCAACTGGTGAGCCAAACAACATCGCTGCTGGGTGCTTACCTGACCAATAATGTGTCCAAGCAAAACCACCTTCGATTAGACCTGAGTCAACCGCGTCTAGTGTTTCACGAACACCAACAACAGCGCCTGCTGGCAAAATTTCAAATGTGACTTCGCCATTCGTCAAAGCTGTAACGTCATCCATGAAATCACGAAGCATGCCAACTTCAGATGTTTGCGTGCCAAGCACAGCCTGCACACGGATATGGACTTCTTTGGCATAAGCTGCGCTGGCAACTGCCATGGCAGACAAACCAAGACCAGCCATAGTGACTGTCTTTGTCAAAGTTTTCATATTTAACATATGATCCTCCCTTTTATTTCACGTCTTTTTTATTGTGTGATTTTCATGATGATGGCGACGCGATACATCATCATGAGACTTTTAAAAATCACCAACCCCCGTAACCTATCTGCCGACAAATCATGCGAAACCGAAACACATGAAACCGAAACACATGAAACCGAATCAGGCAAATATAGGTGCAATCACACCCAATTCGACAAAACCGTCATACAGCATCATGACCGCCAGATAGATTAATAAAAACAAGCCAAGATAGGACAAATACCGATAACGCAACATCACCCGCATGATTAATGAGGCGAAAAAGGCCATCATAATAATTGCCAAACCAAGCCCGAAAACAAGCAATTGCGTATTATCACGCGCAATCGCGGCAACAGCGACAATGTTATCAATCGACATTGAGACATCTGCCAAAAGAATCGTAAATAACGCGCGGCCAAAATGCGGAGAGCCTGTTTCAGCTTGCTCTTCAGCTTTGCCTTCTTGCGCGGTAAATTCCCTGATGTCTTTGTAAAAACGCCAACATACCCATGCCAATAACAGGCCGCCAATGATCAAAATGCCTTTGATCGACAATAAATAGGATGCGATTACCGCAAAGCCAATGCGCAAACCAGCGGCCAAAGCCATACCAATGAAAATGGCTTTTTTGCGCAATTCTGGCGATAAACCAGCTGCTGCCATGCCGATCACCAAGGCGTTGTCACCTGATAAAACAATGTCCGCAAAAATAATTTGCAAGACATCCACGACAATCATTACATCCATGAATATGCCTACTTTACCTAAATTTTTTCCCCGTTATTGCAAAAAATGCAATTTTTGATAACAATAGTATCATAATATTTAAAAACGCTATGCTGATTCATATCGCCTCGCAAGCACTTATTTCACCTTGTGATATGATATCACCTCCCAGATAGGGTCTGATTAGGTGTTTTTTGAAGAAAAGGGACATAATTTATGGCGGATAGTCCGAATTTACGATTGCTGAATTTACTTGAGGTGATTGCGATGGCTGATCGTCGTGTGACCGCCGCTGAGCTTGCCAGCCACACATCCTTGCCAAAGCCGACCATCCACCGATTATTGAAAACAATGCAAAATGCTGGTTTTTTAGAAAAACAAGGACAATATATTAGTGTCGCAAACCGCGCTGTTACAATGGCGTCCCATCTGAATAGCAAACATCACGGCAACATTATTCGCCATCAGGTGATGCGTCATTTGGCATCAAAATCAGGTGAAACCATTAATTATGTGGTACCGAGTGAACGTGGCATGAGCTATGTTGATCGCGTGGAAACTGATTGGCATTTTCGGGTTATGCTTCCAATTGGCACCGAAGTGCCCTTTCACTGTACAGCAAGCGGCAAAACATTTTTGGCATCATTGCGCCGCACCCAAGCCGAAGCGATGTTGCGCCATATGCATCTTGATCAGAGAACAAATCAGACCATCACCGATCAACAGATATTGTTCCAAGAATTAAAGACGATCCGCAAACAAGGCTTTAGCATTGATAATGAAGAGCTCTATGACAATATGCTTGCGATTGCGGTGCCTGTGGTCAATGCCAAAGGGGCCTATTGCGGTGCCTTGGCCATTCATGGCCCCAAAAGTCGGTTTGGGTATGATAACGCCCTTGACCTTTTGCCTGATTTACAAGAAGCAGCAAAAGATATCTCAGATGTATTATTTAAAGCCGAGCGTTAAGGTAGCCGCGCGTTAAATCACACGCCCTTTATTGAGAATCTGATTTGGATCAAGCATCTGCTTAAGCCGACGCATCATGTCAATTTCAACATCACTGCGACAATCTGATAGCCATTGTTTTTTCAAAATGCCAATGCCATGTTCTGCGGTGATGGTACCCCCAACAGAGGTGGCTTCTTTAAATACCAAATCTTCAATCGCTTCATGATCAGATAGGCTGCCAGAGGTGCAGCAAATATGAATATTGCCATCTCCCAAATGCCCGAATGTCACAAGCCGCATACCAGGAAAAGCCAATTGCAATTTTTCTGAGACGCTGTGGGTGAATTGCTTCATCTCTTTTAAAGACAAGCCAATATCAAAATTCACACATGGCTGAATATCGCTGATGATTTCGGCAATGGAATCTCTGACAGCCCAGAATGAGTGACGTTGTGCCTCATTATGCGCAATCAACGCATCTGAAATAACGCCCTCTTCAACCGCTTTCATCAGGGTGTCTTCAAAAAACCCTGTATCTTCAGCTTGTTCAACCTCAAGCAAGACATAAAAGGCATGATTGTCAGGAAAGAGCGGTTTTCGTTTTGTGACATGCAACAACTCTGCCATGTAATCTTGCCATAGGACCTCAAAGGAAGACAGACCTTGGAATTTTTGCCCTGCATAGGATAATAAGGCTGTGACGCTTTCAAAATCTGGTGCGGCACAAAATGCGGTTTTCACAACATCACGGCGCGGAAACAGACGAAATGTCACATTTGCCACAACACCCAACACACCCTCGGTGCCAATCATCAGCTGTTTCAAATCAAAGCCAGCGTTATTTTTCAAAAGCGTATTATTCTGGGCCATGATTTGCCCATCTGGCAGAACCGCTGTCAGCCCCAAGATCAGCTGTCTTGTCACCCCATATTGGATCACCTGATTGCCGCCTGCATTGGTGGATGTGACCCCGCCAGCTGTGGCGGTGCCTCTGGCGCCAAGATCAAGCGGGAAAAGCAAATCATGTTCCGCCGCGGCCTCTTGAATTTGTTGTAATGTGACACCAGCTTCGACAGTGATGGTTTTGCCAATGGGATCAATGTCGATGATGCGGTTTAACCGTTCGGTGGTGAGTGCCCATTCGCTTTGTTGTGGTGTTGCCCCACCAGCCAAGCCTGTGCGCCCGCCTTGTGTGACCAAACGTTGTTGGTGCTGATTGGCCAAAGTGATAATTTCAGATAGCTCTTCGATTGTTCGAGGGCGCAACACTACTTCAGGCAAATGCGGTACCGCTTCTGACCAATCTTTGGCATAGGTTTCGGATATTTGTTCACCTGACAGATAAAGATCATCTGCCAATTTATCTCTCATGTCAGAATATGTCATTTTGCCCTATCACTTGCTATC